>JBPCMI010000063.1:0-38890 GCA_051002415.1 Pyrinomonadaceae bacterium
GTCACAAGACCAAGCCCTCTATTTAGTATTCGCCGACCCATCGAGGGTCGGCGATTGGGTTGTGTGGTGCTCTTAACCCAGGGCGTTGCCCTGGGCTATTACATCTCACGCCTTCGGCGTGAAGAGACTCTCCACAAGAAACCGTTAAAAAAGTTAACTAGCTCCGCGGGCGGTCTGCCACCGGGCTAGCCCGGTGTGAATGAAACCTGAAACCTGAAACCTGAAACCTAAAACCTGAAACCTAAAACCTGAAACCTAAAACCTAAAACCTGAAACCCGGAACCAGCCGTTACGGCTGCAACGGCCAGAAAATCGGAACCAGCCAGATCACGATCGCAAACACAACGATCGTCAGGATCGAGCCGACCTTCACAAAATCAAAGAAGCGATAACGTCCGGGTGTGTAGACAAGCACACACGCAGGTTCAAGTGGAGTAAGAAAAGAACACGAGGCTGCGTAAGTCACCGCCACCGCAAATGTCCTCGGGTTGAGGCCGAGGGCGAGCGCGGACTTCGCAGCAATTGGCAGCATGACTAGCGCGGCTGCCTGGTTGGACATCGGCTGCGTGAGCGCCACCGTCATGATGAAAAAACCAGCCAGGACTGCGGTGGGGCCGTAATGTGCGGTGGCCCTGATGATGAACCCCGCAACGTAGTGATCGGCGCCCGTCTTTTCCATCGCGACGCCAAAACTGATCATGCAGGCGATGAGAATAATCAGTCGCCAATCGATCATCTCGTACATCTCCGAGGTGCGCACCGATCGCGTTGCTAAAAGTATTAAAACCCCGGTCAGGACCGCAACGGGCAAGGGAACCAGGTGTGTGACGGAGAAAAAGAGAAACACGCCAAAAGCCAGCAGCGCCCAACGCCGCTTTGTCGGCCGCGACTGACGTTCCGAAATCTCTTCGAGCAACAATATGTGATCATCAGCGGCGAGGTTTTCAATGTGCTCACGGTTGCCCTGGATCAAGAGCACGTCTCCAAACCTTATTTTTACTTTGCTTAACTTCGAAAGCAGATTGACTCCATGCCGGTTGATGGCGAGGACGACCAGTTGGTAGCGCCGCCGAAACTGTAAGCGCTTCAAAGTACGGCCGATGAAATCGGATCCCTTCGGCACCATCGCCTCGAATAGTTCAACATCGCTTCCCTCAAGAACCGCATCACTTAAAGTGAAGTCCGCCTTGATCTCGATGCCCGCTTCGCTTTTTACTCTGAGAATGTCTTCCACTCGGCCCTGAACCAGCAGTAGATCGTCAGCTTGAATTTTTTCGTGAGGGTGTGGCGCAATCCGGTACTGCTTGTCACCTCGCAGAATCCCGAGGACAGTCAGATCCAGATCTTCACCGATGCGAGCTTCGCCAAGCGTCTTACCAATCAGCGGCGAATCGTCCAGGACGATCACCTCGGTCATGTATTGCCGCACGTGGTACTGCTCGGTAAGGGACTTCGCGGATTCACGTCGCGGCAAAAGTCGAATGCCAAGCAACAACATATAGAGCATGCCGACGCCGACAATCGGCACGCCCACCTTTGTCAGCTCAAACATCGTAAATGGCTCCATGCCATAACGTGGGAGCGCGCCGCTGACTGCGAGATTGGTCGATGTTCCAATTAAGGTGCAGGTGCCGCCGAGGATGGCGCCGAAGGCGAGCGGGATCAGCAGTTTCGAAGGACTTATATTTCGCCGCAGACCGATGCCCAGCACCACCGGGAGAAACATGGCAGTGGTAGTCGTATTTTTCATGACGGCGGCGGAAAGCGCGGCGGCCACCATGATCAAGGCGGTAATTATAAATTCACCTTCACCGGCGAAACGGTGCAAACGCCTACCTACCGCATCGACCACGCCGGTCTTGGCCAACCCTCCGGTCAGAATAAAGAGGCCAGCGATGGTGATGACAATGTCATTCCCGAAACCGGCAAACGCTTCAGTCACTGTGAGCGTGCGGGTGATGATCAGAGCCATCACTAAGACGATTGAAACAATTTCGATAGGAATACGCTCGAGGGCGAAGAGGACGAGCGCGACCAACAACAAAACGAGGACTATAGCGATCTGGGTAGTCATTTAGGGTGGAGTCTAACTGGAGGATATCAAGAAACAGTGGCGGAAAGGGATTGGCGATTGCCGATTGGCAATTGCCGATTCAATCCAAAGTCCAAGGTCAAATGATTGCCGAGTGGCGATTGAGGGTTGCCCATTGTGTGACCTCAGACCCGGACTTGAGACCTGAGACTTAAGACCGAGACCTTGGACTAAGCTACTTGGGAGGTTGAATCGGAGTAATGGCTTCGTGGGCGCGGCGTCCATCCCCGGAAATCTGCTTGAGTGTTTCCCGCAGGCGCACAATGTCGGGCGGGTCTTCATTGAGTAATTCAAGGCACTCCCCAGCGTTGTTAACGATTGCCTCCAGCTGTTGTCGAAGTTCTTGAGCGGCGGAGGCGACGGCCTTATTTGTATTAGCAGCGTAAGTAGACTGAGCCAGTTGAGCTTGAGTACGGGCGAGTATTTCTCGTGCTAGCTGATGTTCAATTGCGAGACCAGCAATGCGCGTGGCGACGTCGGTCAAGCCGGCTTCATCGCCGGTGGGCGTGCGCGGTTCGTGGTAATACATCGCGAACGAACCGAGCACCTTGCCCCGGCCTGAAAGTATCGGAGTGGACCAGCAAGCGCGCAGGTCACTCCCGGCTGCCAGCTCGCGGTAATCCTCCCAGAGAGGATTTGTAAAAATATCGGTGACAACCACCGGCTCGCCTCGGTACATCGCCGTCCCACACGAACCATGCTTCGGCCCAATGGGAGCGCCGTCCACCGCCTTAACATAATCTTCAGGAAGACTCGGCGCGGCTCCGTGTTTTACGTGATCGCCGTCTTCGCTAAGAAGGAGCACCGAACAGAGCATGCCCGGTGACTGCGCCTCTATCAAGAGCACCAGGTGTTTGAGAATTTCGCTGAGCGGCGCGTTCGCGGCAATCATGCCGAGAATCTGACCCTGGCCGGCACAAAAATCATCAACATTCGCGCTCGGCGGAAGACGAGGCAGCTGCGCAGTCTTTGCTGTTGCGGGTTCGAGTATTTGAGTTAGTAACTCTGACTGCTTCTCATCGGTCATGCGTCATCTCCCTTCCGGTAGCGGTAATTCTACGCCTTGTTGTTTTTCATTGGAAAGGAAAACAGTCAAAAACACCGAGCTTTGAACTTGGTGCTTGAAACTTTGTTCGATAATGTAAGCCGAAGCAAAGAACTAAGCTCCAAGTACTAAGTTCGCTTTATTAAATGGCGGATTTAAGTTCGAAGTGCAACTGAAAGGTCCAATCGGTTTCAAGCGTTTTCTCAATCTCGACATTCCACTGTCGGGCGAGACCTGCTAGTCGATCTAAAGGAGATCTCATGTCGTACATCATAGTTGGTGTTTCAAACCGACAAGCGCAAGGGTACGTTCCGAACTGCAATCTCAAGGCAATCTGTTAATACAAAAAATTGGTACAACCGATGACTTCAAAGTGGTAAAGTTATTTGCACCGACACACTGAGAATTTGATCCAAGGGCTTAGAAAGTTGGTTAGCGTCCCCTTTGCTGCGGCCAATTGCGGACAACATTGGCGAGCAAGTTCCCGAGTCAACCCCCTGTTTAGCGGGGACGCAATGGACACGAGGTTGACTGAGAAGCATAACGACTCGTAGCCGAGTCCCGGGAGGATGCTTTGTGATGCGTTATGGTACCGCCGCGGTTCTAATCTCTGCACTCCTCTTCGCATTCGGGTCATGGGTAATGACCTCGGACGCGTCCAACCAATTTGCTGACACAAATCATTTTGCCCCGAACAATGCCCCGGGCCTGGCCGCGTGGGATGAAGTTTATTCTGTTCTAATCCACCCGCGCTGCATCAACTGCCACACCGCGACGAACTATCCACAGCAAGGAGACAACCGCGAACGTCACTTCGCCAACGTGGTTCGTGGTCCGGAAGGCAAAGGAGTGCCTGGCCTGAACTGTGCAAGCTGTCATCAGGAGAGCAATGCCGACACTACGGGTGTGCCTGGAGGTCACAACTGGCATCTGGCGCCTCTATCGATGAAATGGCAGGACCTTAATGACAAACCTTTGTCGAGCGCTGCCGTTTGTCGAGCGGTTACCGATCGGTCGAAAAATCACAACCTCGACGGACCGGGACTGTTAAAGCATCACACGGATGAGGCGCTCGTGCTTTGGGCCTGGAATCCCGGCCGGCGGCCGGACGGTTCGACACGAACACTGCCGCCGATGTCACATCAACAATTTGTTGCCGCCACTCGTCGTTGGGTGGAGGCAGGCACGCCGTGTCCACAAGGAAGATAGGAGGAAGAATGGCCAGTTATCAACTTACGATCAATGGACGACCCAGAGAGGTAAATGTTGATCCGTCAACACCACTCCTTTGGGTATTGCGTGAGGAACTGAAAATGACTGGCACTAAATACGGCTGCGGCGTGAGCGCCTGCGGCGCGTGTACTGTGCATCTGGATGGTGTTGCTGCGCGGTCCTGCATGATTCCTGTTTCTCTAATTGGGAAACGCTCGGTGGTGACCATCGAGGCCATGAATCAGGATCCAGTTGGACGTGTGGTCCAGGATGCGTGGGTGGCGGAGGACGTGGTTCAGTGTGGCTACTGCCAGAGCGGACAGATTATGAGCGCCGTGGCGTTGCTTAAGCACACACCAAAGCCGACCGACACGAACATCGACGAATCCATGGGCGGGAATATCTGTCGTTGCGCCACTTACGTCCGCATCCGAGAGGCCATTAAGGTGGCAGCACGGAACCTCAAGTGAAGGGAGACATCAGGCATGACAACCGCAATCAAGAATGCTGGCGATAAAAATGTGAGCCGGCGCGCCTTTCTTCGCGTCTCCGCAACTGCCGCCGGGGGTTTGCTTGTTTCGCTACACGTTAATGGCCCTTCAGCGGCTCAAGAGGCAAGTCAACAACAGCCAAGCCTGCAACAGCCGTCGCCCAAAGTTTATCCGCCAGATGCGTTCGTCGACATCAGGCCGGATGGCAACATTGTGATCCAGGTAAACAGGCTGGAGTTTGGACAGGGCGTGCACACCGCGCTACCAATGCTACTCGCTGACGAACTGGACGCGGACTGGTCGCAGGTAGTGTCCGAGCTTGCTCCCGCTGCCGACGTTTATAAGGACCCGGTGTTCGGAATCCAGATGGTGGGCGGCTCCGGTTCCATCGCACATTCGTTTCAACAGTATCGTGAACTTGGCGCTAAGACCCGTGCAATGCTCGTCAGCGTCGCAGCCAAGCGTTGGAATGTCTCGCCAGATAAATGCCGCACCGAGAACAGCATCGTCTATGGACCCGCCACCCAGTCGGCGAAGTATGGCGAACTCGCAGGCGAAGCTTCACGTGGATCGGTTCCAGCGGCGGTCCAACTTAAGAGTCCATCTCAATTTCGTCTGATTGGAAAGCGGGTACCGCGGCTCGATAGCAAACCAAAGTGTGACGGCTCCTTGAAGTTTGGGCTCGATTTGGATATCCCGGGAATGAAAGTGGCCGTGGTCGCACATCCGCCGGTGTTCGGCGCGCGCGTTAAGGGAATTGTTGACAACGAAACTCGGACCGTTGAAGGCGTGCGTGACGTTTTTGAAGTTCCCCTGGTCCACGGAAGTGGCGTCGCCGTTGTGGCTGACAGGTTTTGGGTTGCCAAACTAGGGCGTGACCGGCTGAAGATCGAATGGGATTTTTCAGGTGTCGAACGGGCGGACAGCTCGCGTTTACTGGCTGACTACAAACGCAGCGCACTCAGCGCCGGCTTTAGTTCGGTCGCGCGCGGTGATGCAAAAGCAATCGAAGGCTTCACCGCTTCCAGTCGGATTGTTGCCGAATATGAATTCCCCTATCTAGCTCACGCGCCGATGGAGCCCTTGAATACAACCGTTCGGTATGACGGAGAGCGCGCAGAAGTTTGGGCCGGTTCCCAATTTCAAACTGTCGATCAGGCAGCGATTGCTGAAGTGCTTGGTCTAAAACCCGAGCAAGTCACGTTTCACACAGAAATGGCCGGGGGCGGTTTTGGGCGTCGAGCCACTCCCGACTCGCACTTGCAACGCGAAGCTGCGCAGATCGCCAAGCGGCTGCGCGGCACTGCAGTAAAGCTAATTTGGACTCGTGAGGACGACATCAAAGGCGGTTACTACCGCCCCATGCATGTTCACCGTGCCGAGATTGCGGTCGGCCCTGACGGCCTGCCTGCGGCGTGGCGACATGTAATCGTGGGCCAGTCGCTATTGGCCGGAACGCCCTTCGCGATGATGATGAAAGACAACGTCGATCCGACAGCAGTCGAAGGAGTTAATGATACTCATTACGCGATCCCGATTTTTCATGTCTCGGTGCATCATCCGAAAGTTAACGTGCCGGTGCTTTGGTGGCGTTCAGTCGGGCACACTCACTCGGCCTTCGTCATGGAGACGCTGGTTGATGAGTTAGCCAGGCGCGCCAAAATCGATCCAATTGCATACCGGCGGAAGCTATTGAAGCCGGAAGCCAAAAAACTGCATTCAGTCCTCAACCTCTTGGAAGCGAAGAGCGCGTGGCGTCACAGAGTTCCAAGAGGGCACGCCGTCGGAATTGCTTGCCATGAGTCGTTCGGAACGGGGGTCGCCTGTGCGGCTGAAGTGTCGATTAAAGACAAGCGGCCAAAGATCCATCGAGTGACGGTCGCTGTTGATTGTGGCCTGGCAGTGAATCCACTATCAGTTGAGAGTCAATTTCAGGCGGGTGTGGCGTTTGGTCTGACGCAATTAATGGCGAAGGGCGCAATTACGTTGAAAGATGGCGTAGTGGAGCAGAGAAATTTTGATGGTTACGTTCCGCCTTACATGCCGGATTCGCCAATGGCAGTAGATGTTCACATTGTGCCGAGCACGGAAGCACCCACCGGCTGCGGCGAACCACCGGTTCCAGTCATCTCTCCGGCGGTAGTCAATGCACTCGCAAAACTAACAGGCAAACGGTATCGCAGCTTGCCGCTTGTCGCCATCTAGATTGAAGATTGATGCGCAAAAATGCAGAAACGCAAACTCGGAAACAACTTGGAAGTCTCCGCCCTCGGCCTCGGCTGCATGGGAATGAGCTTTGGCTACGGCCCTGCCAGGGACAAGCAGGAAATGATCTCGCTGATTCGGAAAGCAGTTGAACTCGGTGTCACATTCTTCGACACTGCTGAAGTGTACGGCCCGTTCACCAACGAGGAACTTGTGGGCGAGGCTCTTGGTCCTGTCCGCGAGCAGGTCGTAATCGCCACCAAGTTCGGATTCAAGCCTCAACCGACCCATCCAAGTGGTCTGAGGTGGATAGCCGGCCCGAACACATTAAGGAGGTCGCCGAAGCGTCACTTAAGCGACTCAAGACCGAAACCATCGATTTCTTCTATCAACATCGCGTGGATCCGGACGTGCCAATCGAAGACGTCGCTGGTGCGGTCAAGGACCTGATTCAGGACGGGAAGGTCAAACACTTCGGACTTTCTGAAGCAGGAGTGCAAACGATCCGACGCGCACACGCTGTCCAGCCGGTCACTGCACTCCAGAGTGAATACTCATTGTGGACGAGAACTCCTGAGAAGGAAGTGATACCGGCGCTCGAGGAACTAGGGACCGGTTTTGTTCCCTTCAGTCCTCTTGGTAGAGGCTTCCTCACCGGAAAGATCGATGAAAACACTACATTCGACAGTTCTGACTTTCGCAACACAGTTCCTCGATTTACGGCCGAGGCACGGAAAGCAAATCGGGCACTTGTTGATTTGCTTAGATCGATCGGAGAACGCAAGAACGCAACACCTGCTCAAATCGCGCTAGCCTGGTTGCTGGCACAGAAACCCTGGATCGTTCCCATCCCTGGCACCACGAAACCTCATCGCCTAAAAGAAAACATTGGAGCAGCTTCAGTCGAACTGACGGCCGACGATCTCCGTGAGATTGATGACGCCGCCTCAAAGATCGACGTACAAGGGGCCAGATACCCCGAAGAGATGGAGCGCAGGACTGGTCTCTGAGTAATAAACGACCAATAACTGCATAGCGGAGCTCGCGTGCTATCAACTCCTCCGGCTCACCCTCATAGAGCAAACGTCCCTCGTGAATAATTCCAACCCGATTGCACAGCTGTTCAACCTCCGCTGTCAACGCTCTGTTAGTCGCCCATGGGATTGGAGTATATGAGTTGACCCCAGCTCAGGAGAGCCTGGAGGAAGCATTCCTGCGTTTGACTAAGACTTAGTCTTCGTTAGGAGAGTTTTGCTGTGCCCGTCTGAAACGAGGAACAAATTACTTCCCCCACCCAACCAGTGTCGGCCCTGCGGGCTTCTGGCATTGTGGACCTCGCCTCCCACGCCCTGACGGACGTGGCTATTAACTCTCGGTCCTTCGGACCTGGGGCACGGGAAAATAAATGAGAACTTGACTCATTTCCAATGCGTGAGAAATTGGCGCAAGGCTTGATACATGTCTTCAAACGAGTCCGCGCAGAAAAGAATCGGCTGATATTTGGTTGGATCGTATTGCTTACTTGATGCCGCTTCCAAATCGAGTGGGCGCAGCTCGGCGTAATGCATCGCCTCCAATTCACCAGCCGACGACAACAATCCAGTGCCGTATGCTTTGATTTCACCATTCTCGCGAACGATTCCAAACTCGATCGTGAACCAGTAGACGCGCGCCAGCCTTTCCAGCGCATCCGTTGTTGTGGTGCGCTTGACAGCTTCGCCGACCAGACGATTCAGTTCTGCAAGACGCTCACTGGCCAGCGTTACAGCGTGGCCGGTTATCTCATGAACGACATCGGGCTCCGGCGTGTAGTTCGGTGTCGAGTGATGCCTGATGTACTGCGTGCACAGGAAGACGCCGTCAGCCAGAGATTCGAGAAAGACGCGCGGTTCTACTAAGCCCGAAATGGGCTCCAACCGAAATCCACTGAGCGCCTGAACCTTCTCTGACACTTCGCATAGTTGCGGAATGCGATCTCTAGGCAACTCCAATTTATTGACGCACTCGAGATATTCGTAGCAGGCATATTGTTGGTGCGCAAATTCAAGCGCATCTCGGATGTTCCCCCAAAGCAGATGCTCTTCGGGCGTGTATGGCGCGACCGGGATGGGCATTCCCGGCCTGTATTCGGTAGCAATCCGAGCGATGGCGTTGCGGCGGGCCCGATATTCCTGATCGCGAAATCCGGGATGATCTGGATCCAGTTGCACGATTGCATTGCGGGTCGCCACCTCATCGCTCAGGTCGGTCGCCAGTATTCGCATGTCGACGTGGTCGCTCAGTAGGTTGCGTCGCTCTTGCTTTGTCATGTTCAAGCCACCGCCGTCATCTTCATCATGGTTTCGTGAAGCGCTTTAACCTCGTTCACCAGTTGCTCATACTGTTTAAGTGTGAGTGCTTGGGTGCTATCGCATAAAGCGCGCTCCGGTTGGTCGTGAACTTCAATAATTAGGCCATCGGCCCCTGCTGCGACGCCCGCGCGAGCCATGGAAGCCACCATGTAGTTCTTTCCGGTCCCATGAGAGGGATCGATCAAAATCGGCAAGTGCGAGATGCGACGCACTGCGGGTATCGCTGCGAAATCAAGTGTGTTGCGCGTGTGCTGTGCAAAAGTTCTCACCCCGCGCTCGCATAACACGATCTGATAGTTTCCTTCGGCCATGATGTATTCAGCCGCGAGTAACCACTCCTCGAGCGTCGCAGCGAGACCGCGTTTCAAGAGCACAGGAAGATGGGACCGGCCGGCGCGTCGCAAAAGCGAAAAGTTCTGCATACTACGCGCACCTATCTGAATCATGTCGCCGTACCGCTCGATCAAATCGACTCCAGCTTCATCAAGAGCTTCGGTAACTATTTTGAGACCATAGGCTTCACGCACCTCGGCCAGGATTTTCAGGCCCTCCTCACCCAATCCCTGGAATGCATAAGGAGACGTGCGGGGTTTGAATGCTCCACCGCGGAAAAAACGAGCTCCACTTCGCCGCACTGCTTCAGCAACGGCGAAAGCTTGAGCGTGGCTTTCTACGGCACAGGGACCGGCCATGATTGCTAATTCATCACCGCCGATCGTTGCATCGCCGAGCCGCACGACAGTTTTCTCGGGTTGAAGATCCAGCGTGATCAGTTTATAGGGCTTGGTAACGCGAATCGCCTCCGCCACGCCGGGCAGATTTTCAAAAAGAGAAGCGTTTATTGTCCCGTCATTGCCGGTAATGCCAATGGCAGTTCGCTGCGCGCCCGGCAGAACGTGCGCACGCAGACCTGACTCGCTGATAGCGCTTGCAACATTGGCGATCTCACGCTCGGTGGCGTCAGCTTTCATCACAATTAACATGATTGCCTCTTTCTTTGATCTTTAGTCGTCCTACAAAAGTCTCTCTAGAAAAATGTCTGGTGACGGTTCGGGCTACACTTCTTCAGTAGGTTCATCTGATAGCAAAGTGCGCACGAGGTTCCCGACCTGGCTCGCTATGTCGGGCGCACCGGCCAGCTTTTCGATTTCGGCTACAACCGCCGAGCCCACCACTGCCGCTTCAGCGAAGCGCCAGACCTCCCTTACCTGGGCGCGTGTGGAAATGCCAAAGCCCACGGCGATGGGCAAATCAGTTACGTCGCGCACACGCGCTACGAGCCTTTCCGCCTCGGTACTCATCTCGGCTTGCGCCCCAGTAACTCCTGTTCGAGCCACCGCGTAGATAAATCCGCTCGCACGCTCCGCAATCATTCGGAGACGTTCGTCCGTCGAGGTGGGCGCTACAAGAAAGATGCAGTTCAAGTCATTCTTCGCGAGCGTGGCGGCAAACTCTCCAGCTTCTTCCGGCACGAGATCCGTTATTAGCACTCCATCTACGCCCGCGCGCCACCCTTCCTCGCTCAACCGCTCAGCACCAAACTGAAGTAGCGGATTGAAATAACTGAAGAGCACGACTGGCACATCAATCTCCTCGCGTGCCTTTCGAACTACGTCCAGGATTTTTGCGACATCAATGCCATTTCGCAGCGCTCGCATTGATGCTCGTTGAATCACGGGGCCGTCAGCCATAGGATCGGTGAAGGGAACTCCTAACTCGATTAGGCTTGCGCCCGCGCGTGCAAGTTCGACCAAAAGATCACGGGTGGTCTTTAAATCGGGATCGCCCGCCGTGATGAACGGGATCAGCGCCCGCTTTCTCTCTCGTTTAAGACGCCCGAAGGTTTCTGCGATTCGATTCACAACGACACACCCTTCAGTGTCTCGGCGACTGTGCCGACATCTTTATCGCCACGCCCTGAGAGATTAATAACCATGATTTGTTCTCGGCTCATCTCGCGCGCGACGCGCAACGCGTGTGCAACAGCGTGCGCGGATTCGAGGGCTGGAATAATGCCTTCCAATTTCGCAAGCATCTGGAAAGCTTCTAATGCTTCGGAGTCACAGGCTGACACGTATTCCACACGTCCCGTATCGTGAAGGTGAGCGTGTTCGGGACCAATCGAGGGGTAATCCAGCCCTGCCGAAATAGAATGAGTCGAGGCAATCTGCCCGCGTTCGTCTTGAAGCACGTAACTCATCGTGCCGTGCAGGACGCCGGGACGCCCGCCGCCGCTTGGATTAAAACGAGCCGCATGCTGTCCCAGGTCATTGCCGCTTCCACCCGCTTCGACGCCGATCATCCGAACTGTTTTGTCTGCAAGAAATGGATAGAACAGACCAATGGAATTAGAGCCCCCGCCGACGCATGCAAGGAGAGTGTCTGGCAGCCGCCCCTCCGTTTCGAGAATCTGCGCGCGTGCCTCGCGCCCGATCACGCTCTGGAAATCGCGGACCATAACGGGGTAAGGGTGAGGCCCGAGGGCGCTTCCTAGAAGATAGTAGGTGTCGCCGACGTTGGTTACCCAGTCGCGGAGCGCCTCATTGATGGCATCTTTTAGGGTGCGAGATCCGGCGTTAACTTCGCGAACCTCGGCCCCCAGCAGTTGCATACGAAAGACGTTGAGCGCCTGGCGCAGCATGTCATAGGTGCCCATGTAGATGACGCATTGGAGATCAAACAGCGCACAGACAGTCGCCACTGCCACTCCGTGCTGCCCCGCGCCGGTCTCCGCGATCACGCGACGCTTACCCATGCGCCGCGCCAAAAGTGCCTGACCAAGCGCATTGTTGATTTTGTGGGAGCCGGTGTGTGACAGGTCTTCGCGCTTCAGATAAATGCGAGCTCCGCCTGTTGCTTCGGTCAGTCGAACAGCATGAAAGAGTGGTGTCGGCCGCCCCGAGTAATTAGCGAGAAGCGCATCCAGCTGTCTTTGAAAATTCTGATCCTGCTTCGCTGTTTCGTAGGCTTCCGTTAACTCTTCGAGCGGCGCCATCAAAGTCTCCGGCACATAGCGACCACCATACCGGCCCCAATGGCCACGCTCGTCAGGTTGTGTTCTCTCCATTTTGGTTAATCCTTACTCTGTAACCACTGCGCTTCCTCAAGCCGATCTCTTGGCAGCAGCGATGAACTCCCGCACGCAGCTCTCATCCTTCTCGCCCGGGGTTCTTTCCACTGAGCTGCACACGTCTACTGCGTAAGGTCGAACAACCGCGATCGCTTCGATTACGTTCTCGGGCGTTAGCCCACCAGCCAGAAACAACTTCGAAACGAGTGGCCGCGTTTGTCGTGCGACAGACCAATCGAATCGCTCCCCAGTTCCTCCGCGCGTTTTTGAGTTGAATGCATCGAGTAGTATGGCCTCTGTTTCATAATCAGATACCTGTTCCGGTATGAAGCCTTCCTGGACTCGAAGCGCTTTAATAACGAGGCGGTTTTTTAATGCGGGTAATGCCTGACAGTAGAACGGTGTCTCGTCGCCGTGCAGTTGGACCGCAGCGACGCCAGCCACGTCGGCGATGCAAGCGACTGTCTCTGGACTCGCTTCATTAACGAAGATGCCCACGCTAATCACCTCGCTCGGCAACTGTTCGATGATGCGGCGTGCCTCCTCTGGCGCGATATAGCGCGCGCTACCTCGGTAAAAATTGAAGCCCAACATGTCGGCACCGGCTCGGACGCATACAAGCGCGTCTTTAAGGTTTGTAATGCCGCAAACTTTGACGCGCACCATATCCTTACCGGCAGCCTCGGTAGTGAGCGCCCGCAGAACCTCCGCCGGATCGTCAGCGCGCATCAACGCTTCACCAATCAAAAAACCTCTGTAGCCGACTGCTTGCAATCGCCGAAGATCGTCGCGCGTGCGCAAGCCACTTTCGCTAACCAGAACGGTATCCGTCGCGGCTTCCTGCGACAGCTTGACGGAAACGTCCAGTGAGACTTCAAAGGTCCGCAAGTTTCGATTATTGACGCCGATGAGCTTCGCACCACAGCGCTGGGCCCGCCGCATCTCGTCAGCGGTATGCACTTCCACCAGCGCATCCATACCGAGTTCCTCTTCTGTGATATGACGGAAGCGCGAAAGTTGCTCATCGTTGAGAGCAGCAACAATCAGCAGTAAGGCATCTGCTCCGGCGTCCGCTGTCTCATAGACTTGGTATTCATCAACAATAAAGTCCTTCCGCAAGATGGGAAGAAAGCTGCCCGTGCGCACAGCGCGAAGGTCGTCGAGCGATCCTCGAAAGTAGTCTTCTTCTGTCAACACAGAGACGGCTATGGCCCCACCTCGGCTGTAAGCACGTGCCAGTTCAGTCGGTTCAAAACTCTCCTTGATTACTCCCTTCGATGGTGAGGCCCGCTTGATCTCGGCAATGACCTTGAGACGCCCGTCAGGTTCAAGTGCGCGTCGCAGCGAATGGGGCTGAGACTGGTGCCGCACTTCCGACGCGCTTGCCCGCACAATCTCCAGAGGGCGCTGCGCCAGCGCAAATTCGAGACGTGCTCGCTTGCGCGCAATGATCTCTTTCAGAAAATTATTACTCGGATTCATTCGTTAGTAGCCTTTATCAATTCATCCAGCTTGGCGTGCGCCGCGCCTTCATCAATACTCTTTTCTGCCTGACGGCGGGCCTCATTTAAGTCCGCAGCCATGCCACCGACAAAAAGTCCTGCCGCAGAATTAATGACCACAAGGTCACGCGCCTCGTCGCGTCGTTCCGCGCCGAGAACTTCACGAATGATCTGCGCACTATTTTCTGCGTCACCGCCGCGCACGGATTTAAGTGATGCGCGCCTAAGCCCGAAATCTTCGGGCTCAATCTCAAATGTCCTGACGCAGCCGTTCGCAGCCTCAGCCACCCTTGTTTTATCCGCCAGCGTGATTTCGTCCAGTCCATCAAACCCGTGAACTACCCACGATTTTTTTGTTCCCAACGCGGCGAGCGCACGAGCCACAGGCTCAACCAGCGACTGGTGCCACACTCCTATAATCTGGCTGGGCGCACCGGCGGGATTCGTTAAGGGCCCGAGAAGATTAAACGTCGTGTGAACGCCAAGCTCGCGCCTGATACTCGCGACTCGTGCTGTAGCTCCGTGATAAAGCGGTGCGAACATGAAGCATATGCCGATCTCATTCAGGCATCGCTCTGAAACCTCAGGCGCCGCTGTGACTTGAACACCGAGTGCTGTCAGAACATCTGCGCTGCCTGAGCGGCTGGTAGCAGCTCTGGCGCCGTGCTTTGCGACCGGTAGACCAGCGCCTGCGATCATGAAAGCAGCGGCAGTCGAAACGTTGAAAGTCTTGGCGTGACTCGAACCGGTGCCGGCGGTGTCGACGAAATGCTCATGACGACACTGGAGGCGCACGGCGCGCGAGCGCATCGCAGTCGCCATGCCGGCAAGTTCTTCCACCGTCTCGCCTTTAATGGCCAGCGCCACCAAAGCTGCACCAATCTGGGCGTCTGTTGCCTTGTCATCTAGTAGCGCTTCGAGAAAATTCGCAGCCTCGTCCCGAAGCAAGCTCTGGCCCCGCATTAAGCGCGACAGGATCGCGCGCAGAGACTCGTCCGTCTGCGTGGCCCCAGCTTGGTCCGGCACGGGTGTTAGCCAATCCGGCCTTTTGTCGCGTGTTGGTGTCTCGTCGCTCATAGTTTGAGAAAGTTAGAGAGCAGCTTTTTTCCTACAGTGGTTAAGATTGATTCCGGGTGAAACTGCACGCCTTCGACTTTCAAAACCCGGTGACGCAGGCCCATGATTAAGCCCTCCGTTGTGGTTGCAGAGATTTCGAGACAGGCAGGCAAAGACTCGCGCTCGACGATGAGCGAATGATAACGACCGGCTTTGAAGCGGTGTTCGAGGCCTTCAAAGATGGTCTTCCCGTCATTACAGATCTCCGAAGCTTTGCCGTGCACGAGTTCCGGCGCGCGCCCGACGTAACCTCCAAAGGCCTGCCCGATCGCCTGATGACCCAGGCACACGCCGAGGATCGGAACACGTCCCGCAAAAAGGGAGATCAACTCAAGCGATATCCCCGCCTGATTAGGAGTGCCTGGCCCTGGTGAAATTAGAATTCTGTCAGGGCACAGCGCTTCTACCTCTTTCACGGTCACCTGGTTGTTACGGCGCACAACGATATCTTCGCCAAGCTCGCCCAGATATTGAACGAGGTTGTAAGTAAAGGAATCGTAGTTGTCGATGACGAGGATCATGTTTGAATGCTATTTCCTTCAGTTTCCTTTTCCGCTATCTCTATCGCTCGAAACATAGCCCTAGCCTTATTGAGTGTCTCTTCGTATTCAGACTCTGGCACCGAGTCAGCCACAATGCCTGCTCCCGCTTGCACTGAAGCCTTTCCGTCCCGCATTACAATCGTGCGGATGGCGATGCATGAATCCAGATTCTGGGAATAGTCGGCATATAGCATTGCGCCCGCATAAATGCCGCGCGTGTCAGGTTCGAGCTGGCTGATAATCTCCATCGCGCGCACTTTTGGCGCGCCAGTTACTGTCCCTGCCGGAAAACATGAGCCGAAAGCATCGAACCGATCAAGGTCGCCGCGCAGTCGAGCGTGTAGACTGCTGACCAGGTGCTGCACATGCGAGTAACCCTCGACGCTCATCAGGTCTTCTAGTTGGACCGAGCCGTACTCGGCAACCCGACCAAGATCGTTGCGACCGAGATCGACCAGCATCATGTGCTCTGCTACCTCCTTCACATCGCTGCGCATATCGGAGGCTAAGAGCCGATCTTCAGCCCTCGTCGCGCCACGACGCCGAGTTCCAGCAATCGGGCGATAGTCAAGACGTTGCCCACGACACCGCACGAGCATCTCTGGCGAAGCGCCGACGATTGACTCGTTACCCAGGCGGAGAAAGTACATGTAGGGCGATGGGTTGATGGCGCGCAGCGCGCGATACACAGCAATCGGGGGAGCGGTAACACTCTTGGTGAATCGCTGTGAGAGCACTACCTGGTAACAGTCACCCGCGCCGATGTGTTCTTTGACATGCCGAACAGCATCTTGAAAGCCTTCCCGTGTCCAGTTTGAGGTGAATGAAGCGTGGTATCGATCTCCGAGTTGAGGGTCACAAACTGGGCGAGATGCGGCGCCGTCTTTTAACCGCTTTTCGATGTGCGCGGTTTCTTCGGTCGCGCGCTCGTAAAGCGCTCGCAGATGGACGCGGCTTCCTCCGGCTTCTTCTGTGAACACTACAGAGGTAATGTCTATCTGCTGGCGAGCTCGGTCGAAAGCGAGCACAGTACGATAGAACATCAATACCGCGTCATCGAACGTGACGTCGTCACCATTTGTTTGGATCGCAGGTTCGAACCACGCTGCCGCCGAGTAGGCGAAATACCCAACAGCCCCTCCGGCCATAGGGGCTAGATTAGGGCGCCGCGCAAGCTTCCTGCGGCTGAAATATTCGCGCACAAAATTCGGAAGGCGGACGTTTCGGGTTTCGCTTTCACCACCTTGTTCAATAATCGTTTGGCCCCTTTGACCGCGAACAATCATTTCCGGTGCTGCGCCCAGGAAAGAGTACCGTGCCGTTCGTTCGCCACCTTCTACCGACTCCAAAAGAAAGGCGTAGCGCGCATCACCGGCGATGCGATTAAACGCGCCGATCGGAGTCTGCGAATCAGCGGACACAGTTCTGACTACGGGGACCACGTTGCCACGTTCCGCTTCACGCTCGAACTCCTCAAATGAAATGGGCTGAAGATCAGTCATATCAAACGGGTTAGAAGTCCGCTTTTGTATCCCTGGTACTCAGGCCGTCCCTTTACAAGAGCAAAAGAAAGCCCGCTGCCAACTTGTCGCTGGCAGCGGGCCCTAAAAAGTTGATTATGTGCTTTGCTACTCTAGTCTATTGCACTCCTCACCGAAGGCCATAACTGCCAATACGTTCGCAGGCCACCAATAATAACTGGTAGATACGGCCTCGCTGGCGTGGTGAAGTCTGTTGAAATCCATAAGGTGATTAGTTGTTCCTTCCGAGCGTCTTATATCTGAGCGCACGGTTCGATGTCAACTAATGTTCTCCATCTGTGTTCTCCATCTGGCGGTCGGCTTTCCCTTCGACCTCCGCATTGAGTAAGCACCTGAGGCTTTTCATCCCTCATCCTTGATCCTTGCTCGTGTGCGCGTCACTCTCCCTCGCAGCCGCTGCCGCTGCGTTCCTTTCCTGATTCCGCCTCGCGATCGCATACAAAATCGTCTTTACCTGGAACGGTGTCAGGTTCGGATAGGCTTCCAGCAGCAACGAAATGATCCCAACTACGTAAGGGCAGGCAAAACTATTTCCCGTCAGCTGCCGATAACCGCCGCCTGGCCACGTCGTTTTTACCTCGACTCCCGGCGCAACGAGTTCGATGACTTTGCCGTAGCGGTAACCAAAATTGAACGGATCCCCACCGGCCCTTTTAATTACTGAGACAACGGATGAAGAAAAAATGGAAGGATAACTTGGGTAGGGCAGATTGTTCGCCGCGGCCACAACAATGCAACCTGCGTGATACGCCCGATCGAGCAAATCATGAAGTGGTCCAAAGTAGTCTCGTTTCGTCGTACCTAAGGAGAGATTGATAACGTGAAACTTCTGCTTGATGGCATAGTCGAGGCCCACCAGAAACATGTCACCAGAACCAGAAGCGTTCGGTCCCAACACTTTGACGCTGTAAAGCTCAGCGTCGGGAGCAACGCTGCTGATAATTCCCGCGCAAGCTGTTCCATGCCCTGCTTGATCGCAAGTGGTTGACGGTTTGAAAACGATTTTGCCATCTTCCGTGACTGCTTCGACTGACTCACGAACCTTTCCTATCAAGTCAGGGTGCTCGGTGTCTATCCCGCTGTCGACAATGGCCACGCGAACACCGCGCCCAGTGCATCGCTCCCAACTCGTGTCCTCTCGAATAGCAGTCCACAGGTCTGGGAGTACAGTACCGGGATTTGAAGCTGTTTCAGGGTGCGACATCTACGAATCTCACTTTCGCACTGCGCATTAGAATCCCACGTAGCCCGGGTTCTCAGTCGAACGCTTTTGGGCGAAGCGTGCCAGCGTCTCTAACAGTTCGAGACAAAGTTCACGTTCTGCATCACTCTTCCTGAAGACTTCCCTTAAAGAGATCCAAACCATACCCATGTCTCGATGCTCAGGAGCTGTGACCAGAGTGTTTACCCATTCACGCAGATCGTCAGCTGACTCTTCAGTTCCCTCGGCTCCTGAAATAATTGACTTCATAGAACGATCGAAAATCGACTCGACAAGTTCTGCAATGTCATGAGCATCGACTAGTCGAGCAAGAGTGTCAGCAAAATAAGCCGCGTGATCCATTTCCTCAGGAGCGAAAGCTGGATAGGGTGGGTCGCCTTTCCTGTTAACGAACTCCAGGACGCCTACCATTTCCGTGTCAGATCGCAAAGGCGTCGCGAGGAGAGTGATCGTCTTGAATCCTGTTTTCTTATCGGCTTCAGACCAGAATGAACCTTCATTAGAAACGTCGGAGACCGCCATCGGCTGGCCGCTTCCGAAGACCAGGCCTGCGATACCTTTCCCTGGTGGAATGCGAAGCTTTAGTAATTCTTCCTTGACGTCGCTGATGGCAGTCAGGAATTTCAAGCCGCCTTGATTCCCATCTCTGACTAACACTGAAGCGACTTCCGACCCAACAGCGTCAGCAGCAAGTTGTAGAATTTGATCGATGGCAGTCTTTAAAGGTGTGGTCAAAGAATTGGAAACGTCGATTCTGTCCATCACCTCACGCAGTGGCGCCGCAAACAACGCTGAACTATCCGCTGAATCTGTGGCGCGCGAGAAGTCGCTGTAATCGTCGTCAAAAGCTTCATCACTCATAAAAATGGTCTCCAAAAATTAGTGCAAAGATGAAACGTTCTGAAAATTTAGGCCTCGTCAAATCGACTCGCTCTATCTCCAATCACCCAAAACAACGAACGCCGACCAATAGTATGGATGTACAAACCGTGGATCGCGCATCGTTTTTAGTTGGGCTCGCCGCATCGCTTCTGCTATTGGCTGTCCCGCCGCGAGTTGTTTGTAGAACGTAGTCATCGTCTCTCGAGTTGAGACATCGTTAACGCTCCACAGAGAGGCAACTACGGATGGCGCACCAGCTTTTGAGAACGCCCTCGAGAGGCTACTGTAAACAGCACTCGGATCATAGCCGCCAATGTTCGTTTCGCACGCCGAGAGTGTAACGAGGCGCGTTCCTGAGAACGTCAGTTTGTAGTTGTCTTCGATGAGATCTTTGACAGTCAAGCGATCAGGCTGGCCGGCCATCATGAGATAGCTCTCTTTCGGCTCAAGACTGTTAATAAAGCCATGGGTGGCAAAATGGAGATACGAGGCTTTCGCTCCGGCAGTCGTGACGCGCTGCACAGTGGCATCTTTCCCGGTAAAAACACTCGACCCAATGAATAGCCCACCTAATTGAGATACCTCAGTGCTCGCAGCCGGAAGGGTTCCGTCCGGATTGCCAAGTGCAAGGAGTGTGGATGTGGAGTTGCTGTGAGCACTTTTGCGGACACCCGTGGACACTGAAATCGCATTGAGCAAATCTGCCGACGCTAAGTAAGCGAACGACTTTTTCTCGATTAGGAAACTCAGCGTTCCATCTGGATTTGCATTACCCAGAGCATTGAAGGGAAGGTAATAAAGTTCGCCAGCTGGAACGATCAATATCGTATTCGACGAATCCACCTCCGCCTGAACTGGGGCAATCAAGACATCATACATCCGAAGAATCGCATCTTTAATGGGAGCGATATCAATTTTGAAATCCGGTTTGCCATCATCTTGCCAAAGGTCGCCGCGCGCCGAACGACTCAACACACTTTGCTCGGTAGCGCTACTCAGCCCCCCGCGGAACTGCATTACTAGTTTGGCCAGGTGTGCACGTTTGATCGGGACCGTGCGAATCACTGGGCCAGTGGTTCGAGTCACGACAAAAATGTAGAGTTCATCGTCCGTGGGAAAGTACTCGAGCAGCAGAGTCTTAGGGTCGAGTCGCTTGCGCGCTTCGACCAGGTCGACCGGATTCACCGCCACGAGGCTCGCGTAAGAGGAATTCGTCCGTTGAATCTGCTTGACCGCGTCGAGATATTGTCTCTGAGAAGCTTCGGCTCGTGCCTGAGCCGCATTCACAACGGCCGGATCGCGTTGTGCGACTGGCTTTTGCATCTCGGTCGCCAAAGCAGTATCGGCTTCGCGCAACGAATCCGCTAATGTCCGCACGCGATCGATTAAAGCTTGAAGCGCAGGATCTCTCGTATTCACGTTTGAGCCAGCCAGAGCGTCAACAAGAGATTTCGATTTTGCGCGTTCCAAATACTGGAGCGCTTCAGCCACGCGTCCCTGCCTGATGAGCAACTTGATTAGATGATCATAGAGGTCGCGGTTTCCTCGACTGGCATTAAAAGTTTCCGAACTCACATCCTTTGATAAAGAACCGACCAGCGTCTCAACAATTCCCACTGCTTCCACGTATGCCGCGAGCGCCTGATCGTCACGACCCAGCCGTTCTAACGTCAAACCTAGGCTGTCGAGAGTGTAAGCCGTGTGCGCGCGTAAACCCATATCCCGCCAGATAGCGAGTGCCTCGCGTAAATGTTGTTCAGAAGCGGAGAGGTTTTCGCCGCCCAGCTCAGTCTCAGTGCGACCGAGTGTTCGCAGTATGCCAGCGACTTGAGAGCGCAACCCCAGCGGCCGAGATATCTTTAAAGCGTCTTCTGCCAGTTGCTTTGACTCAATGAGCCGGCCCTGATCTCGTCTCAAGGCGCTCTTGAAGATCAGCATGTTGGCAATACCCCAGGCTTCATTCTTACGAATAGCCTCGGCAAGCGCCGTTTCGATTGGAATTTCTGCGGCGGCGTAGTTGCCGCGCTCACGCTCGATTCGCGCGAGCGCGACATAGGTGCCGGATAGTGCAAAACTGCCGCCTATAAGATTGGAGTTCAGCGTGTTGGCAAGACGATAAGCTTTTACCGCGTTATCCAAATCGTTTTGGTTTTCATAAAGGCTTGCGCGATAGCCGGTGATGACAGCGCGATGAGAATCGATCGCTAGTTCGGCATAACCGAGACGTTGATGTTCGCCAGAATCTGGCTGAAAGCCGGTTAGACGGCGGTGCGTCATAACGTCAGCGCTTTTGATTTGGGCGTCGCGCTGCGCGCCTATCCAGTTAAGAAGCTCAGCTTCATCAGGCGCTCCATAGGCAAAAAGTAATGGTACGTTGCTGAGCACCGCTTGATATTCTTGATCAGCCTCGCGGTAGTTTCCCTGCTTCGATAAAAGGTTGGCGATCGCGGTTCTGGCTTCGAGTGCTTTGTTAGCTCGCGAAACGAGATCGAAGCTGTTCATGTGAGACTTGATCGTTCGGATCTCCGCGTCCTGTTCAGCGTTGAGATCGTGAATTGATGGCAGTACTCCCGGCCTTGTTTGCTCAACAACCTGCCGATACCGAATGAATGCCTCATCCCAATCGTCAGCGTCATCGGCGATTGTTGCGAGAAGGTAGAGAGTCTCGTAAAGCCATCGACGTCGCGGATCGTTTGTGCGCAGAGTGAGTGCCTCTTCCGCTGCCGCCTTTGCTTTCGCGAGTTCGCCGGCTTTTCGAAATGCGTTCGCGACTTGGTGCAAGCCATTCGCAATTTTGTCAGGTTCGCCGCCGCCTCGGGCCAACGCGAGACGTGCGTTCGCTATCCGAGCGTTTTCTGCGAGGTCATCTCTTGCCGTCGCCAGAACGTCCAGGTAGGAGAGCATGCCGTCTATGTATGAGGCGAGTGTTTGAGCAAGAATTCTTCGAAGCTCAGCATCCTCGGTGGCCTGAATTCTGGTTTGAAACGTTGCTGTGGTTTCGGCAATGTTCTTTTCGATTGCAGCTCTTTCGACCCGATAGTTTTCATCTCGCAACTTCTCTGCACGCACATACCAATCGCCAGCTTCAACGTGACGTCCCATGCTCGCCAGCGCACCACCATACTGTGTCTTAAGGCCAGCCAGCAGCTTCGACTGTGTTAGGTGAAGGTTGGCATCGGTTGTTTCCTTTACCACTTGCTGCTGTTCGTTCACTGCGAGAAGTAGAGCTTTGGCAACGCCTGTTTTGTCGTCGAGGTTTCGAGAGGCTGTAGCTAGCAACGAGAGAGCGTTGACCCTTTGCGCACGAAGCTCCGGAACAACCTTCGCGAGTTCGGCGGCGTGAACAAGGAACTCCGCTGCTTCTTTCCAGTTTCCCGTGTTGAAAGCCGCGTAGCCTCTGATGAGTGGAACCCGCGTTAGCCCGATTGAATGCACCCATCTTTTCCAGATCTCTTCAGCGCGATCGAGGGGCGCCTGAAGGTCACTCATTCGAGCCTCACGTAGCGCGTAATAAGATAGTGTGCCTGAAAAGCTGCCAATCGCCAGTTCAATTCCATTTGCCTCAGCCAATTCCAGGGCGCGTTGGATCAGTTCTCGTGGGCTTCCTGGGGGCGCCTCTTTACCCGGATCGTTATCGGAGCCTCGCATGTTAGCCACTTGGGCCAGGTAAAGAAGCTGCTCAATTTCCTCGCCAGTATTCGTAAAGCCGACTCCTGGTTTCTTTTCTTTGGACCACTCGTCAATCTTTGTTTCGAGCCTTTGGTTTTCAGGGTCACTCTCAGCTAACAACTTGCGCACCTGGTCAGAAAACGGAAGCGTTGGATTTCCGTAGAGCCTTGAGGTAACGGTCTCGAAAAGTAGATTGAGATACAGTAGCGATGCGCCTGCCGCATTGCGTCTGATCGCGGCACGGGCGGCGTTGTCATCCGACGACTCTACGAGCGGCCTTACCTCAAGCCACAATGCGAGCGCCAAGGAATGTGACTGCGAAACGGCACCGGCTGTTTGATTCTGCAGTCGCTGAATTAGAGAGTCGTAAAAAGCCTTCGCGTCCGCGTCGCCAGGATTCTCCTTAATTAGTTCGCTGGCAATTCGCAACGCGTCGTACCAAACGCCGTACTCTTCGAAGATACGGGCCTGACGCAGGCGGTCGGTCGCAGTCTTCGGCGCGCTTAGCTTTGCCTGGGCCAGGGCTTTCTTAACTTGTTCGGCGTCTGCACCAGCAAGCACGAAAAAGGTCACTGGCGGACCAAGCTTTCGCTCCAGCACACCGGCAATCGAGATGCGCCAGCTGTACAGCTTGCCGGAAACGAGCTTGGGTGCTTTTGCAGGATAAATAAGTTGCGCCTCGTTGACATCAGCTTCGTAAATAACTGGCGCCGAAGACTCTGACCCGTCACGTAGAGTAAAGTGGTACGAAGCCGCGCCGGGAGCAGGCGTCCACGCAAAAAAGGGTTGAGCACTGTACGCCAAGCCTTCATAAGGCGCCGATGGTTTTAGTGGTCCACGTGTCGCGCCCGCCGCAATTAATCTTGATGAAGCATCCTTACCAGCTTGCTCAAATCCCCGAGAGCCGGTTATGGGTTTTGGTAGCGGTCGCCGCGGAGTGGGAGCTGGCGAAGGTTTCTGCGAAGGAACCTGCGCGACGCCGGCCGCGGTCGCACCGGTACCCAGCAGAAAAACAAAAAGCAATAGCAAACGGCAACGTGAACTTAGTGTTTGAAGCACACCCGACTCCTTGCTGATTTGGAGTGCGCCGACTTGTCGGCACCTTTATCTTCGTGACTTTAGACAGGCCAAAGCGGTGACAGGTCACCGCACTCCAAATTAGGTGTACTAATTAGGACACTGCTTGACCATCTTTCCTGGAGACGGTGAATACAGCCGTATTGACAGTCTTCCCCTTAACTTTCACTTCCCCCAACGGAAGCACTTCATAGTCCTCATTTAAAAGACCCGCCGTAGTCTCGCTTATGAGAATTGATGCTCCCAATTCCTTGGTTGTTGACTCGAGTCTGGCGCTCAGGTTTACAGTGTCGCCTATCAGTGTGTACTCGAGTCGCCTCTCTGCGCCAACCACGCCGCAGGTAGCTTCTCCCGTGTGTATGCCAACTCCGATCTTAACCACTGGTCGCCCAGAGTTGGCCCAGTCTTTGTTCATTTTTTCGACCGCCGCCAACATCGCAAGACCACAATCAACGGCGGCGCGCGCTTCTTCAGCGTCACCGCGATCCACTGGCGCGCCAAACACTATCATTAAGCCGTCGCCAATAAACTTGTTGATGTGACCACCATACGACTCCACGACAGTATGCATGCGACCAAAGTAGTCGTTGAGCCACTCGACGACAATCCCAGACGAAACGGGTTCAGACAGAGTAGTAAAGTTGCGAATGTCGGTGAAGATAACGGTAACAATCCGACGCTCGCCTGATAGCGACAGTTGCCCTCGCCGCTCCCACATCTGGACCGCCACTTCTTTCGAAACAAAGCGAGAGAATATGTCCATCACTTGTGCGCGCTCGGCATCGGAGTCCAAACGTAGGATCCTCTCGTGGGCATAACGCAAGGCCAGTCCAAGGGGCGCCAGTACGGCCATTGCCAACCAGGAACCACTCAGTGGCAAGATCAGGCCGCGGGAGTTAAATGCCCATGACGAAAGTACTAGCGCGCCGATAGCTATCGAGATAATTGCCAGCAACCCCCACAAAGCGCTCAGCCGAAAGACAGCCAACCCAGTAAGCGCCAACAATAACAAAACCCAGATCGCTTGCCACCCAAATCGAAGGCGCGTCAGCAAATTACCAAACACCATTGTCGCGGCAGCTGTCGCATGCAGTTCGACACCTGGAGTCCTTTTCGGCGCTGTTGGTAAGTCGCTGCCGGCGAGACGAGCAAGACCAATCGGCTCGTAAAAAGGAGTTGGCAATAAGTCTGGGGCGTCAATGTTCGACGCGCCGATGAAGACTATCTGATCGCGAAAGGAGTCCGGGGGAATATCCGGCTGAGCTTTGAACAAGATGTCGGCAGCGGAGATTCGCCTAAATGCCGGCGAACGTTTTCGGTAATCCAATTGGAGATTGAGGTCATTACGCAATGGAAGAATTTGATCACCCAAGCGTGCCACTCCAGCCGATGCAAGCTGCAATGCCGGACTAGAGCCTTCGGTTGTTTTGGAAGCCAGGTAACCTTCGACAACGCGAGTTGCAAAACTCAGTTGTGGGTCTTGACGAGGTTTGACAAGAAACAGTTGGGAGCTTCGAACAAACCCATCCTTATCAAGCGGCAAATCAACAAACCCGATTGC
The DNA here is from genome assembly GCA_051002415.1 of Pyrinomonadaceae bacterium. Lineage (GTDB taxonomy): Bacteria > Acidobacteriota > Blastocatellia > Pyrinomonadales > Pyrinomonadaceae > PSRF01. The sequence goes on from JBPCMI010000063.1 coordinate 25,579, forward strand.
GTATGCTCCTGCTGTGAACATCGGCAATGGGGTGATCTCTGGAGTGCCGCCTGATTCTGTCTTCATTGCAACTACCACGTTGCCTGCGTTCGTGATCGACTCAGACAGTTTTTGATCTCCTGCTTTGTCCTCGTTCGTAACTCCGCCTTCCTCGCTAAGGAAAGTGTCGAGGCCAATCACAGCCGCGCCGCCTTCACTTGCGCGGTCGATGAGACGCGCATACCAATCGCGAGGCCACTTTTGCAGACGCACTTTCGAAGCCCGGATAGATTCCTCATCAATCTCAATAATTGTGATCGGTTCGCGCATCCCACGTGAGGCACGATTCGGATGCCGTGCGTCGCGAAGTTGAAAGAGCAGATCTAGAGCTTTGTTGTCCAGGTCAGTAATCAAACCGTAAGGATATGACGCATGAGATCCGTCAGCGTCAGTTAACGGACGCATCGCGAGTGTTACACCCACCCACACGCAAAGCGTCAGGATCATGGCAAGTAGCCAATACCAGCGACGAAGCAGATTAGTGATAGTCGAGTGTCTATCCATAAGCCATAAGGGGCATCGTTGACCCGGAACACTTTGCGCGGCGCCTCACAAACTTCTGCTCTACTACAAACGACGCGAGGTGCCGCTGAATTGATACAAAGGAGATTTTACGTGATTTGTTGGAGCGTCCCTCCGTGGGTGCCCCTCGACGCAGTCTCAATTTGATAAAGTGGCGTACCCATGGAGGGACGCCCCTACAAATTTTGAAGCGGCATTATACAGTCGAGGATCAATTGCGCAATAATTTGAAAATGCACCGTCTAGTTGTCAGCCCTTTCAGCTCCAGCTGATTTGGTGCAAATACATTTGGGAGATGGAGATTATGAATGTTGACGCAGGATCGTCGGTTGAAGCGGTCAAGCCTCAGGTTCTTGTTACTGAACTAATGGGTCGCGCATTCGAGTTCAGACAAACTGGAAAACTGAACCAGGCGGTGGAAAGTTTGGAGCAGGCCATAGCAGAGGCGCGGAAGACACCGTTCGAGGTAGAGTTTCAAACGCGGATTCAACTGGCAATGACCCTTGGGGACGCATATCAAAGCGTCAGCGAAATTGAGAAAGCCCGGGAAATGCTAAGCGCCGAATCAGCATTCGCAGAGAAGATTTCGCAAGTGATGCAGGCTACGGGAACTCCGCCGCAAAAGCGTGCAGCAACTGCCGGTTTTCTGCAAATTCGCGATCGTTCGATCCAATTAAGCCTTCTGGGTAATGAAGCCCCCGAGGTTTCGGTTAAGGAATGGCTAGTTGGCGAACCGACATCCCTCGCCGAATTGCGTGGTCGGGTTGTGCTTTTAGAGTTTTGGGCGACGTGGTGTAAACCTTGTCAAGAGATGTTTCCGAAACTCAATGAGCTTCACCAGATCGAGGGTCCGCGAGGACTTGAGGTTATCGCACTTACGCGGCATTACATGGCGTATGCCGGAACAGACGAATCCAAGATTGAAGAACGAGGACTGATGTTAGGAATGGTTAAGCAACATCAAGTTAGTTTTCGTGTCGGAATTGCCGACGACGAACGGCTGCAAGCTGTGTTTGGCGCCAACGGATTACCGACGATTGTGCTCGTAGATCGGAATGGAATAGTGAGGTATGCAGGACCCGGCGAAAACGGTCCGGTTTTTAACAAAGAGTTACAACAGTCTCTGAAAGTTTAGTACTAAACTCTTGTCCAACTTCCGCAAAAAGGCTTGTCGCATATCGTCAACGCTGGTAGGATGCGCTCGCTTCAATACAAGGAACCCGTAAAAATTACCCCCAAGTCGATGACATGGGTAATAACGGGTGTCACTCGCTCCTTTTCCTATTCTGAGGGATGTCTTACCTGGAGCGAAGATGAACTCCTGAGGCGACTGGAACTCAACGTTTTCCAGCGTTCAATTCTCTTCTCGCATTTCTGCGATGATTCTTCGGACCCCAATTCAATGGGTTCGAAGTTTCGTCGGTTGAAGCAAGTTAGTGTCTCCCGTCTGCCGGAAGACTTCGCGAGTAGCTATCAATTATGCAGGCCCAGCAGCAGTGCACAAGCCTCATTGTGACAACCTACTTGACTGTAAACCGAGGAATCAAAGCTCCTCTTAGACCTTTAACTTTCACTTAAGGAGAACAGCAATGGCAATTTTGACCTCAGAGCCCGGAGAGGGCAATAAAGTTAGCATTTACGATGTCCCAGACGACGTGCTCGCGAAGTATGCGATTACCGGTGAAAAAGCAGCCGGGATGTTTCCGGAAAGCAAAAAGGCCTCCGGCGACGAAATTCCCAAGAGTGGCGCTGCCATGAGTCCAACTCGAGTGGACAATGCGGGGAGCCTCGCCGAAGTTCAGGCCTACAACGATGTCTGTGTTTGTCGTCAACTTCTTTGTAATGCCTACGGATGCTGGTGGCATTACTACTATTGCTACTGCTAAAAGCAGACGGCACGCCCCGAGTCAAAACACTTGCAAGCTGGAAATCCCTAAATCTACGGCTAAAGTGGACTCGGGCTTTCTAAACGCACTTCACAGCAGCAACGGGTAAGAAACTTGTTTCTCACTCGTGCTGCTGTGTCGGCGTTCGCACTGACATCTCAAACCCTGGCTTCTCAATCCTCCGATCGGAAGGAAAAAACCCATGTCCAAGCCCCCCGCTTCTGGCGCACCCCTCCCGGGAATGCCGGTCGAGAAAGCTCCCGGTGAGCCCATTCAAATACCAGAAGGTCAACTTCCTCCTGGCACCGAACTTCCCGGAGCAATTCCGCTCGGACCGGAAGGTCTGCCAGGTGAGTTTCCGGGTGGTGCCAAGCTCCGTATGAAAGAAATTCCTAAGATGGACGCGAAGCCTTACCTCAAACGCGCCCTGAAACTTCTGGGTGAACACAAATCGTATGTCGCGCTTTCGCTCTTGTTTTCGCTCGTTATGTTTCTGCTTCCGTTTCTTGCAGCGGCGGCGTTCGGTCCCCTAATCAAGCTGTTTGGCGACGCGGCAGCAACGGGTGACTGGAATAACGCCTGGACAATGACAACTTCCTTTGTTGATAAGCCGGCGAATGAAGGACAAGGGAGCTCATTCTCAATTCCATTTATTGCAGACTGGCTTGCCACACCGTTGACGTTCACGACGATTTTCATAATCTGGACTTTCGCCATCGTCTTTCGCAACGTTCTTGATATCGTGCGCGCCTGGATAGATGCAAATCTGCAGCAACGACTACTGGTTGGATTCCGACAGAGGCTCTACGAACACATTCAGTCTCTTTCGCTTGATTTTTTTAGTGGGGGACAAACCGGTGCGTTGATGCAGAGAGTGCTTTCAGAAACCAGTTCAGTGCAAAGACTGTTGACCGAAGTGATATTGACTCCGTTGGTTGATGCCCTTGTTCTGGTAATCGTTGTTGCTTACTTGTTGACACTGAGTTGGCAGATGACACTAGTTTTATTCATCACTGCTCCGCTCACTGTGCTCATGTTCAAATTCACAAGCGCAAAACTGCAAGAGGGTGCTCTTGGTATGAACTTGAGCGCTCGCGAACTGGGTTCTGAACTCGAAGAGACCATCAACGGCATTTCAGATATTCAGGTCTTCAATGCGCAGCCAAAACGCAATGCTCGATTTTGGGAAGCGTCAAAGAAAGCGGCCAGGAGTTCCGCCGCAACTACGGCCTGGATGAGTCTGAGTAACAGTGGCGCTCAGATATTCATTTCACTAACAACTGCAGCAATACTTCTGTTTGCCATTCTACTTGGTCAGAAATGGGGACTGACTTTTGCGAGCGCATTGGTGTTTATGCAGATGGCGCCCAATCTGTTTACGCCCGTGCAGAGACTGATCGGTTCCTACACAATGTACCAGTCGTTGGTTCCGGGTATTGTCTCAACCTATGAATTGTTCGATACAAAACCGACCGTTATCGAGCAGCCTGGGGCCATTGCTCTGGGTGAGGTTCATGGTGATATCCGTTTTGAGAACGTTGTCTTCGGCTACTCGCCAACACAGAGAGTTTTGAATGGCGTGTCGTTTGATATCAAAGAAGGTGAGACTGTCGCGTTCGTCGGACCAATTGGTTGCGGCAAGTCAACTATCATGAATTTGATCCTGCGTTTCCTTGATCCACAGGGAGGACGCATTCTGCTCGAGAACAAAGACATTTCGGGCGTAACTCTCAATTCCCTGCGGGAACAGGTTTCCAAACTATCGCAGTTTCCATTCTTCCTAAAAGACACGATTAGCGAGAACATCCGCTTGGGTAAGAGCCACGCGACGAACACTGAAATCGAAGAGGCTTGCAAGCTCGCTCACATTCACGATGTCATCGTTGATCCGCAAAGGATGCCCAAAGGCTACGGCACAGTCGTTGACGTTCAAGTTCCGTCCGGTGGTCAAAAGCGATTAATAGCTCTCGCGCGTTGTCTATTGCGAAAGCCCGAAGTTCTGCTGCTTGACGAACCCACTGAGAATCTTGACGCCGATCAGCGCAATCGTTTGATTCAGGTGATTCGTGAGTACGCGAAAGACCGGACCTGCCTGGTTATTAGTCACGATCTCAACTTTGTCGCAGCGGTTTCCGATCGGATTATCGTGGTGGATAAAGGCCTTGTGGCAGATGAGGGAACGCATGCCGAGTTGATCGAGCGAGAAGGCCTCTACAAAACCCTTTACCAATTGAAGAACGTTGATCCTTCATTACTGCGAACCCGCGGAGGAGACGGGGACAATAAGAAGGGTCTCCCGGGCGGTCCCTTAGCTGGCATGGGAATGCCCGGAGGCGGCATGCCCGGCATGCCCGGAGGATCTATGCCCGGTGGAATCTAATCGCTTTGCCACGTGTCGGCCCGAAAACGTGGTGTCAATTTCCTAACTAGATCGCCGGTAAAAACTTGCTCCATGGAGTATCTCATGTTGGGATTACGCTTGAGCAGGTGACGTAGTTCGGCTTTCGGCCATGATATGTAACGGGTCGGTCGGATGACGCGCACTGTTGCACTGGCGACGCCTTCCTTAACAAAACTCATCTCCCCAATAAGGTTTCCGTCTGTCAGTTGCGCGATCTGCTGGCCTGCGGCTTCTACAGCTAGCAAGCCGTTGTAAATGAGAAGAATGTTGTCGAGACGCTGTTTTTCAACGGCTAAGACCTGTCCCTTTTTTGCGTCCTTCCATTCACCCACCCGCAACAGTTTCATGAATTCGAACGGAGCAAAGTTCTTGAAGAGTGTTTGGTACAGCTCGCGCTCTTCTTCTGTGAAATTCACGCCTCTCCGCTCTCTAAGAATGAGGACTATTTGCACCACATTGATGGCGATAAATATCAGATTCCAATTGATGACTGCCCAAAGTGGGGTGGACGCAACAAAGTAGTTAAAGATGATTCCAGCTATGCATGCAAGAATCGTAAGAGCTCGCAACCAGAGAATATCCTTGACGAGGTAAGCGAGAAGCGTCAGAACCGATGCGAGGTGGGTCGCGAAATAGACTTTATCCATAACTCATTTGTGGGGCTTCGACTCAATTACATCGTTGAGTAGCTAGAGATTACACCCGATAACCCAGATGTCTGTATGCCGCCCAGCGAGCTCCCTTTTTCAAATTATCTAGGCAAAACCAGGTTGCGAAGAGCGTCACGAAATCAGTTACTTGCGCGTGAAACTGCGATTCCAGTGAGTAATCATTGTGACCGAGAATTGATGGTCGTTAGAGCCTCACTGCTTGCCAGGATCCGAGTCCTTTTTAAATAAATGGCTCGAAACTGATCTTTGTCAATATAATAGGCCAACTTTGACCGATAATCGCACTCGTTTCGTGAACACTTCGTCCGAATCGAAGTCCCTCCACAACCTAACGGTCCAGGCTGTTGACCTGGACGAGGTCTATGATCGTTGCGCAGCGTCGTATCCGGGATTCGATTTGCCTCGGTGCGATTTTAAGGAAGCCGTCGTCAAAGCGGTTGAAAAGTATTTGGTTGGTTTCGCCAAAGGATGCGAGATGCCATCGGCTGATGAGATCCGGCACTTCACCAGCGAGCTTAAAGATCTTGATTTGTTCCTCACCCTGGCGTGCAAACGTGGTTGCGAACAAGCCTGGTGGCACTTTGACAGAACATATCGCTCGTTTATTGAACGTCTGGCTCGTCAACTTGTCGGTCGTGGGATGGATGTCAATGAAGTTATTGATTCCGTTTACGTAGATCTCTATGGAACAAAGACTGTCGCGGGCGTTCGTCAATCAAAGTTCAGGACCTACACGGGAAGGGGCAGTTTACGTGGATGGTTGCGGACAGTCATATGCAATACAGCGGTGGATCTTTATCGAGGACGACATAATGAAGTCCCTCTAGAAGAGTGGTCGAAGAGTGGTGACGAAATGCCGGAGGGGAGAGCTAGCCAGACAAGAACAGACGGAACTGAGATTGTGATGTTGGAGAATGTTACGCGTGAACGATATCTCTCGATGACCGTAGCTGCTCTGGATCAGACCCTGGCAACGCTTGATGGGCACGAGACGTTGTTGCTCCTTTATTATCATGTGGAGGGTTTAAAGCTCCGTGAGATCGCGCGGATGGCTGATGTGCCAGCCTCTCCAATTCGTCGTTGGTTCCAGCGAAGATCGAACCGGCAAGGTAATTCAAGCGCGCGAGTACACGAATCGACGGTAATGCGTTGGTTGGAGAAAGTATATAAAAACGTCTCGGAACGTTTTCGAGCCGAGTTGAAGAGCAAGTATGGTCTGAGCCCGGCAGAAATCGAAATCTGTCTGGAAATCGCCGCCGAAGATTGTGGATATGAAGTAAACCTTAATCTCGATAAGACCGAGCAAGGCCATCGATCAAGCTGAAGCACCTTTGTAGAAAAAAATTGAAGCGACAAAGCACAAAACTCGAGACAGAGGCCATTCGGTTAATGATCCATCAGCGACTGAGAATCACCACACAAGTTAAAGGACTGGAGGATCATCCTGATGAGGATACAATTTGCGCGTTTATTGAGGGTCGGCTCGCGGAGGCAGGATCGTCACAGTTAGTTTCGCATTTGATCGCTTGCGGATCGTGTCGGCGAATTACAGCTCAAGCCACTCGTCTCGATTCTCAGATCAACTCCGAATACAATGCACCATTGGAAGAACCGGAAGCCGAGCCTGGTCGACTGCGCTCCATACTTGAGGGCCTTGCAGCCCGCGTGCTGCCGGTCGCGGAAGAAGACGTCGTTTTCGCTTATCAGAATCCACCGGGACAAGACGATGAAATCACAGAGACAGCTGACGAAGAAGCGAAATCAGATTCAGCCAACGACGTAAAAGAAAGAGAATCAAACTAGCCGCCCGCGCACACGACCTGATGGGACCTCGACTTTTCCCCCAACTCCTTCTCGTGACACTCGTCATTGGTGTCGCAGCAAATCTTCCCGCCGCTCGTCACGAAGCGAAGTCAAATCATGCGTCGAGACAAACCGCCGTCTGCCGCATCTCCTTCCCGCTCCCGAATCCAAGCGATATGGGGGTCGCGAAGTACGACACGCTTTTGCGCGATTTTTTGCTACAAGGCTGCTACAAGGGCTGGGTAGCTGACTCGCAGATTCGTAATAGCGGTCCTTTTATCAATGGCAAGTCGTGGGGTACTCACAACTCAGTCAAGATCTACTATTCACCTGAAAGCTGGAATTGGCTCAAAGCTCGCAATCGCGAAGGAGACATGCCGGATGGCGCGATGATCGTCAAGGAGATGTTTCCTTCGCCGGCACAGCAGGACGCGAAGCTTACCAGCTGGACCATCATGGTTAAGGACAAGAAAGGATCATTTGATGGTTGGTACTGGTCATATCAAAGCTTGAAGCCGGGGGCTCCAAACACCGACATTGACTATCCGGATTCAGGCTTTGCTCTTTATTGCCTGAGATGTCACGCGTCAGCCGAGAAGGAATCAACTTTCCTCAGCCTGAAGAACGTCGAAGGCGATCCAATCTCCTTTAACATTCTGGTGCCGACTATTCTCCCTCAACCCCTACCTAACCAGGATTTTCATGAGAGGGTTTCCACCACGCGACAAATCATCGGTGGGCCTTTCCCGCTGGCGCGAAAAACGCCCGATTTGAATTTCCTGAAATTGCTGAAAGCACCGGAAGTTAAAGAGTCAGAGGTAAAACGATTTCCCGGCGAGTCGCTGGATCACGTGTTCCCGGGTCCACGCGGAACTGAAGGATTCGTTACGTCTAGTCAATGTATCGGGTGCCACTCGGCGTCAAGGGAAAACATGGCTTTCCTTTTCGAAGACGAGAAGGTAAAACCGGTCAACCTTTCTCCTTACACAGAATGGCGGGCGTCGATGATGGGATTGGCGGGGCGGGATCCCATCTTTCACGCGCAGCTTGAGTCGGAAAAAACGTTGTACCCTTCACAAGCGGGCTTTCTTGATAACACCTGCTACCGGTGTCACGGCGTAATGGGCCAGCGTCAGATCGAATTGGACAAGAATCAGCCATTCAAGCATTCCATGGTCTATGCCAAACCGGATGAACCTGACGCCAAGTATGGCGCACTCTCTCGCGATGGTGTCTCATGTGCTGCGTGTCATCGCATCGCTAAAGAAGGATTGGGAACGGCTGAGACTTTCACCGGAAGGTTCAAACTCGATCCTGCTGACGTAGTGAACGGACCGTATGAAGACGTAATCACCCTACCAATGAAGCATGCGCTGAACGTCACTCCGCGTTACGGCGAACAGATAAAGTCATCCGCAGTTTGCGGTAGTTGTCACACTGTGGTACTTCCAGTTTTCGACACTAAGGGAACTCCCGTACGCGATCGAAACGGTAAGCCAAAGGAGTTTTACGAACAGACGACATATCCCGAATGGCAAAACAGTATCTACCAAAATGAGCGCGAGCCATTTGATCGGAAAACAGCGAAGACCTGCCAGGACTGTCACATGCCGAAAACGTTCCTCGACAAGAAGCTCACGTTTCGGATCGCGAACATCGAAGATAACAATTATCCCTACACCGAAGGGCGGGCACGCGATAAAGACATCACTGTAAAAGTACGCGACGAGTATGCGAGACATTCGTTAGTTGGCATCAACCAGTTTGGCATCATGATGTTCCAACAATTCCCAGACATACTCGGCATCCGCACGGCTGACTACATGTATGACAAAGCTATTCCGGGGCTGCTAACGGCCTTGAAGTCGAGCGATGATCTGGCGCGCAACGAGACCGCCAAGGTAGAAGTGACTTCTGTCAAACGAACAAATGATTATCTTGAGGCTTCAGTCCGGGTCGAGAACCTTGCGGGACACAGTCTGCCTTCAGGCGTGGCTTTTCGCCGCGCGTTTTTAGCTCTGGAGGCTGTCGATGCGAATGGAAAGGTACTTTGGGCCTCGGGACGCACAAACAGCTCGGGAGCTATTGTTAAAGGGTTAAGCGATGAGGTGCTGGCCACCGAATTCTTCTTTGATCCGGTAACGCGCAAACAGGTCTTCCAGCCACATCACTCAGTGATAACCGACGAGACCCAAGTTCAAATCTACGAGGAACTCATAGTCAATACTGAAGGCAGGATTACTACTAGTTTTTTGGGCCTTGATCACCCAGTCAAAAACAACCGGCTGCTACCTAAGGGATGGCGACTCGATGGACCCTTTGCAAACGTTACCGGTCCGCATGGCGAGGCTGAAAAGGATGCGGAATATGTCAACAAGGCGGGCTCCAGTGGCGCCGACACGATTACCTATCGCATCGCATTAAACGAAAAGACCCGAGATGCAGTTGCCGTGATCGCGGTTCTTTACTATCAGTCCATCCCGCCCTACTACCTTAAAGAACGCTTTACGATCGGCCAGGGACCTGAAACAAAACGCCTTGCGTTTATAACCAGCCACCTCTCGATTGAGAAGACTCCGCTTGAGAATTGGAAACTGGCCCTGGCTTGTGCGGCACGGGGGGTCAACGATGCCGCGAGTGTCGCCTGTCAGCGCTGAAATGGTGATTGTCTGTATTTTTGTAAGGACGTCCTTCCGCCGGCGCCCTTGATGCGGTATGTAAGTTTCCAAAAAAGGGGGCGCCCACAGAGGGACGCCCCTACAAATCAGAACCTTGTCCACCCGTCATTGAAGCTGGTACGCTTTGCCGCCTTCTGAGGAGAAGGCAATACTCAGTACTTGGTGTCAGGAGCTCAAACATGAGTGAAGAATACGCTGCCATGGTCGCGGCTCTACCTCTATTCAAGGGTTACACAATAGATGGTGCCCAAAGAATAGTAAGAGCAGGCAAAATCAACGCAATCGCAAAGGGAGAAGTGCTTTTCCAAGAAGGCGACCCACCCGAGTTTGTTCTCTTGGTCCTGAAAGGCACTTTGCAGGTCTACGTCGAACGTCACGGCAAAAGTATGATACTAACCGATGCAGGGCCAAGCACGATCCTTGGTGAACTATCTGTCCTTTGCGGCATACCGCGCTCGGCTTCAGTGCGAGTAATCGAAGATTCGATTGTGCTTCAATGGCCGGCGTCAGAGTTTCGCGGACTGCTCGTTAAGGATGTCTCGCTGTCGCAGCGGATCTTTCGCAAGTCGTTACGCACACTGCTCGATAAAGAAAAGAGTCTGATTGAGTCGTTAACAGATAAAGATGAAGAGAAGAAGAGTGAGCAGACAGCGTAAGTCAGGCCGAGTTCTAACTCTGATCCCGCCTTGCCTTTTGATTCGCAAAATTGGAGATAAGTGTAAATGAAAGATTCCACGAGAGCCGTATTCGGCGGCATCTTCGTTATCTGTCAGGTTTTAGGAGTCTGCCTGGTTGCAGACGCAAGGGTCTCGCAGGAGAAATATTCTACGTATAGTAACGCCCGGTTTTCCTATGTCATCTCTTATCCGACGGGTCTCCTGACCCCGCAGGGTGAATCTGATAACGGTGATGGGCAGAAGTTCCTTTCGAGGGACGGACAGGTAGAGATGATCGTGTATGGCAGCGAGAACGCTTCCGACCAAAGTTTGCATGACCTCTACAACAGCCAGTTGCGAGGCGAAGGCGATCAGTCAAAAAGGCAAGTAACGTACAAGGTACTGCGTGGCAACTGGTTCGTCGTTTCCGGTTACGAAGGGGATCGAGTCTACTACCAAAAGACGATCTTCGGCGGCGGTGTATTTAAGACCTTCAGGATAGAGTACGACAAGTCGCGCGCGGACGTTTTCGATAAGGTAACGAAAAAAGTTGCGGCTTCGTTCAGGTGATAGGCGACTATTAATGAACAAGTTCATAGTTCAATTGTGTGGCCAAGCCGCTAAAGAGGGGCGTTAAGTGCTCTTTGGTGTTGCAAACACGATCAACTAAATTCCCTTGCAATCAGAAGGAGATCATCATAGTGAACAACAGAGAGTTCGAAAGAAGATTGCCTGTAAAATCTAGGATGGTGAGCATTGGCTGCCTTTTGTTAGTGGCAATAGCCGTCGTTACTGGGCAGCCGAGAACACCGACCGCGCCCGACGTTAGCCAAGTTGAGATGCGGTGCGGTTGGTTTAGCAATCCTACTCCCGCGAACGCCTCGCTTTACGACAGTGACGACGAGTGGATCATCGGCGTGCAAGGCGGGTATCAGGCTGAAGGCGATTGGCCGTCCTTCGGGCGCGGGCAGTGGATTAAGACGAACGTAAACTACGGCTACGGATGCGCTTGCATGCGGGTCCGGGTCAACAACGAATCTCATGAAGTGATAAAGATCGAGAGTGCCCGGGCTCGTCCACTGTCGGCCTGCCGCAGTGATCGTAAGTTAAGACGCTGGGGATTTAAGTGAGAAGGCTGAGGGAAGCGACTCAAGCCTGTTCGATCAAACGCGAGCACCCAAAAGTACGCGCACCTTTTGGCCTACTGCTGTGTTCCAGATAAATCTTAGTTCAATATGTCGAGCATTCAGGCTAATGCAGAATACTTGACCAAAGAAGAAACAATGAAACGGCGCCAAATCAATTCCATTAGCGAATCATCCGAAGACAGAATTACCGCGGTGAGAAGTTTCGTGCCGAACACCCTCGAGCGCCAGTTTGGGATTCCCAAAGGCTCAGCGGTCAAGCTGCTCATGATCGGGCTGTTGCTCAGCATTTGCCATTCATCGGCAGAAACTTATGTCTGCCTGGCCCAAAAAACCGATACTGCCAAGTCACTTCCAGAGCCGAAAGATGCCGCGGTGCGTGACCGCGAGCGCAAGGCGTTGATCGAGTTCTACGAGGCGCTTGGCGGGCATGACTGGATTGAGCGTGACTTCTGGGGGAGCGACCGGCCGGTCGGCGAGTGGCACGGCGTGACAACTGATGCAAATGGCTACGTCGTCCAATTAACGATTTATGACAACAACCTGACCGGGCCGGTCTCGGCCGCGATTTGCCGGTTAGAGCGCCTCCATACATTGCATCTGTCATTCAACAAGATATCCGGCGCACTACCAGATAAACTTGGCGAATGCCGCGCGCTCAAAAACTTATGGGTGAAAGGTAACAAGATTACCGGGCGACTTCCTGACTCAATCGCCGTACTTCCCGAGCTTGAGTACCTCGATCTGCACGCCAACGATATGTCAGGGCCGTTGCCCACGGTCTGGAACACGCCGAAGCTAAAGATAGTCCGGGCCGAAGACAACCGCATCTCGGGCGGGTTACCCGCGCAGATGTTCCGCCAACCAATCCTTGAAGAAATCTTCATTCACAACAACGAACTTAGTGGAACGATTCCGACTACGCTCGGTCCGTCTCTCCGGGCCGTGCTACTGGCCAAGAACAAGCTAACGGGGCCTGTGCCGGAAGAATTCGGCCAACTCAAGAAGCTCACTGACCTCCGTTTGAACGGAAACCAACTGACTGGAACGATACCCGCCAGTCTCCTAAGGGCCGAGTCACTCCAAGTCCTGCGCCTGGATTACAATCGGCTGACCGGCACGATCCCTGTCGGCTTGGCAAAGCGCGTGATGGTCTTTGACGCTTCAAACAATCCTGGATTGGAGCCAACGCAGTAACAGAGCGCGAACCGCCAGGATTCTGCAGATACGATAAAATCCGCAACAAACACCAGGCTGTACTGTTCCGCTTTTACAACCACGAAACTAGTCATTTCGGCTAAGAGGTTTCAGGCCAGTAGGGGCCTGCAAAACTGGGTCTTTAAAGTTGTGCTTGTAACTGGGTCGAGGGATTGTGTTAATGGTGGAGGGGGCTCGAACCCCTGGCCTCCGCATTGCGAAATGGACTCTCGGCAAAAACGTAAGTAATTGCCTTTTTCAAAAGTTGCAGCCACCAAGAGATTACAAGGGTTTTCCGGTTCTTCCCCATTCCT
>JBPCMI010000064.1:0-15331 GCA_051002415.1 Pyrinomonadaceae bacterium
CCAAACGTAAAAGAAATATTGCTTCTGAAGAATGGGAACAAATTTCTTCGGCACGGTCGCAAAAACGCCATTGGATTCAACTTTCTGTGTAAGCTGAATCCGGGGAATTTGCGCGAGCTCGGCGGCCAGTATCTGGGCCATGCGGTTCGCGTGTTCAGCATTGCGGCGCCACAGATCCTTCTCAAGTAATGCGGTGAATTGTGCGGAGATAAACCGCATCTTCGACGGCAAATGCGTTCCCTGTTTGCGTAGATACTTGAACCCTTCCGCGAGCTTCGGGTCAAAGAACACCACCGCCTCGCCAAACATCATGCCGTTTTTGGCCCCGCCGAAGGAAAGGAGATCGACGCCCACATCTCCTGTGATCTTGCGAAAGTCGGTTCGCAAACTTGCTGCGGCGTTGGCGATGCGAGCACCGTCCATGTGCAACAACATTTCATTCTTATGAGCAAAACTTGCTAGCGCTTTCAACTCAGCAGCGGAATACACCGTTCCCATTTCGGTGGCCTGAGAGATTGAAATGACGCGCGCCTGCACGTGATGCTCAAAACCGATGTGCTCCAAAAACGTATTGACCTGCTCCGGCCTTACTTTGCCATCAGGAGTAGGCACGCTCAGCAGCTTGCACCCAGTAAACCTTTCCGGCGCGCCACACTCATCGACGTTGATGTGGGCAGTTTCGGCGCAGACGACGGCATTATAAGGACGAGTTGCCGCCTTCAAGCCAAGCACGTTCGCGCCTGTGCCGCCGAAAACAAAAAACACTTCAACGTGTCTGCCGAAGTGCTTCTTAAAAATCTTTGTCGCTTGGTCGGTGTAGGGATCTGCACCATACGCAACGACGTGGCCCTCATTGGCCGTCGCAAGCGCTGCCATAATTTCCGGATGAACTCCGGCGTTGTTGTCACTGGCGAAACTACGGGATCTCTTAACTTGATCGGTCATGACAAATTGAATTCGCCTGGTCCGCGTAGCGGACGAATGAATTTAGCCCAGCCCCGATACGTCGGGGCTGGGAAACGGTGCGTAAGCGTTTAGTCAGTCCGCTTCGCGGACTAACCTCAGATTTTTCGCGACTTTAAATCCTTGATGATTTCTTTCGCTGCGTTCGCGCCGCACTGGCCCGTGATCTCTCCGCCGGGATGCGTGCCTGCGCCGCAGAGATATAGGCCTTTAATTGGCGTCCGATACTGCGCCCAACCAATCAATGGCCGGAAGATGAAAAATTGATCCAGTGATTGCTCGCCGTGAAAAATGTGACCGCCTGCTAATCCATATGTCTGCTCCAAATCCCATGGCGTGATTACCTGCCGGTGCACAATCAACTCCTGCAAATTGGGAGCGTAATCTGAAAGTGCTGAGACAATCGCGTCGCCAAACTCCTCCTTGCGAGAATTCCAATCACCTTTTTTTAATCTGTAGGGCGCGTACTGCACCTGAATCGACATGACGTGCGCGCCCGGCGCCGCGAGCGAAGGATCATTAAGCGATGGAATCGTTATATCCAGATACGGTTGCTTCGAATAGTCGCCATACTTGGCGGAGTCGAATGCGCGCTCGAGATAATCAATCTCATGTCCCACTTGAATCCGACCAGACAGTCTTTCGTTATCACCATCCATGCCCTGAAAGACCGGCAAGCCCGAGAGCGCCAGATTAATTTTGGCGACACAGCCTAAGGCGCGGTAGTTCTGCAGCTTCAAGAGAAAGTTGGGATCAAGATCGAGCGGGTCGATTAACTTTAGGAAAGTGGTACGCGGGTCGGCATTTGAAACAAAAGCACGCGCAGCCAGCTCGTCGCCATTCGTCAGCACGATCGTTGTTGCTTGATTAGCCTCAGTCTTAATCTCAGCAACCTCAGCTCCGGTTCTGATTTCCACTCCCCGATCAAGGGCAGCTTGGGCCAGCGCGTTGCTAATCCCGCCGAGTCCGCCCTTCACGGCAGTAGCGCTCCCAAATGCACCACCGTCTCGCGCCGCTTGCATCAACGGACCGGTGCTGGTTCCTGCCGACCAGGGGCCCGCAAAGGCGCCGGAAATCCCACGCGCTGCAACCGCCGCACGCAACACTTCGCTTTCAAACCACTCCGCCGCCAAATCCGCAACGGCCATCGGTCCCCAGCGCAACAAACGGAAGGCATCCTGTTTTCCTAAACCTCGGAACGACAAACCCAGCTTGCCCAGATTCCACAACTCACCTGCCGCCGGCTTTTCGATCGTCGGCGGCGTCATCGAAAGCAACGGCGCCAGCACGCGTCCGATGCGCTGGAAGCTCTTTGCGAATTCGCCATAGCTCGCTGCGTCGCTAGCCGAGTGTGTTTTTAGTGATGCGACGGTGCGTGAGGCGTCGTCGTAGATCGTCGGCGTTGGGCCATTGGTATTTAAGACAGTCAGCCGAGCTGGTGGCGTGATGACTTCCAGACCATATCGCGCGAGATTAAGATCAGTTGCAACTTTCTGGGCGAACGGTCCAGTTGTATGCGCGAGTGTGGAACAACGAAACCCGGGATGAATTTCTTCTGTGATGGCCCCGCCGCCTACCTGCTCGCGACGTTCAAGCACAAGAGTCTTCAATCCAGCCTTGGCTAAATAAGATGCGGCGACAAGACCGTTGTGACCACCACCAATGATAATGATGTCGTGCATCGACTTAATTAAGTCTCAGGTCCCAAGTCTCAGGTCTCCGGTCTCAAGTCTCAAGTTTCAGGTTTCAGGTTTCAGGTTTCAGGTTTTTGGTCTCAAACATTTCACCGCCAAGGCGCAGAGGCGCAAAGAATGAGTTGGGAAGGTCTCTTTCTTCAAGTTGCAGTTTTGATTAGTCTCCAATGCTAACCAGTCAAACTAAACTGCCAAAACCCTACTCTGCGGCTCTGCGCTTTGGCGTCTCTGCGTTACGATCTCAGTCCTGAGACCTACCTTCGTTTCCAGTCCTTCAACAATTGCAATGCTGCATTGCGTCCCGGTGCGCCCATGATGCCGCCGCCGGGATGCGTTGCCGAGCCGCACATGTAGAGACTGCGAATCGGCGTTCGGTATTGGGCCCAACCAGGCGCCGGACGCAGGAAAAAAAGCTGTTCCAGCGTTAGCTCACCCTGAAAAATGTTTCCTTCTGACAAACCAAAATCGCGCTCGATGTCGAGTGGCGTGAGCACCTGGCGATGCAGGATCAAATCACGGATGTTCGGTGCATGCTCGGCAATCGTGTCGATCACGGTGTCGCCAAACTCCTCACGCTTATCGTCCCAATTTCCCTCTTTCAAGGTGGAAGGCGCGTATGGCACGAAACACGACATCACATGTTTGCCGGGTGGCGCTACCGACGGATCCGTCAAACTTGGAATGACGATGTCGATGTAAGGACGGCGCGAGTAACGACCATACTTCGCCTCGTCGTACGCGCGCTCCATGTAATCAACTCCGGGAGAAATCGACACGGCGCCCCGGAGATGCGGCCCCGCGCCTGGCTTCACAGTGAAGCTCGGCAAACCTGACAAAGCGAGATTCACTTTCCCCGATGAGCCGCGATACTTGTAGCGTTTTAGATCTCCAGCGAAATCGTCCGGCAAGTGCTCCTCACCTACCATCTTCATAAAGGTCAAACGAGGATCGACGCTGGAAGAGATAGCGTCCGCGTAGATCTCATCCCCATTTGCGAGCACGACGCCTTTCGCCTGGCCGTTCTTCAGTAAGATTTTTTCGATTGGCGCTTCGGTGCGAATTTCAGCCCCCGCTTCGCGCGCCGCGTTCGCGATCGAGTTCGAAATGGCGCCAGTACCGCCGCGCGATAAGCCCCACGAACGAAACGCGCCATCAATCTCGCCCATGTAGTGATGCAACAAAACATAAGCGGTCCCTGGTGAGCGAACGCCGAGAAAAGTACCGATGATTCCCGAGGCCGACATCGTCGCCTTCAGTACGTCTGTCTCGAACCACTGATCGAGAAAGTCGACGGCGCTCATCGTCATCAACTGCACCTGGTTGTATTGATCTTCTGCGGGAAGGTTTTGGAACCGTTTACCCAGGAAATATAGATCTTTAAGACCCTTTGGTTTTAGTGACGTAGGATCCGGCGGCGTCATGCTCATAATCGGCTTGACGAAGTGGGCCATCTCCAGCATTGCCTTGCCATACTCATCGTAGGCTTCCGCGTCGAGCCGGGAGTGCCGGGCAATCTCGCGCCGCGTCTTCGCATGATCATTCACGCGCCAGAGGTAATCTCCGTTCGGCATGGGCGTGAATGTGCCGTCGAGTGGAAGAATCTCCAGCCCATGACGCGGGAGATCGAGCTCGCGAATGATCTCAGGACGGAGGAGAGAAACTACATAAGAGCAGACAGAAAACTTGAAGCCGGGAAAGACTTCTTCCGTTACAGCAGCGCCGCCAAGTACGTAACGACGTTCGAGCACGAGCACTTTTTTGCCCGCGCGCGCCAGATAAGCGGCGTTGACCAGACCATTGTGGCCGCCGCCAATCACAATGACGTCGTAACGATTGTTCATCTTGTAGTCGTTATTGCAGCTTGCTGAAGATTCGCTAGCATACTTATAATCGCTCGCTCTGACAAACACCGATTTCGAGCTCATCGCTGTTCTAAATTATTGTAAGGGCGTCACTCGGTGGACGCCCCACTCTTAAGACTCAAGGGGCGCCCACGGAAGAAGTCCCCTGCAATTTTCATCAACTGCAGTGCAACCTTCGAGGATTGAATGCCTGTCGGAACTGCTTTCCACGAAAGAACATTTCCGCTTTGCGAGAGCCTGAGCTATCGGGAGTGGTCGGGCTACTACGCCGTCAGCTCTTATGAGCCGCATCACGAGCACGAGTACAACGCGATTCGCAATGCGACGGCGATGATCGACATTTCGCCTCTCTTCAAATACCGAATTAGCGGCAAAGACGCGACGCGACTCGTCGACCGCGTAATCACGCGCGACATGCGCAAAGTCTCGGTGGGCCAGGTGATCTACACGCCCTGGTGCGACGAGACGGGAAAAGTGATTGACGATGGCACTGTGTCGCGGCTCGAGGAAAACACTTATCGCTGGACCGCCGCCGATCCCAGTCTTCGTTGGTTTACGCAAAACGCTACTGGTCTCGACGTGCAAATCGAAGACATTTCTGAGTCAGTTGCTGCGCTTGCACTCCAGGGCCCAACTTCCGCTCGCCTGCTGCAGTCAGTAGCTCAAGGCGCCCCCCCGCTCGAAGGACTGAAATATTTTCGCGTCACGCCCGCAACCATCGCCGGTATTGCGGTTGAAATTTCGCGGACCGGCTACACGGGCGACCTGGGATATGAAGTCTGGGTTCCTGTGGAGCACGCCCTGCAGCTTTGGGACGCGCTGATGATCGCCGGTCGCGCGTTCGATATTCATCCTGCGGGCATGCTGGCTCTGGATGTGGCGCGGATCGAAGCCGGCCTGTTGCTCATCGATGTCGATTTCAACAGTAGCAAGAAAGCATTGATTGACGAACAGAAGTATTCGCCTTACGAGATGGGACTGGGACGCCTGGTTCATCTGGACAAGAATCGATTTGTTGGCCAGGCCGCGCTCGTAAAAGAACAAAAGCGTGGTCATGCGCGGGAAATCGTGGGGCTGGAGATCGATTGGCCGGAAGTCGAGAGTTTGTATGAAGCAGTTGGCTTACCACCGGCTGTTTCGCCGATTGCGTCGCGCGTTGCGGTGCCGATTTTTCAAGATGGCCGGCAGGTTGGCAAAGCAACTTCCAGCACCGGGTCGCCGACGCTAAAGAAGATGATTGGGCTCGCGACCGTACAACGAGAATTCACCAAGCCGGGGATGCGGTTGCAGTTCGAGATAACGGTTGAAGCTGTGCGGCATCGAGTGGGCGCTCGCGTCGTTAAGACTCCGTTCTTTAATCCAAAAAGAAAGACTGCCAATCCCCCGGGTTGAATTGAGGAAGGCTTAGTCAGAAATAGTGTCCCCGGAAGGGGACAAAGTTGATCGCCCTGGGCAATGCCCACGGTAAAGAGTTCTTAAACAACACACGACCCTGGAATCTTCTCTGACCCTTTCAGGGTCAGACCACTCTTGCATCTTGTTCCGTGGCCGTTGCCCACGGCTATTAACTTTACACGCCTCCGGCGTGCTCGCTAATGTCCAAGTCTCTAGCCGACATTATCAACAGCTACGATCCGCACGCGCCGCTGAATAAGGCCTCCACAATTCCCGCTTCCTGGTACACCGATAGGCAACTTTACGAGCTCGAACAAGAAACTGTATTCACCCGTCCATGGCAACTCGCTGCTCGGGCAGATCAACTGCTGGAGCCAGGCCAGTATGTGACTGCGGAGATTGGAAACGAGCCGATCATCACCGTGCGCGGTAACGATCGTCAGCTGCGAGGGTTCTTCAACGTTTGCCGGCATCACGCAGCTGCGGTAATGACTGAGCCTTCAGGCAGCGCACCGCAGCTTCGCTGCCCCTATCACGGTTGGACCTATTCGCTTGAAGGCGCGTTGAAAGGAGCACCTGACTTTTCCGACGTCTGTAATTTTGATAAGGCGGCAAATGGTTTGTTGCCGGTACAGACAGCCACGTGGGAGAACTGGGTTTTTGCCAGAATCGGCGGGGATGAAGCACCGATCTCGTTGCCGGATTTTTTGACCGCTGATCTGATCGATCAGATTCGCCCGCTTGATCTCGCCCAGCTGCACTGGCTCGAGCGCCGTCATTACACTTTCGATTGCAACTGGAAAGTCTTCGTTGATAACTATCTCGACGGCGGTTATCACGTCCCTTATCTGCATAAGGGTCTGGACAGTGTGCTCGACTACAGCAACTACACAATTGAAAACGGAACACGGCATTGCTTGCAGTCGAGTCCGCTTGTGAGAGAAGGGGCGGAAGCAGAGACAGGCGCCGTTCGGCGCGGTGAGCGCGCACTCTATTACTGGATCTATCCAAACTTCATGATCAACTGGCACGACGGCGTGATGGATACGAATCTGGTGCTGCCCCTCGGAATCGATAAGACAGAAGTGATCTTTGATTTTTACTTCCCCGACGTCTCTGCCGCCGCGCGTGAACGCAATCTCGCCAGCATTGAAGTTGGTCAGCGGATTCAGGACGAAGACGTTTCCATCTGTAAGTCGGTACAGCGCGGATTAAATTCGCGCGCCTATGAAGCCGGAAGATTGTCAGTGCGGCGTGAGGCTGGGGAGCATCTGTTTCATCGACTGTTGTTTGCAGACTTGAAAGCTGGTTTGAAGACCTCTCCAGATTAGTTAGGCCTGTTTGGATTAGTGCAGTCCGGAAGGGTGGTTTACCCCGGCCAGCCGTTCATAAAAACTTTCTTGCCCGATAACACTTCCACTCAAACACAAACCCAACAACGCGGCCGATTGTTGCGTGTCCTTGGTCTTGCCTTTGGTCTCGCGGTCATCATCGGCAACACAATCGGCGCCGGGATATTTCGCACACCCGGAGAAATTGCCGAAGTACTCCCCAACAACTGGTTGTTCCTCGGAGTCTGGCTGGTCGGCGGTATCTACGCTTTGTTGGGTGCGATTCAAATAGCCGAATTGGGAACAATGCTGCCGCGGTCCGGCGGCCAGTACGTTTTCGTGCGGCATGCGCTCGGCGACTATGCCGGCTTCATCGTCGGCTGGTCGGATTGGATTTCAACCTGTGGAAGCGCGGCCTTAGTTTCTCTCGTGGTTGGGGAATTTGCAGGCGTGTTGGTTCCGGAACTTGCCCCAAGGAAGGTCTTAGTCGCCGCCCTGGTAGCGATCTTCTTTGCGTTGCTGCAATGGCGCGGTGTGATTTGGGGTAGCGGTGTACAAAACGTGACCAGCTTGCTGAAAGCCCTCGCGTTTCTAACCCTGGTAGCTGCGGCCTTCATTTGGGGTGGAAACTCAGCCACAGATTCACCACTGGCTCCACCGGAAGGCATTGCGCTCCTCGCAGCATTCTTATTGTCATTGCAAGCGGTTATCTACACTTACGACGGCTGGACGGGCGTAGTCTACTTTTCCGAAGAAGTGGAAACGCCGGGACAGAATATTCCCCGCTCACTCTTCGTCGGCGTGCTTTCGGTCATTGCTATCTATCTGCTAGTCAATCTCGCGTTGCTCTACGTTTTGCCAATCGAGAAAATTGCCGGACAGGACTTCGCAGCGGGCGTGGCAGCGGCAGTTGTGTTCGGCAGGCACGGTGACACCGTCTTCCGGATTTTAACGATCCTCTCAATGCTCAGCGCAATCAATGCCTACCATTTGATGTCAACACGTGTTCTTTTTGCGATGAGTCGGGATCATCTGTTTTTCACGTCAGCTGCCGCAGTCAGCAAAGAAGGCACGCCACAGCTCGCCTTACTACTCAGCGCTGCAGTGGCCGTGGTCATCATTCTGTTTGGAAAGAAGTTTGAAACCGTGATCACGATTCTGGCCTTCTTCTTCGTAGCCAACTATGCCCTCTCATTTAGTTCTGTGTTTGTGTTGCGCCGGCGTGAGCCGGATCGGGAGAGACCGTATCGTGCCTGGGGATATCCAGTGACTACGGCAGTGGCTTTACTGGGATCGATACTATTTCTCATTGGCGCGATCGCGAGCGACCTTGCGAGCAACACGCGTAATAGCTTTTACGCCCTCTTGCTGCTCGCGGTGAGTTATCCCGTGTTTCGTCTATTCAAATACAGTCGCGCGGGACAAATGAAGAAAGGTTAAACCGGTCAGCCAGCGCCAGTTCTTCACCTGTGGTCAGCCGGTGGTCCACTTCAGCTCCGGCAAATCGGCCGCCCTAATAACGTTTTTTGGCTGTCAGTGTTAAACATGTTTGCAAAATATTAATTCTTTGCTAGAATGCCTCACCTCCAGAAAAACCCCCGACTCTGGTGATTAACTAACAGCCTCTGAGAAATACTGCTTAACCGCGGAATACCTCTCGGCTTATCGCCCGGATATAGGAATCACACACCAATTCGGTGGGGGAAATAAAATGAGGAAATCCTCGTGTAGACCGTGGATAGCGCTCTTAGTCGCGCTAACCATCTTCGCCGGCCTGCTTGTCAGTGACCACGCTCACGCAGAAAGCACTCCCAAACCAAAGTCCCTAAAGATTTCCACTGACGTACTTAAGAAAGTAAACGGCGGGCAGGGAAATGACCGCATCCGCGTCATTATTCAACCCCGAGAATCGTGGACCTCCGACCTGGACTCAGCCCTTCAAGGAGCCGGCGGAAGCAACCTGCGCCAGTTCCAAAAGTTTAATTTCCGAGTCGTCACAGTTTCAGCCGCCGCTGCTGCGGCGCTGGCCGCACGAGACGACGTTGCATATGTCTCCCTGAACAAGGAGGTACGCACGTTAGGTCACGTGTCATTGACGACTGGAGCTGATGCTGTGCGTCAGACGAGCGGCACCACGACTGGCGGGTTGGACGGCACCGGAATCGGAATAGCGGTCCTCGATTCGGGGATTGACGCAAATCACAAAGCGTTTCTGGACCGGAGTAATGGCCTGCGGATAATCGTTGACCGGGACTTTACCGGTGAGGGGCGCTCGGACGATCCCTACGGGCACGGGACTCACGTGGCTTCGATGGCCGCGGGCAACGGCCGCATTTCAAACGCGCAGTACTCCGGCATCGCACCGAACGCAAATATCCTAAATCTTCGCGTGCTTAACTCGCAGGGAGCCGGAACGATTAGCGGTCTACTCCAGGCACTCGACTGGGTGCTGACCAACCACGCCACATACAACATTCGAGTCGTCAACATGAGTCTCGGCACTCCGGCAGTGGAGTCTTACAGATACGATCCACTCTGCCTCGCGGTACGTCGATTGGTGGATGCAGGCATCGTGGTTGCCGCTGCGGCCGGAAACAACGGAAAAGACGGCGCCGGCAATAAACTCTACGGGCGCATCCACTCCCCCGGCAACGAGCCGTCAGCCATTACGGTCGGCGCCGCCAATACATTTGGGACCAATTCGCGCAATGACGATGGGGTTACATCTTACAGCTCCCGTGGCCCAACTCGCAGTTATTGGACCGGCGAAGATGGTGTCAAACACTATGACAATTTGGTTAAGCCCGACTTGATCGCTCCCGGCAATAAGATCGTTCAGGCGCAAGCCGTCGATAACGCACTAGTCGCTCATCACCCGGAGTTGGACGCGGGGGTTAGCCCCGTCGATAACCGTCGCATGATGTACCTAAACGGCACTTCGATGGCTACACCGGCTGTGGCGGGTGCAGCAGCTCTAATCCTGCAAGCGAATCCCACACTTACCCCCAATCTAGTTAAGATGATTCTGCAGTACACGGCTCAGCCCCTCAGTGGCTTTAACACTTTCGAACAAGGCACCGGCGCTCTGAACGTCGAGGGTGCAATCAGGCTTGCCAAACTCGTTCGCCAGGATTTGTCTGCGACCACCGCCGTTGGCCAGTCTCTGCTCGGAACTAACTCGCTTCCACTGCAACAAACAACCATCGCGGGCCATACCTTCTCGTGGTCGCGGGGGATTCTTCGGAATTTCACATGGACTACGGGTGATGCTCTGATTAGTCAGTATCAAAGCATTTACAGCATCGGCGTTTCCTTCGGTGGCGTGATCACTGGAGACGGTGTGATCACCGGAGATGGAGTGATTACCGGTGACGGCGTAATCACAGGCGACTGCATCATGACTAGTAACGGGGTGATTACTGGCGATGGCTTGGCTTTCCTTCAAGTAAGCGCGCTGCTGAACAGCACCTTACTCGGCGGCATGGTTCTCGGCGATGGAGTTATTACCGGCGACGGTGTCATTACCGGTGACGGAGTGATCACCGGTGATCTAACTCTACAGGCCCAATCCGCAACACTGGGCGGGGACGATACGGAGTCGATGCATGTTTTGATCGATAACGGCGTAGATTTCCTGGGGTATTAAAAAGCTTTCCAATCTTAGTCGCGAGGGGTTCAAGCTGACGGTGATACCTCTTAAAAGTCTCCCTAAACAGTTACCTATACAGGCCATATTTGACCAGGCCGCTTCCCTAGACGTCCGCCCTTTGAGTAAAGGGCAGGAAGCACAAACGCTGGAATTCCTCGCCGCTCAGCCCGTGCATAACGTTTACATGGCGGGTTTCATCCGCGACAACGGACTTGTCAGCCCTCTAAACCGCGGCAAGTTTTACGACTGCTGTGACGGCGCCGGACTGATTGAAGGTGTTGCGCTGATTGGCCACGTCACACAGCTCGACGTACGCACCTCAAGAGCCATGAAGGCCTTCGCAAGTGTCGCGCAAACGTGTCCCTCGGTTCACGTTGTGATGGGCGAACGAGCAACGGTGCACGACTTTTGGTCTCATTACTCAGCGGGTGGGCAGGAAATGCGTGTCGCCTGCCGTGAGTTGTTGCTGGAACAGAAATTACCTATCGAGGCCGGTGAAACAGCAACGGCGCTCCGTCCCGCCACAACCGCCGATCTTCCTCAGATCTTGTGCGTGCAAGCAGCTATGGCGGTAGCGGAATGCGGCGTTAACCCGCTGGCAACAGATCCCGCGGGCTTTCGCGAACGTTGTGCTCGACGCATTGAGCGCGGCCGCATTTGGGTTTTGGTTGAGAACGGCAAGCTGCTCTTCAAGGCCGACATCATGGCTGAAACTTCGGAGGCAGTTTATCTCGAGGGTGTTTACGTAAACCGCCGGCACCGCCAACGCGGACACGGGCGCCGCTGCCTGCTGACACTCGGGCAAATCCTACTATCGCGCTCCAACACAGTCTGCCTTCTCGTCAACGAGCGCAATGTGATGGCGCAATCCTTCTACTACAGCGTAGGATATAAACTGCGCAGCCTTTACGATACTGTTTACCTGTACAAAGCAGACCAACTAAGCGAAGACGACTAATTCCGAAGGACACAGGCTATGGGCAGACAACGATTCGTCGCGCCGTACATGTGGGGAGTTATTGCTATTGGCGCTGCGATCCTGCTGTTGTCGCTCTACCGCTTACCAGCGTCTCGCCTCGACCTGCCCTTTGCGATCCTCGCCCTCCTTGTCGTCGCCGTCAGCTCGAGCGTCGTTATCAGAATTCCACTCGTCTCCGGCGGAATCACAGTCTCCGACACATTTATCTTTCTCACGATGCTGCTGTACGGCGGCGAAGCTGCTGTGCTGTTGGCGGTGGGTGACGGACTTTTTGCATCACTCAGAGTTAGCCGGAAGCCACGCACCATCCTCTTCAACTCAGCTGTGATGGCATGCGCAACATTCCTCACCGTCTGGACATTGCGCACCTGCTTCGGTCCAATCGTCGGTTTGCCTCGCGCGGGCTACACCAGTGGTTTCATCGGCGCCATCTGGCTGATGGCGCTCACACAGTACGCGGCAAATTCAGGCTTAGTCGCGGTCGAAAAGTCGTTAAAGACAGAACAACCCTTCTGGAAAACGTGGCGCGCCTTTTACCTATGGACCTCCGTAACTTATATCGCGGGGGCATCAGCGGCGGGCATCATTGCAAAACTGATCGGCGGCTTCGGCTTCTATGCTGTTACGCTCACCGCGCCGATCATCGCTATCGTCTACCTCACCTACCGCGCGTATCTAAAAAATATCGAGGCTTCTCAAGCTCAAACCGCGCAAGCTGAACGGCACGTCGAAGAACTGAATCACTACTTAACCGAACTCAGGCGCGCTGAGGAAGAGCGTGACCGGCTCCTGGATCGCGAGCGACGAGCTCGGGCCGAGGCGGAGGCCGCCAACCGGATAAAGGACGAGTTCCTCGCGACGCTCTCGCACGAATTGCGCACGCCCCTGGCCTCGATTCTCGGTTGGGCCAACCTGCTGCGCGCTTCCGAACCTGATGCGCCCATGAGTTCGCAGGGTCTGGAAGTGATCGAGCGCAACGCACAAAACCAGAGACAGCTGATCGACGATTTGCTTGACGTGTCGCGCATCATCACGGGCCAGTTACGGCTTGATGTCAGCGAAGTCGACCTAACTAAAATTGTTTCCGACGCAGTTGAAGTTGTACGTCCGGCCGCGAACGCCAAGAGAATCCAGATCTCCTGCGCGTTTAATCCGGAGCTCTGCCGGGTATCTGGCGATGCAGTGCGCTTGCAACAAGTAGTTTGGAATCTGCTCGTCAACGCAGTGAAGTTTACGCCGCAAGGCGGGCGTATTGAACTTTCGCTCGAGCAAGTCGATTACCGCGTGAGTGTTTCGATTAGCGATAGCGGTCAGGGAATCGATGCCGAATTTTTGCCGCACGTCTTCGAGCGATTCCGACAGGCCGATGGCACGACTACTAGAGCTCACGGTGGACTCGGATTAGGTCTGGCAATCGTGAGACACCTTGTGGAAGCCCATGGCGGCACAGTCGCGGCTGAGAGTCTGGGGGCAGGTCGGGGCTCAACCTTCACCTTCTCCTTGCCGCTGCCGGCCGTTCAAGCGGACGTGCGTGAAGGAAACGCTGAAGACCTCGTGCTTGAATTGCGCCACCAAAAAACAGCCAAGCCATCGCTTAGCGGAGTGCGAGTCCTCGTCGTCGACGATGACACGGACGCGCGGCAAATGATCAGCGCTGTTTTGAGAGGTTCGGGAGCCGAGGTGAAAGCCTGTTGTTCCGCGGGGGAAGCTCTGACAGAGCTGCCGCAATGGCGACCAGACGTTTTGGTGAGTGACATCGGCATGCCCTATGAAGACGGTTACGACCTGATTCACAAGGTGCGAGCACTCAACGATGAAAGCGGAGGCCGCGTGCCCGCCGCCGCATTGACAGCTTATGCCCGGGATGAAGATCGCACACGCGCGATCGCCGAGGGCTACCAGATGCACGTTGCCAAACCTGCGAGCTCGGCAGAGTTAGTCGCGGCTGTAGCCACGCTTGCTAAAGCCATTCCTTGAGCGGGGCCATACGATTTTGATCGACAAAAGAGGCATCCCCGGTTTCACTGGAGATGCCTCAATTTATGTGATACCACTTTGCAGGGTTACGTAATCCCGATCTTATGAGTGCGATTCATGATACATAGAACTAATAAGTTAGCAGTAAAAGCAGGAGAGCTTAATGATGCACACAAAAGACCGTTTTGGTCTCGCGAGCAAAGTGCTGGCAACGTCGGCCCTAACTCTTTTAGTACTGACGCCTTTGATTGCGAGTCAGGTCGGAAATAAAAAGGCTGAACGCGGGCTTGGGGTTCAGGGTTCCGGGGCGGTCAAAACTCTACCCGGCAGTGCGAAGCGCTTTGCAGTTATTGTTGGGGTGGATCAGTATGCAGACACCCAGATCACCACTCTCGGGGGTGCCAGTAATGATGCAAAGACACTTGCAAACGCGCTCATCCGGTATGCCGGTTTCCCCAGTGACCAAGTCACGCTGCTCGCCTCAGATCAACCGACCGAGCGCCAACCGACTCGTGGGAATATTCTGCGGCGATTATCCAACCTTGCTGCGATCGTACCACCGGATGGTCTACTACTAATCTCCTTTGCGGGCCATGGAATTGAACGGGGCGGGCAGGCATTTCTCCTTCCTTCTGACTCACAGGTAAGTAATGATGTCGACTTGCTTGAACAAACCGCAATTAATGTTTCGCAAATCAGAGACAGAATCAAAAAGATCGGCGTCAAGCAGGTTCTGATGATCGTGGACGCCTGCCGCAACGACCCGGTGGGTCGCGCCAACGCTGATAACCCGTTAACTGCTGCTTACACACGTGGGTTCAATTTCGATCTGCGAAACCGCGAGGTACAAGCCTTCGCCACGCTCTATGCCACTGAGGTTGGGCACCGTGCTTACGAATACAAAGAGAAGAAACAAGGGTACTTCACCTGGGTCCTGGTCGAAGCTCTGCGAGGCGGCGCCGCAAATGAAAGAGGCGAAGTGACGCTCGCCAGCCTCGTGAAATACTTGCAGGAGCGAGTGCCAAAGCGGGTGCTGCAAGACTTAGGGCCAGGAAAGGATCAGAAACCGTTTGCCGTTGTCGAAGGCTATCGCGCGGACGAGCTGATTATCTCGGTAAGAGACACGAAGGCTTCCGGCTCGCAACCGTATGTACCGGACATGAGCGCTCAAACTGAGGCCACTGGAAGAGATGCTTCGATCGAACTAAAGTCGCCAGATCCGAACGCCTCGCTCATTGGCACCGCCTGGAGCGGGACTCGAGCTGAGACCGGGGAATACACGATAGAGTTTCTTAAGGATGGTGTGCTTCATTACATCATCAACGTGCTTCAGAACGGCGTTACCTCGCCACGAACGGTGAAAGGTTCGTGGAAGGTATCCGGCGACAATGTACAAATCGTGATCGGCAACTCCTATTCAGTCATGCAAGGGAAGATTGAGGGCAACATCATGAAAGGCGAGGGCAACAATCAAGAAGGAG
>JBPCMI010000065.1:0-8890 GCA_051002415.1 Pyrinomonadaceae bacterium
GCATGATGGGAACGTTAGGACCATAAACGTCCGCATCCATTAACCCTACCCGCGCGCCATCAAGCGCTAAAGAGACAGCGACGTTGACCGCGACAGTAGACTTACCAACGCCACCTTTGCCCGAAGACACGGCGATGATGTTTCGAACTCCCGGAACAGTGACCTTCTCGCCGATGCCTCGACCTTTGGGAACCTCAGCATCCATTTTCACGCTCACTGTCTGCACACCGGGAATGGCGCCGACTAGCTCTTTGGCCGCGCCTTCCATTTGCTCTTTAACGGGGCAGGCCGGCGTGGTGAGCACAATGCGAAATGAAACATTGCCGCCATCAATCGCCAGGTCCTTAATAAAGCCGAGCGTGACAATGTCTTTGTTCAAGTCGGGATCGATGATCTGCCGGAGGGCAGCGAGAATAATTTCTGGAGTTAGTTGTGACATGTGTTGTTAGGTTGAAAATAGATTATGCCGCATGGAGTTTTGGAAGTCGAACAAGTCCGATCAGGAGTAGTGGGTCACCACTACCCATCCGGTGCTATGTGCAATGCCTTCAACAGGGACTAGAGCGCCAAAGACGACTGGGTATATGACGCTAAAGGCGCCGAGACGCAGAGACGCAAGGCAAAAGAGAAAAGTCAGAACGCCCAGTTCAAATGAATTACGTTTATTGCCAAAAGCATTCTTTGCGTCTCTGCGGCTTGGCGCCTTGGCGTTAATATCTCTGTCGCTTGGGGTATTCTGCAGTTGAAGGCGGTCGCTAGCGCCCGGACTCATCTTACTTTTGACAAACAAAGTAGCCACTACTAGCTTTGCATCACCACTAATGTCTGCAAGTCTCGTAACTGAACACTTCTTTGCACCGCTTAACGTGGGAGAGATTGAGAACCCGGAGGGCGTTGGCAGCGCTGCATCCGTGAACTGCGGCGCCGTGCTGCGAGTCTCATTGAGAGTTGATCAGGCCCAGCGAATTACCGAAACGAAGTTCAAGGTTGCCGGCTGCAGTTACCTTGTGGCTGTCTGTTCAGTTTTAAGCACAAAAATGACTGGCAAAACAACGGGCGAAGCGGCCGTCATGTGCCAACCTTCAACGGCATTGATTGCCTTGTTGGGTGAGGATTGGCCGGCGGAGAAGTGCGACTGCGTGGTGCTCGCCAGTCGCGGGTTTGTTGCCGCAATCAGCAACTACAGCGACAACATGCGGGAAGAATGCTCGGGAACCGAGGCGCTTATTTGCACCTGCTTTGGAGTTTCGGAAAGGACTATAGAAGTTGCGATTCAAACAGGCGGCCTGCGCACGATCGCTGAAGTGACGAAAGCATCAAATGCCGGCGCCGGTTGCCGTTCATGTTACCCGCTGATTGAAGATATTTTGGATCAGTGCGCGCGGGAGGAAGATGTAGTTGCCTGACTCGCCAGGTTAGCCCTTCGATGAAACGCCCCCCACGTTCGCAAAACCGCTCGCGAATTCTCTCGCACCTTCCGCCCTTCGCTATCGTCGCCGGCGTTTTTTTGATCTACTGGTTTTCCAGTCCCGCTCCCATGGAGCATTTCGATTACACCTATCGGATTGCTGAGGCACTGCTTCATGGACGACTAGGAGTCGCTGAAGCGCCTTCGTGGTTGAACGAGTTGGTGCCGGCGGGAGACTATTATTATTCGGTTTTTCCGCTCGGCAGCGTTCTGAGCATGGCCCCATTCGCGCTCTTGAAGTCGGCGCACCTGATCGAAGCCTTTCCAGCGCGCTCTGTCGCGGCCTCCCTCGCCGCTGGATCAGCCTTGTTTTTCTTCCTGCTCTCAGCAGGGCAAAACATCTCGATAGGGCGACGCGTGTTGCTCGCGCTCTTTCCGGTGCTGGCCACGTGGGCCTGGTGCAATCTCGCTTATGCGGGCGCCTGGCAGTTGGCGCTTGGTTTTGCACTGATGGGCCAGGCGGGCGCACTTTATTTCACGCTTGTCGATCGCAGGCCATTGCTGGCTGGATTCTTTTTCACAGTGGCTTTTGGGAATCGCACCGAGGTCTTACTCGTTGCTCCGCTCTTCATCTATTTGTGGTGCGGTGCAGACGCAGCCGAGAGGGGCAGAAGTTTGCGTGCGCGGCTCCTTGCTCACCGTCGCGAAATAGCCTGGTTCGTTTCAATACCGATTGTGCTTGGACTTGCGACGCTTGCTTATAACTATGCTCGTTTTGGTTCCATCGCGGATTTTGGTTATATGCGAATCCCCCAGGTCGCCACCGAAGAGTATTTCAAGCACGGATTATTTTCGTTTTACTCAATTCCGCGGAACGCGAAGGCCATGATCTTCGAGGGCTGGAAACTTGTGGAAAGCCCGCCTTACCTAATCCCGCATGGATTCGGCGGATCGATCTTCATCAGCTGTCCCTTGTTGTTATTGCTATTCAGATTCCGAGGCGTACGCAACCATTTGCTAATTGTTGTTTCCTGGATTGCAATTGTGGTTTTGACGTTCGCATTGTGGCTGCATGCTAATCCGGGCGGCTGGCAGTTTTCTTATCGTTACGGCATGATCCTTTTGCCGTGGATGTTGCTGATTCTGCTTAACAACGGAAAGAAGCAACTTTCGCTGTTAGAAACAGCAGTCTTCGTGATTTCCGTTGCAATCAATGCTTATGCAACTTATTTGTTTCTCTGGACAGACTATGTCAAACACTAATAGGTCTCAGGTTTCAGGTTTCATACATTTCACCGCCAAGACGCAGAGATAGATTGGGCGGGTCGGTTGCCTTTGCGAGTTAGGATTCTTAGTTTGCTTTACCCAAGATCTAAGCGCTCGATCTTACTGTTCTAGCCTTTCTTGGCGACTTGGCAACTTAGCGACTTGAAACGTGTGAGACTTGAAACCTGAAACCTGAAACCTGCAACCCGACGCCTGACACCCGTTAATGATTTATTTAGACAACAACGCTACCACTCGAGTCGCTCCGCAAGTCCTTGAGGCGATGCTTCCTTATCTCGCGGAACACTACGGTAATCCTTCTTCGGCCCACTCGCTGGGACGAAAAATGAAGGCTGCCGTTGAGCACGCACGGCAACAGGTTGGGGAATTTATTGGGGCCGCGGATGTAAACGAAGTGGTGTTCACCTCATGTGGTTCCGAGTCGGACAACTGGGCCATTGGCGGGTTCCTCGAACAAAACCCCACGCGCCGTCACATCATCACCACGCGCGTTGAACATGAGGCTGTACGTAACCTTTGTGAGCATCTCGCGCAAATTGGCTGTGAAGTGACGTGGCTGGACGTTGACGAAAAAGGCGAGCTCAACCTCGACGATCTGCGCAAGGCCTTGAGGCGCGACACGGGGATCGTTTCGGTGATGCTCGCCAACAATGAAACCGGAGTGTTGTTTCCGATTGAAGAAATCGGAAAAATTATCAGAGAAAACTCCGACGCGGTGTTTCATGTGGATGGTGTGCAGGCGGTCGGCAAACTTCCCATTGATCTGAAAAATCTGGAAGTTGATCTGTTTGCACTCTCGGGTCACAAGCTACATGCGCCGCAAGGCATCGGCGCGCTTTACGTGCGCAACGGAGTGCAGTTGCCGCCATTCATTATCGGTGGTGCTCAGGAACACGGCCGCCGCGCCGGCACATCGGCCGTGCCAAACATTGTGGCATTAGGTGCCGCATGTGAGTTGGCTCGCATCTCCGACGAAGATGAGAAGATCGAACGATTGCGCGACCGCTTGGAAATCGAGATTCTTAAGAGAGTTCCCAACGCCCGTGTGAACGGAGCAACAACTCGTGGCAAGCGTCTTCCCAACACAACAAACATCTCGTTTGAGTATGTTGAAGGCGAGAACATTCTGCTGCATCTCGACCGCGAGGGAATCTGTGTCTCGACGGGATCGGCCTGTCATTCGACCACCAAAGTTTCCTCACCAACCTTGCGGGCGATGAACGTCCCTTTTACGGCGGCACAAGGCTCAATCCGATTTTCCCTGGGACGTTACAACACGGATGCAGACATCGATCGAACGCTCGAAGTCCTTCCTGGCATCATTGAAAAACTACTCGCCATGTCGCCTCACGAAAAACGAGCATCAGAAAAACGGGTGTCAGGTGTCGGGTAACGGTGGCTGTCGGGGTGTGAAACCTGAAAGCTGACACCCAACACCCGTCACCCAACACTCGACACCTGACACCCGAGTCCCGTCTCTTAATTTCTCCCTGTGGTACAATTTACTCGTCTCGTCCAAAGAAGGAATTCCACATCAGAAGCACGAAAAACCCCCAAAGGCTAAGCGAAATCCATGAGCACTGTGATTGAACCCCCGCGCGAGCAAGCGGAAAAGCATCTTGAAGAAGTCGAAACTGTAACGATCCGTTTTGCCGGCGACTCAGGCGACGGCATGCAGTTGACCGGAACCCAGTTTACGAACACGTCAGCAGTTGTCGGTAACGACATCTCGACGCTGCCGGACTTTCCCGCTGAGATTCGCGCTCCTGCCGGCAGCTTGCCCGGCGTCAGCGGTTTTCAGCTCAACTTCTCGAGTCAGGACATCAAGACTCCGGGCGATCAACCGAACGTTCTCGTAGCGATGAATCCGGCTGCGTTGAAAGTCAACCTTGCCGATCTTGAAGACGGGGGCACGTTGATCATCAACACGGACGGCTTTACGCCGGAGAACCTGCGCTATGCCAAATACGCCGCCAATCCGCTTGATGACGGAAGCCTCGCGGGTTATCGCGTGCACAAATTGCCGATCACGACGTTGAATATGAATGCGTTGAAAGGCAATGTTGAGCTGACGCGCAAAGAGATCGATCGCTGCAAAAACTTTTTCGCTCTAGGGGTGCTCTATTGGCTTTACGACCGGCCGCTCGAGAACACGCTGAGCTGGATCGACTCCAAGTTTGGTAAGACCCCGCAAATCGCCAAGGCCAACGAGATTGCGCTCAGAACTGGTTACAACTTTGCAGACACGACTGAAGTCTTTACTACGCACTTTACTATCAAGAAGGCGCAAATTGCTCCAGGCAAATATCGGAAGATTACCGGGAACGAAGCGACGGCGATAGGTTTTGTAGCTGCTTCGCAACTCGCCGGACGCGACTTGTTCTATGGCTCATATCCCATTACCCCGGCGTCAGACATTCTGCATGAGCTAGCGCGTCACAAGAGTTTCGGTGTGAAGACATTTCAAGCCGAAGACGAGATTGCCGCCGTTTGCTCCGCCATCGGAGCGAGCTTCGCCGGAGATATCGGACTGACTGGAACTTCAGGTCCTGGGGTGGCACTCAAACAGGAAGCGATTGGACTGGCGGTAATGACTGAGTTGCCGTTGATAATTGTAAACGTTCAGCGCGGCGGACCCTCGACTGGCTTACCGACGAAGACGGAACAGGCGGATCTGTTTCAGGCGGTTTGGGGCCGCAACGGTGAATGCCCCGCGATCGTGATCGCCCCGGCGACGCCCGCAGATTGTTTTCACATGGCAATTGAAGCCGTGCGACTCGCATTCAAATACATGAGCCCAGTGTTCTATTTGTCCGATGGTTATCTGGCGAATGGCGCAGAGCCTTGGGCTCTCCCCGAAATTGATCAGTTACCGAAAATCGAAGTTTCGTTTGCTACAAATCCGGATGGCTTTATGCCTTATGCGCGGCATCCGGAAACCCTGGCGCGGCCGTATGCAATTCCCGGCACACCCGGGTTGGAGCATCGCATCGGCGGCATTGAAAAACAGCACATCACCGGTAACGTCAACTACGATCCGGAAAATCACCACCTGATGGTAAAACTCCGCCAGGAAAAGATTGATCGAGTTGCTAATGATATTCCGCTCGTCGAAGTGTTAGGCGAATCGACTGGAAAAGTTCTGGTTCTGGGTTGGGGGTCAACGTACGGTTCGATCGCTACTGCGGTGGAGAAACTACAGTCAGAAGGAAAGAGCGTCTCCGCTGCCCACCTGCGTCACCTGAATCCATTTCCGAAGAACCTCGGAGAGGTGCTTGCTGGGTTTGAAACCGTGATTTGCCCGGAGATGAACCTGGGTCAGCTTTGCACCATGATTCGCGCGAAGTACCTTGTTAACGCAATTGCGTTTTCCAAAGTTAAAGGTAGGCCTTTCCAGATCCGCGAGATTGTGAGGAAGGTTGAAGAGTACTTGTAAGTTCGATTGTGAGTTGGTTCTGTGATGGAGATTCAAGCTACCGACCCAGGTCAAAGAAAATCCTTGATCGACCACTATGCGGAGGCCTTACGTTACTTTATGGGACAAGGCAGCCTCAACAATACGCTGGCCCAGATCACCGGCGATCTGAAGGAGCATGGAATTGATTACATGGTGATCGGGGCAGTTGCACTATTGGCCCACGGTTATCCCCGCCTGACGGAAGACATTGACCTTGTGCTTACTCCAGAAGGATTAGTGGCCTTTCATCGAGAATTGATTGGGCTGGGTTATGTTCCAGCTTTTCCGGGGGCAAAGAAGCGGCTGCGATCGACAAGGGATGGGATTATTATCGAAGTTATGACTACAGGCGAGTATCCGGGTGATGGCAAACCGAAGCCGGTTAGCATTCCCGACCCATCCGCGGCTTCGACGGAGATTAATGGCGTCAAGGTTGTGACACTCGAGAAGCTAGTCGAATTGAAGTTAGCCTCGGGAATAAGTGCTGCACACAGGCTAAAGGATTTGGCAGATGTGCAAGAATTGATAAACGTTCGCCATCTGCAAGCTGATTTTGCTGAGCACCTTGACCCCTATGTGAGAGAGAAATTCTTAGAGTTGTACGAGGCAAACAAGCAACGTCCCCCGGATGAGGAGTGATGGCAGCTAACATCCTGAATGATTTTGATCCCGCTGAGTAGAAGATTCGGCGGGAAGGTCGTCAGTGGAAAGGTGCAGAGTTCGACAGGCGAATCTACCAAGCACCCGAGAAGATAGAGTATGTAGGCGGAATCTTTATCGAAGGGCTCGGTTTTCCCAGCGAAGAGGATATGATGATTGAGCTGACCTTGTTGACTGCGGGCTTGCGTTCTCCCGTGTCGAAGAAAAGGTAAATTTTAGAGGAGATATAGATGAGTACAGGTGGCAATGGGCATGGCGGCAATGGCAATGGCAATAAGCCGATTGTCGAACAAGCGGTATCGGCTGAAAGTGAAGGCGGAGGCGGTAATTATAAAATTGCACCGCCCCCGGGCGAATTAAAGAAAGCCGACTTCGTCTCCGATCAGGAAGTGCGCTGGTGTCCCGGTTGCGGTGACTACGCGATTCTGAACAATGTGCAGAAAGTAATGCCTGAGCTTGGCGTTCCGCGCGAGAAGATTGTTTTCGTTTCTGGAATCGGTTGCTCATCTCGATTTCCGTACTACATGAACACGTATGGCTTTCACAGTATTCATGGCCGAGCGCCCGCAATTGCCACCGGCATCAAGTGTGCGAATCCCGAACTTAGTGTCTGGGTGATTACGGGAGACGGCGACGCGCTCTCGATTGGTGGCAATCATTTCATGCACGCAATCCGGCGCAACCTGGATCTCAATTACATTCTTTTCAACAATCGCATCTATGGTCTGACAAAAGGGCAATATAGTCCTACGTCGGAGTTTGGCAAAAGGACAAAGTCGACGCCGGTGGGCGCGATTGATTATCCGGTTAATCCTTTGTCACTGGCGATCGCGAGCGAAGCCACCTTCGTCGGTCGTTCGATCGATATCGACGTGAAGCACCTCGGCGGTGTCGTGCAAGCTGCCGCGAGGCACAAAGGGATTTCGTTCGTCGAGGTCTATCAGAACTGCAACATCTTTAACGATCATGCTTTTGATCAATTTGCCGAACGCAGTGTGCGACAGGACCGCGTGCTTTACCTGGAACATGGCAAGCCGATGATTTTTGGCAAGGACGGAAATCGCGGCATTCGCATGAAGAGCGCATTACCGGAAGTGGTGACGATTGGCGAGACTGGGGTCACTGAAGCCGACCTGCTGGTTCACGATATTTATCTTGAAGATCCGTCGGTCGCTTTCATGCTCGCCCGTATGGAGCAGCCTGAATTCCCGCAACCAGTCGGTATCTTCCGCGCCGTGCAGCGTGCTACTTACGAAGATTTGATGACTAATCAGATCAACGATGCGATCGCCAAGAGCGGCCCCGGCAGTCTCGATAAGCTGATCAATAGTGGCGAGACTTGGGTGGTTGAATAGCAAATAAGGCAAGAGGGGAAAAGGGGAACGGGGGAACAGGGCAAGAGAAAGTCCTGCCTTCCCCTCTTCCCCTTTTTTCTCCTGTTAACCC
Source organism: Pyrinomonadaceae bacterium (assembly GCA_051002415.1). Lineage (GTDB taxonomy): Bacteria > Acidobacteriota > Blastocatellia > Pyrinomonadales > Pyrinomonadaceae > PSRF01. Next base: position 8,259 of record JBPCMI010000065.1, read on the forward strand.
TGTTTTTATTCGCCAGATCGCGCTTGTGCGAGGCGGGTTGACTGGCGGCGGATAGCGTCAGAGACGTTACGGTTCTGCGCGAGGTTTTGTAGATCCTTCGTGCGGATACGCGGGAGAATGTTGATCACCGTGGGAATAGGCGTGCGGGGATTGCGCACGAGGTTATGAATGATTGTGTAGGAACGGGCCCAGTTGCGGTTCATGGCCATTAGGCGCAAAACCTCATCGGCAACTGTGCGCATGGTCGCGATGTTTTCCGCTTCCTGATCAGTGATGCGCGGATTGTTGATAACAGCGGCGGCGACCATCTTATTTGAATCGCGAATCAGAATACTGCGAGCCTCGCGGTCGCCCTTGCGCGCCAGTTTCATGCGATCGCGCGCGTTCATCAACATCAAACGGCGAATTAAAGAGACGCGTTCCGGGGCAAGGTCGGCACCAGCGCTCAGAGTTTCCTGCTCAATCACCTTCTCCATCGCCGCCGCGATTACAGCGGAATCCTCTTCATCATAACGTTCAGAAGGTAGCCACGAGTCGTCCAGCTCCGCATCAGAGACTTCGATGTGTTCCGCAATCAGCCAGGCGTCTTCCAGGCTGAGCTCGCCATGGATCGTTGTCAGCTCGGCTGACTC
>JBPCMI010000066.1:0-13654 GCA_051002415.1 Pyrinomonadaceae bacterium
GAAGTGCAACTGGGCTTGAGAGGTGAAAGAACCTTAACGGCATTGTATCTCGAAAGTTTTACGGGTTTTCGAGTTTTGGGCGTGGTGCCTTTGAATGCAATTTATCTGTCGCCCGCTAAAGCGGGCTCGGGTTGTATTTGGGGTTGATCCCGGGGTTACGCTCGTCCCGATACATCGGGACTCGCTCACCCCGGGCTAAATTCTGCCGCCGCTCCGCTGCTGGTTGAGAGACCAGATGACAATGTGGATCCGCTCCCGTAGTGAACCGAGGCTGTTCAATGGCGAGAAAATGCGGCAACGTGTAATCTGGCGTGCCAAGACTTCGCGAACAATAGTTACGACCATCACAGAAAGCAGCAGCACACCTTGAGCAACGGAAAACCGATTGGCATTGGAATCATTGGCGCGGGATTCGCCCGCACCACGCAAATTCCCGGATTTCGGGATTGTATGAGTGCGCGCGTTGTCGCTATCGCGAGTAAGCACCGCGAACGCGCTGCGGAAGTGGCGCAGGAGTTTGGCATCGAGAACGTCGCCGCTGATTGGCGCGAAATTGTCGCGCGCCCGGACGTGGACCTCGTAAGTGTAGTAACCCCTCCAGCAACGCACATGGAAATGACGCTTGCGGCGCTTGAGCACGGCAAAGCGGTGCTCTGTGAGAAACCGATGGCGATGAATGCCGCCGAAGCGAAGCGAATGGTCGAGCGAGCTCGAGAGGCGAAGGTGCTTGCTGTGATCGATCACGAGCTGCGTTTCCTGAAAAGCCGGCGAACGATGCGCATGATGTTGGTGAGCGAAGCGATTGGGAATGTGCGCCACTGCAACTATGTTTTCCGTTCGGATTATCGTGGCGTGCTGGATCGACCGTGGGATTGGTGGTCAGATGAAAAGATGGTTGGTGGCACACTCGGAGCTATCGGCTCGCATGCCATCGATTCGTTTCGTTTCATGCTGGGAGCCGAAGTGACGGCAGTCACCTGCATGCTCAATACGCATATCAGGGAACGGCCGGACAAAAGCGGTGGGACAACGCGTCGCGTCACGTCTGACGACGAAGCAAAAATGATGCTTCGCTTTGCTGATTCTGCTTTGACAAAAAACACGACCGGAACAGCGTCGCTTTCGGTGGTCGAATCAGGAAGCTACGAAAATCGAATCGAGATTTATGGTTCAACCGGGGCCTTGATGGTGGGAGAGACAGGGGACCTTTTGCACTCACCCGCAGGTTCCGGCACCTGGAAACCGGTAAAGGTCCATCAGGATCCGGTTGCACCGGGTATGCGTCCGGCGAGTTGGTCGCGTGGGTTTGCCGCGTTCTCTTGTGAAATTGTGGAAGCGCTGCGCGAAGGCCGCACCACGATTGCGGGCGCCGCAACTTTTGAAGACGGCTATCGAACCCAGCTGGTGCTCGATGCTGCTCGAGAGTCAAACCGAAGCAGCTGTTGGGTGGACGTTGGTGGGTTGGGGAATAGTGAAACAGGGGAATAGGGAAACAGAGCAAGTGGAGGAACCACGATTGCTTAACATTTCACCTTTTACCCATTTCCCCTATTCCCCTGCTTGATTCAAGCTGGATGAGCAAATCAAGATCATTATCTTCCCTCCGCATCGGCGTCGATACTGGGGGAACGTTCACCGACTTTGTCTTTGATCTAAAGGGCCGCCAGGAGATCTTCAAACTTCCTTCAACGCCATCCGATCCTTCAGTTGCCATCACCGACGGTTTACGCCGCATCCTCGAACAAACGGGCTCTGAAGACTTTGAAGTGATTCACGGGACCACGGTCGGCACGAACGCTCTGCTACAACGACGCGGTGCGCGCACCGCGCTGATCACTACCAAAGGCTTTGAGGATGTGTTGGTCATCGGACGCCAGGCGCGGCCGGAGCTATACAACCTCGATGCCGTTCGTCCGCCACCACTCGTTCCCGATAATCTGCGTCTTGGTTTGCACGAGCGTGTTACCGCTGCGGGTGAAGTGTTGGAACCGCTCGATGAAATTCAACTCAAAGCACTCGTCGAGAACTTAAGGAAGGCCAGAGTCGAAGCAGTTGCTGTATCGCTCATCTTTTCCTTTGCGTATCCGCGACACGAACAAGCCGTAGCGGCAGCCTTAGCCTCGCTTAACGTCCCGCTCTCCATCTCTCATCAGATCCTTCCCGAATATCGCGAGTACGAACGAACATCAACGGTAACGATCAATGCCTACCTCCAACCCTTGATGGGGACTTATCTCGATAGACTTAGTCGAAGCTCCTTTAAAAGAACCGACCAACCGGGGGTGCACAAGCAAAGTCTAAAGGCCAAAGAGCCAAGGCCAGCATTTCGTTTTCGCGTAATGCAATCTTCAGGCGGGAGTATTTCCGCGGCAGCCGCGGCAAACGAACCGGTACGCACGATCCTTTCCGGCCCGGCTGGCGGAATCGTGGGCGCACTTCAGGTGGCGCGCAGCGCTGGATTCGCAAACGTTATCAGTTTTGACATGGGTGGGACCTCAACCGATGTAGCCCTTTGTGAGCGCGCTGGGCTGCGTACGACCAACGAAGCCGTCATCGCGGGAATGCCCGTGGCCGTCTCTGTTTTAGATATTCACACCGTCGGTGCGGGCGGAGGTTCGATTGCAAGAGTCGACGAAGGAGGTTCGTTGCGCGTCGGACCAGAATCCGCGGCCGCCGATCCTGGCCCGGCTTGCTACGGTCGCTCGACCTTGCCCACCGTTACTGATGCGCACGTAGTCCTCGGGCATTTCGCGGGGGGCGGATTGTTAGGCGGCGAGTTTGTACTGCATGAGGATCGCGCTGGGGCAGCGATATCTAATTTGGCGAACGCCATGAGCGCCGCGGCGGAAAGAAAAATTAGTGCGACGGAAGCTGCTCAAGGGATCGTCTCAGTAGTTAATTTTAATATGGAGCGCGCGCTGCGTCGTATCTCAGTAGAGCGTGGATACGATCCGCGCGATTTTAGCCTCGTGCCTTTTGGTGGCGCTGGTGGACTTCACGCAGTTGACCTCGCGCGCGCTCTCGGCATTCCACGAGTGATTGTTCCTCGCTCGCCCGGCGCGCTCTCGGCTATCGGCGTGGTCGCGGCGAATGTGGTCAGCGATCAAAGTCAGACAGTGATGTTGAAGTTAGGCAGCGGTATTGAAGCGAAGTTGGCATCAGTCTTCCGCAAAATGGAGACGGCCGCCCGCGCGAAGCTAAGGCAAGAGGGTTTTAGGAATAACTGGCAACGCTATGAACGCTCCGTCGCGATGCGATATGAAGGGCAGTCGTTCGAGTTGGAGATCAAGGTTGAGTCGGGCGACCTGGCTGCAAGTTTTCATCAAGCGCACAAGGCGCGCTATGGCTACGCCGAGCAAACCAATCCGATTGAGATTGTTACGGTGCGATTGCGATCGAGCGGGCTGGTAGAGCAGCGAAAGGAACGTTCACAAAGAGTTTCAGTGAAGAGCGTGCAAGCCAGTGGCTACACTTCGGCGTATTTTGATGGGAAGAAGTTTCGCACTGGCATTTACGATAGAGAAGCCTTAAGAGCAGGGATGAAGTTGCGAGCGCCTTGTATTGTTAAAGAGTATTCGGCGACGACGTTGATACCGGCGGATGCTCGCGCGAGTGTTGATGGTTTTGGGAATGTGATTGTGGCGACTTAGAGGAAGTTGGGCGCGATGTCCCCCAAGGGGACAAAGTTAATAGCCGTGGGAATCTACATGTGGAGTGCGGCGGCAGAGCGTAGCGGCGACGGCGCTTTGATTGTGATTGATAATAAAAAACAAAGCGGTGTCTCCCGATTGCTATCGGGATTGCCACCGCACTCCAAAAACAATGAAGCGGTTTGATCCGACTACGTTAGAAATTTATCGCGCACTCTACACTTCGGTGGCGGAGGAGATGGGCATCGCCTTACGCCGCACGGCGTTCTCGCCCAACATCAAAGAACGTCGTGATTATTCGTGCGCGGTGTTTGATCGCGCTGGTCGAGTGATTGCCCAGGGCGATCACATGCCGGTACATCTGGGCTCGATGCCGATGGCGGTCGCCGCCGCTTTAAACGAAATCAAACTTCAGCCCGGCGATGTTGTCGCGCTCAACGATCCTTATGCAGGTGGAACGCACCTGCCTGATGTGACGTTGGTCGCGGGCGTCTTCGACGCCGAAAGGGAAAAAGGGGAAAAGGGAAAGAGGAGAAAAGAGAGGAACGACGTAGTGTTTCCCGCTTCCCCTGTTCCCCCTTTCCCTCCTTCCCCTCTTCCCCTTTTCTACGTCGCGAATCGCGCGCACCACGCCGACATTGGCGGCGCTACTCCCGGTTCGATGGGGCTGGCTTCCGATATCTATGGCGAAGGTCTGCGCCTTCCGCCGCTTCGCCTGGTGCGAAACGGCGAGCTTGATGCAGACACGATGCGCTTGATCCTGGCGAATGTGCGTGGAGAGCACGAGCGCCTCGGCGACTTTCAAGCGCAGATCGGTTCGTTAAAAACCGGCGCACGCCGCTTGTTGGAAATTGTGGATCGGCGCGGCGCGAAAGAAGCTAGTGAGTACGCCGCCCATTTGATCGCGTACTCAGCGCGAATGATGCGTCATGTGATAAAGGAAATACCCAATGGCGACTATCGTGCTGAAGACATGCTCGACGACGACGGCATCACTAACGAGCCGGTCTGGCTGCGCGTGCAAGTCACTATCAAAGGCGAACAAGCTGTAGTTAATTTCAGTGGCAGCGCTCCGCAAGTTGCAGGACCAATTAATGCGGTGGAGGCAATCACTGTGTCTGCAGTTTCGTATGTATTCCGTTGTCTGCTCGCAGGGGATATGCCGGCCAGCGCAGGCTTGATGGAACCGATAACAGTGGTGGCCCCGGCCGGGACCGTCGTCAATGCGGTCCATCCGGCGTCAGTCGCAGGCGGAAACGTCGAGACCTCGCAACGTATCGTCGATGTGCTGTTCAAGGCATTGTCGCAAGCAATCCCGGAACGCATACCTGCCGCCAGCCAGGGAACGATGAACAACCTGACGATTGGCGGAATCGACGCGCGTAGCGGCAAGGAGTTCTCTTACTACGAGACAGTTGCAGGCGGCATGGGAGCGCGTCCCCAACGCGATGGCATGAGTGCTGTCCATACGCACATGACGAATAGTTTGAACACACCTGTTGAAGCTCTCGAATACGCCTACCCGTTGCGAGTGCGCGAGTATCGAATTCGCAAAGGGTCAGGTGGTAAGGGAGAACAGAATGGCGGCGACGGCGTTGTGCGCGAAATCGAAACTCTTGTTCCCGCTCGTATGTCTTTGTTAAGTGACAGAAGGAAGCATGCGCCTTATGGATTGAGAGGCGGAAGCCCTGGGAAAGCTGGCAAGTCAGCGATCATAAGAGAGGGAAAATCTCGTTCGCTGAAATCGAAGGGAAGTTGGGAGTTGAAAGCGGGAGATCGCGTCAGAATTGAAACGCCAGGCGGCGGCGGAATGGGGAAAGGAAAGTTTTGAGTTCTGAGTTCCGAGTTTCGAGACCAGGAAGGCATTAGCGTGCGAACCGCGTCGAGCGTAAAGCCTAGGGCGTAAGCCCTAGGTAAGCATCGCGTTTAGAATAAGAAAGCCCGCGACGCGGGCTTCGTTCAATTACCACTCACCAACCTAGGGCTTACGCCCTAGGCTTTATGCTCCCGCCTGCTGCGCAGGCTAACTCATGTCGTCAATCGCCGATAGATTCCCGGCAGCCGTTCCGGCAGCGAAAGCACATCATCAATAATCGTGTAACCAATCTCGCCGTAAAGATCTTTTAGCTCCGACTCAGATTCGCGATCGATGGTGATGCAAAACGGCGTGATGCCCTGAATTTTTGCTTGTCGTAAAGCTTCGCGCGTGTCTTCACGCGCGTAACGCGCATCGCCATAGTCGTGATCGTAGGGACGACCATCGGATAAGACAATCAACAAACGCGTACGTGCCTGCTGGTTTGCAAGCTTTGCGGTCGCATGCCGGATCGCCGCTCCCAGCCGCGTGTTGTTTTGGTAAGTGATGCCGCCAATCCGCTGCTTCACTTCATCGGAGTATTTCTCGGAAAAGTCCTTGACGATATAAAACTTCACATTGCGCCGTCCTTCCGAAGTGAAGCCGTGAATTGCGTAAACGTCGCCCACAGCTTCCAACGCCTCGCTCATTAAAACCAGTCCTTCTTTTTCGATCTCGATGATGCGGCGACCGGGATGCGTATAAGGCTGGAGGGGATGACGTCCAATTGTGCGCGCCGTTGACGAAGATTGATCTAGCAAGAAGGAAACGGCGACATCGCGGCGTCGCCGCAAACGCTTCGTGTACAAACGTTCAGACTGGTGACCAGCACCAACCTTTGCTGCCCGGCGATCAAGCACATAGTCAACTACTGCGTTTAGATCGTAATCCTCGCCGTCGATTTCATTGGCGACGCGGGTCAGCTCTTCAGGTTTCAGTAGTTGGAATTGGTGGCGAATAGATGAAATCACGCCACGATGACGTTCGCGAGTCTCGTCGACGAAGCTGCGGTCGCCATGCTTCACCTGTTTCTCGATGACGCGGCACCAGCCGAGCCGGTGATCCGTCAACTCGCGATCCCATTCGTCGTAGTTGTAAGCAACTTCGCCTTCCTGGAGCTCAAGCTCAGCGCTTTCACCTTCGATCCACGCTTCGCCTCCTTCGAGATTATCCGGGTCGCCTTCCGAGTCCGGATCGTTCCAGGCGTTGAAGAGATCGCGCGCATCGCGCCGCTGCGGTTGGCGATCATTAGGACGGTTACGCATTGATTCGCTCGTCATCGAGCTCTCTTTATCGCTCTCGGATGGTTCTTTTTCCACTTCAAGTTGTTGTACCGAATCATCGGTGGGAACGACTGACTGGAAGAGCAAAAAAGCGCGTTTGGTCGCCATTAGGGTGTCGGCCACGGTTGCCGACGGCTTGGCCAAGTATTCCGCAGAGACCGTTTCCAGCTCCGAAACTATTTGACTGTAAAACTGCCGCGTATCAGCAAGCGCGCCACCCAACATCGTAATCTGGAATAGGATCTCAAAGGGGAGCAGCGTGGCGGGCAGGTCGGTAATCTTTGGACGTGCTGGGCGCAGATGTTCGCGCACCAGATCGAGATCACGCGCGAGGCCGCGATACTTCTGACGTAGTTGGTAATCGATACGGCCATTTTCAAGAGTTCCAAAGATGCGGCGAGCGAGCGGCGGATCAGGAAAGAGTCGCAGCACCGCAGAGTAATCAAAATCGGCGGGAGCTGCGGCGGACGTTTCCTCTGGAACTGCAGTGGCCGGAAGATCGGCGAGGTAACCATTGAGCGCAAAAGCATCACGCTCGCCAGCGTTCTTCGGATCATACTCGTCGGCGATGGCTGCATGCGACGCCTTAAGCTCCGCGGTGTTGCGTTCGTAAGTTCCAAACTCTATCTGACCGGCCGCGTGAGCAGCTAAAACTTTGTATAGACGAAAATCGAGATCCGCATCGCCAAACTCCGCCACGAGCGATGGCAAGTGAATCGTCTTACCGTCGCCAATTCGAGTTTCGATCGGCACGGCCGCAATTGGCGCAATCTCGATCTGCTGTCCCGTCAACGCTTCGACGTAAAGACGCAGAATGTCTTTGACCGCATCGAGCGACAAACCGGCACTACCGGAATGCAACACCGAATAGCTGATCCTTGTTTCCAATGCGAAATAACTGCGACGCGCGCGCGCGTCAGTTTTGGTTGTGGCCAGACCGTGTTGCGCCCACTCGGCAAACTGTTCAATCGCCACCGTTCGCAGCACTCCGGGACTGGAACGAAAACAAGCGAGTGCGGCCTCGCCATCCACGCGAGCGATTTCCATCGTCAAAGCGATCACACGCTTCATCAACACGATTGAATCCGAGGATTTTTGGTCACTGAAAAAGCCGCGCACAAACCGCGGGCTGGCGCGGACAAAAGCGACGAGGGAAGCGTTGCCGTGTTGGGCCACTACTTGCAGCAGCTCGATCCAATCGGCAAAGAGGTCAGGCGCCATGCGCAGCACCTCGCCACCGGCCAGCATTAGATTCAAAGCGCCGCCGCCGCCACGTTCGAGAAAAGCGTCGGTGCTGGCGATCAGTCGTAGAGCGTCTTGGTCATTAAGGTTTTCGAGAGAGGTAGGAAGCGCCGACCAGGCATCGGCAGCCATGCCACCTGCCCGAAAGGCGAACGTCGACGCGAGCTTAAACGATTGTTGCAACACCGCCTGGTCAGCAAATTTCTTTAAGGCGGCAACAACTTCCGGCGTGGCGGCGAGAAAATCTGAGCTGTGTTTTGCAGAACGACGCGCGACCTCAGCGGCAATTTCGAGGGCGATAAACAGGACCTCGGGATCATTAAGGGACGCTGCCAATTGTGGCGCGCGTCGGAGTGTGTCTGTCGCGTTGGCTGCCGATAGCGTCATTTGTCGAGCGCAGACTTGAAACAGAAGAGGATGCGCGCTACGAGGGACTGACTTGAGATCGTCGACGCCGGCGAGAAAGAAAGAAATCGAGGTTTCAATATCGCCCATCGCCAGGCGGCGGCCCATCTCTCCCCACGCTCGCAGCTCTGCAACTTCGAGAACCTCAGCTGCCGCGGGTGCAGCGCGCAGGAACTCGATGGCCGCGCGTAAGGAAATTCCCCCAATTGAAGCGGAGGTTTCGAGAATCGCCGTCGAGATGTTGAGCGGGAGGCGGGTAAGTCCGCGCGTTGACTCTAAAACCGATTGACGTTCAGCGGCGCTGCGAGCGGAAGGGAATTGCTTTTCCAAATCGCGTTCAAAGGAATCGTCTGTGGGATCGGAGTTCATGATTCAGGTTTCAGGTTCCAAGTTTCAGGTTTCAAGGTTTTCAAAATTGAGTCTTTGAACTGATGCCTACGAACACTGACGGATCTAGCGCTAGTCCTTAAACCTGGAACCTGAAACTTGAAACCTTGAACCTAAAACCTTGAACCTTGAACCTGAAACCCGAATTCACATCACCGTGGTGACAATCTCGCGAATGCTGGTTTGCAGCTCTCGATCATCGGTGATGGGCGAACACATCGCCACGTCGGCGGCGGTAACCGGAGGAATGCCGAGCGCGATCAGTTGCGCGGCATAAATCAACAACCGAGTCGAGACGCCTTCCTCCAAACCATGTCCGCGCAGGTTTCGAACTTTCTGACCGATTAGTACAAGGTCCCGTGCCGTGCCTTCGTCGACTCCGCCTTCGTGCGCGACGATCTCACTTTCCAACTCGGGCGGCGGATAATCAAAATCGAGGGCGACGAACCGTTGCCGCGTCGATTGTTTCAGGTCTTTCAGAATTGACTGGTACCCGGGATTGTAGGAAACGACTAGCATGAAGTCAGAAGGCGCGTCGAGAATCGTCCCACGCTTTTCAATCGGCAAGCGGCGCCGGTGATCGGTAAGCGGGTGGATGATCACCACGGTGTCTTTGCGCGCTTCCACCACTTCATCCAGATAACAGATGGCGCCGTTGCGCACCGCTGATGTGAGTGGGCCGTCATGCCATACCGTTTCTTCGCCTTCCAAAAGAAATCGTCCCACCAGGTCGGTAGCCGACAGATCCTCATGACAGGCAACGGTGATGAGCGGTCGCTCGAGGCGCCAGGCCATGTGTTCCACAAAACGCGTTTTGCCGCAGCCGGTAGGTCCTTTCAGAATTACCGGCAAGCGGGCGGAGTGCGCTGCTTCGAACAGATCGATTTCCCTGCCAACGGCCAGGTAAAAGGGCTCTGAAGCGACGCGAAATTCTTCAATTGCTTGTTCTGACATGTGTTCGTAAATCGGGAATCGTAAATCGTAAATAATTTTTATCAGCGAGGCAGTCTTATTTATACCCACACTTCATCGATATCTCACTCCTCCACCCCTCATACTGGAATCGCGAGTCGTTATTTCCGCTCAAGCTGACGGCTGCCACTTCATGCGGTATGCTTGCATAGGTTTCTCGTATGAGCTGGAAAGGCATCTTAACATTCGCTCTGAAAGCCCGGCAAACAGGGCTATTTAATCGCGTGTCGGCGTTGACCGGAAGACGAAGCGATCCACTAACTCCAATCGTTCACCTTTCAAAGAGTGGGAACAATCGGCAATCGGAAATCGGCAATCGGAAATGAAAATAGCGGTGGCAATGAGCGGCGGCGTCGATTCATCGGCAGCTGCGGCGCTTCTTAAGGAGCAGGGGCACGATCTCGTCGGCTTCACGATGCAGCTGTGGAATCAACGTCGCGGCATCAGCGTTGACGAGAATGGCGATCCGTTGCCTTCGCGCTGCTGTTCTTTGGACGATGTTTATGACGCGCGTCGTGTCGCCGAAGAGTTGGGATTTCCTTTTTACGTGCTCAACCTGGAGCGAGAGTTTGAGCGCGACGTCGTCGAACCCTTTGTCGCGAGCTACCTGAAAGGCGAAACACCGATTCCCTGCGTCTCGTGCAACAGCCGCTTAAAGTTTGCTTCGCTTGATCGCCTTGCGGCGAGCTTGGGTTGTGAAAAGGTCGCTACCGGACATTACGCGCGTGTTGCTTACGATGAGGAAGAGAAGGGGTATCGACTCTTCCGCGGCCGAAATCTGCAAAAGGACCAGTCGTACTTTCTCTGGGAGTTGACGCAGGAGCAACTGTCGCGCTCCCTCTTTCCGCTCGGCGAGATGTCGAAACCTGAGGTTCGTGATGTTGCGCGTCAAAGCAACCTGGCGATTGCAGAGAAGGCAGAGTCGCAGGAGATTTGTTTTGTTCCCGATGGAGACTACTCAGGCTTCATCGATCGCTATCTGGAATCTGAAGGCACTGCTGATCGTTTGCCAGGAGCGGGCCAAATAGTTGATTCGGGCGGCGCTGTAGTCGGCACACATACGGGCATTCATCGCTACACGATTGGTCAGCGCCGCGGTATCGGCATCGCGAGTGAGCGCCCGCTTTATGTACTCGACATTGATGCAAATAAAAATCAGGTGACGGTTGGTGAGGCTGATGAGTTATTGACGAGTGAGTTTTCAGCGGCAGCGGTGAATTGGATCGCGCATGAGAATCCCGACGAGGCGGTTCAGGCAAGCGTAAGGATTCGCTATCGTCACCAGGAAGCGCCAGCAACGATTACATCCCTTGAGAACAACCGCGCCAGAGTGTTGTTCAACGAACCACAGCGCGCGATCACACCCGGACAAGCTACTGTGTTCTACGATGGCGATGAAGTGATCGGCGGCGGCTGGATCGTTAAGGCGAAGTAGCGCAGGAGCATGAGACAGGAGCAGACGGCAGAAGGCAGTAGGCAGTAGGCAGTAGGCAGAAGGCAGTAGGCAGTAAGTAGCGGTCAAGCATAGGCGAGATTTCTTCGCGAGGCTGAGCCTCGCGCTTGCCGACTAAATGAGACTGCCGGTAAGGCAAGCCTTACCGCACGGAAGGCGGCAAGCCGCATCCGCCCCCCGCAACTTTTCTCGACTGACTGTCGTTCGTGCCTACTGCCTACTGCCTACTGCCTACTGCCTACCGGCTCCTATTCCAAAACCTTTTGCCTCGCATTTTCGTAACAACCTCACAGAAAAATCCCACTACAGATAGCAAAGTGAATATTTAAGGCAGGAATTCTTATGGCAATGTCACGAACGCGAAAGACAGTTTTGATTATCACGGGAATCGTTGTGGCGCTCGGCGTGATGGTCGTGATCGGCGCAGCCTTGATACTGGCCGCGCTCCGTCAAAGTGCCCCCCCAGTGCGCGACAACAGCGTGCTTGTCCTGCGCGTCGGCGGTCCTCTCCCGGATTACGTTCCCGATGACCCGCTAAGAAAATATTTCGGCGGCCCCGATCAGTCCCTCAGCAATCTCGTCCTGCAATTCAAGAAAGCCAAACTAGACGATCGCATCAAGGCGGTCGTTCTCGAGATCGACATGTCGGGTGCAGGTTGGGGCAAGGCAGAAGAGATTCGCGACGCAATCGCTGATTTCCGCGCTTCTGGCAAATCAGTTTATGCCTACATGGAATTCGGCATGAACAAGGAGTACTACATCGCCACTGCCTGCAATCAAATCTACATGGCGCCTCCGGGGGAATTGTTCATCACCGGCCTGGCTGCCGATGTCATGTTCTTCCGCGGCTCGCTCGATAAGTTGGGTATCTATCCGGACATCTATCAAATCGGGAAGTACAAGAGCGCCGGTGACATGTTCACGCAGAAGCAAATGACCGACGCGCATCGCGAGTTCATCAATTCCTACATCGACGACATGTTCGCGCGCTACGTGGATGCGATTGCCAAGGCCCGGGGCAAGTCGTTCGACGAAGCGAAGGCGTGGATTGATGACGCTCCTTTTGGCGCCGAGAAAGCCAAGCAGGTTGGCTTGATTGACGCTTCCGCTTACCGCGATCAACTCGACAAGGACCTCAAATCCAAGTTTGGTTACAAAGAGAACGAAAGCCTGCGGGTAGTACGCGGCGCCGATTACAAGGAAGTGCCACCCGAGTCGTTGGGACTTAACAAGGGCGAACGCATCGCGCTGATCTATGCGACTGGCAGTATCGGTTCAGGCCGTTCTGAGAATAGTCCAACGGGAGATCAATCGATCGGTTCCGACACTCTTGTGAAAGCCCTGACCGATGCGCGCGATGACACTTCGATCAAGGCCATCGTGATTCGCGTCGACAGCCCCGGCGGTTCCGGCCTCGCGTCTGACATCATTTGGCATGCGGTGGAATCTGCAAAAGAAAAGAAGCCGGTAGTAGTTTCAATGGGTGATGTCGCCGCATCAGGCGGTTACTACATCGCCGCGGGCGCCAACAAGATCATCGCGCAGCCTTCCACTGTTACAGGTTCAATCGGAGTTCTCGCCGGGAAACCAGTGATGAAGGGTTTCTACGATTGGATCGGAGTTTCGAACGAGTACGTCTTGCGCGGCAAGAACGCCGGCCTCTTTCGCGAGACTGAGAAGTTCACTCCCGACGAACGCGCGAAGTTTGAAGAGTGGATTAAGAATACTTACTACGAAGATTTCATACCGAAGGTCGCGAAGGGTCGAAATAAAGACGCTGCTTATGTTGATTCGATTGCGCAGGGCCGCGTTTGGACCGGGTCGCAGGGTAAGGAACGGGGTCTGGTAGACGAGTTTGGTGGACTTGATCGGGCGATTGAAGTGGCAAAGCAATTGGCGAACATACCAGCGGACAAAGGTGTTAACCGCGTGATCCTGCCGTACCCGCGAACCTTTCTCCAGGAACTGCTGAATACCGGTGGCGACGGCACCTCGGTAGAAGTGCAGCAACAGCGGGCGGTAATCGCGGCGTTACCTGAAGACGCGCGTCGAGCGTTCCGCTTCATGCGACTGTTGGATCAGATGAAGAATGGCCAGTCGATGCTCTTGATGCCTTATGACATACGGGTCAAATAGGAGGGAACGGGGGAACGGGGGAACAGGGGAAGAGCTACAAATACATTTTCCATTTCTCATTTGTCATTTAGTTGGGTAAGTAGCGCCGAGACACCAAGACGCGGAGCCGCAAAGAAAACATTAATAAGTCAAAGAAAGCATCATAAGCCTTTGCCATTCCGGTTATTGCGCCTGCAATTGAACTGTTCTCCCTATGAACCGCTCGACAAGCCTTCTTGTTTTTCTTTGCGGCTCCGCGTCTTCGCGGCTCTGCGCTTTAGCCTTTACTCAA
>JBPCMI010000067.1:0-23403 GCA_051002415.1 Pyrinomonadaceae bacterium
GCTAGAGACTGTGAAAAGTCCCAGTGGCAGATTGCTAATCGCCAATCGTCAATGATTTGACGTGTGTTCACTTGACTGGCTAAGATTCGAGTTAAGTAGTCGCAGGTTCTGACGAGTTCAACAAGCCAACATGTCAGCAACTATTAACGATCCAAAACCAGATGCTGCAGTGCCCGCAACGGCGCAAGTGCCTAAGCGCATCACCAATGCGCAAACCGTGTGCAACGAGAAGAACGCCAAAGGCAAACTTTGCAATGGGCATTTGAAGCAGTTGCGCACGGCAGGTGAAGCTTCCGAGATCCACTTGCGTGGAGACGACGTTCTTTCGAAATGTCAAACTTGCGGCACGCTGTACATGGGCCCACCGCTTGGACACGTTCGCGATCCCAATAAGCAAAGCCGATTTGTCGAAGCCGAACTGACAGCCTTGTTGCAAGCTGCCGGAGGCACGCTTCCTGTCATCAAAAAAGATGAACGCGGTGTTTACGTGATGGTGGAGGCTGCCGCAGGACATCCACCCGCGACCCCGACAGCGGCAGCAAAAGCCCCGACAGCAGCGCCCAAAGCTGCGGCCACCCCGAAGCCCGCCGCGCCAAAAGCCGGAGCGGAACCAAACCGGCAATTGTTCAGGCGATCTACTTACGTTGGTGTTAAGGACACTGGTCCTGTTGCGGGAGAAAGTTTTGCGGAAAAGGTTGCGCGGTTAAAAGCCGTATCGGCCGCTGTCAAACAACGCGCTGACGAGGGTGGCGGCGATCATGTTGCTGAAGCTGCGGAAGAAGTTGTGGCAGCAGCACCCGTTGAGACTTCGGCTGACGTTTCAGTTGAAACAGGGGCAGCGGCGGAAACAGCGGGGCAGTCATCATCTGCAGCCCCCGCACACAAACCAACTGGTCAGGCGAATCGAAGTTTAATGAAGCGTTCGACGTATTGCGGTGTTGTCGATACCGGCCCGGTTGCGGGGGAGACGTTTGCCCAAAAGGTGGAGCGCTTAGCCAAAGTTTCTGCTGCCGCGAAACAACGCGCTGATGGCGGGTGATTGGGCCCAAACCGTGCGCCTAACCCTCGCGGACCGTCAGACCTTCACGCGCAACTTTCCATGACAAAACTTCAGCGCCTTCCTCTGCAGCCAGGGCACGCTCCACGTCTTGCTTCCGGCCTTCAGCGCAAAGAAACGCAATGCAACCTCCGCCCCCCGCACCACAAACCTTGGCGGCAAGTGCGCCATTAGCCAGGGCCTTCGCAACGAGGGATTCCATTTGCGGCGTCGTCACACCCGGCGCGAGCCTTTTGCGATTCGGATAGCCGGCACTCATGATCGTGTGAACACTTCCCCAATCGTCATTTAGTAAAGCCGTGCGCATGTTCAATGCCGAATCACGAATTCCTTCGAATAAGTTGAACAGCTCGCGATCGCCATCAATGTGACGCTTAAAAATATCCCAGTTGTTCGTGCCGGACAGGCGCGGCTCTCCCGTGTAACAAATCACAAAACGATCTTCGACCTTCGCCTCGTTGATGTTAAGAGCTTCACGCTCTATCCCGTCCACGCGAAAGTGAATACACGATGTCGAACCGTAAAAGGCTGGGTAGTAATCCTGGAAGCCCGCGGGCACGCGAATTACAGTGGTCTCGATATTCGCAACTAGGGTGATGAAGCGACGCTCCTCGTAACGATTTCCCTGCAACCGATTCAGCGCACCGATACAGGCGATGGCTAGCGCCGAGGATCCTCCCAGCCCCGCCCCCGCCGGCGCCTGACTCGTGGTTGTCAGATGGAACCCGCTGATGGGCTGATAAAAATGCACGAGCTTGGAAATCAGCTCCAGCCGTTGTTCGTTTGCCAACTCGCCGATCGCGGAGACGCTTGTTTCAAAACCCAACTGGCGATCGCTCGATTCAAGAATGATGCGATTGTCGTTGCGAGTCTCGATGCGACAGTGCGCCCGCAGCGAGATGGCAAAGTTCACGGTGGCAGCGCCGGGATGAAAGAGGTAAAGCGGCCAAATATCGATGGTGCCCCCGGCCAGGTCAACGCGGGTCGGGGCGGAAGATTCTATTATCATTCAATCTTATGTGGGAAATCCCAGGTGTCAGTGTTCAGTCTTTGGTTTTTGATCTTTCGTGATTGAGCCTTGAGCTCTGGTCAGCGCTCCGATTCGGCAATCGCCAATTGGCAATCGGCAATTTTATCAGTCGCCATCCAATTCCCGCTTCGAGTCCGCGCGTTTCTTCTGCTCATCTCGGCGGGCGTGCGTAAAGGGAATGTGCTCCTTAACCTCCTGCTTTAAATCATGCAACTTTTCCTGAGCTACATGTTCCAGCTCCTGAAGCAATTCCGGATTCGCCTGCTCCACTCTTTGCGATAGCCAGAAGCGCTCAACGAGGTAGAACCCTAAGATACCCACGATCACGATCACCAGCAGCACTTTTCCCAGACGTTGGAAATCGCCGATCAATCCCATAACCGCGCCACTGAAAAAGTAACCGGCGCCGCTCAGGACAAACACCCAGAGAAAACAACTGGCGACTGACAGAAAAAGAAAACGGAGAAACGGCATGCGGCTGACCCCGTAAAAAATGCAGGTCGCCCAACGCAAACCGTAAATGTATTTGGACAGGAAGATTGAAAGCGGGCCAAACTTAGTCGTCAATCGCTCCATGCGCGGACTGGCGCTCTGGTAGAAACGGAGGTCACTGACGCCTTTTCGGAAACCGCGTCCGGTGGCGTAAGCGATGTTGTCACTCAAAACGCCGCCCAGGGTTCCGTAAAGCAGCACTCGCGCAAAACTATACTCGCCAAAAAAATGGCTGTGCGCCAACACACCGGCGATCAGGAGAGTTATGTCTCCCTCAATCATTACCAGGATCATGACGCCATAGAGACCGTATTGCCCGATGAGGTCGTAGAGAAAACTGAGTTGCATGAAAGCGTCAGTAGACAGTTATCAGTGGTCAGCCGCCAGCGTTTCTAATTCTCGCTGACCACTGCCACTGATCAATTAGCTGCTTCTTCCTCTTGCGGGGGCTTTACCACCAACACCGGGCACGAAGCGTGACGCACCACAGCTTCAGCAGTGGAACCGAAGAGTATTCGTCCCAGTCCGGTCCTCCCGTGCGAGGAGATCAGAATGAGATCGACGTTCCGCTCTTTGGCGACGCGCACTATCTCGGCCGCTGCATCACCGTGAACTATCAACTCCTCGACTTCGAGACCGGCGCATTCCTCGCACTCGGCAATCTTCGGCAGTTCGCGCTCCGCCGAGTCCTCGAGCTGCTCGCTGATATCGGCGAGGGGAAGCGGCTCAGTCATCCCCGTGTATCCCACTGTCGGCACGATCTGTTCTATGACATGCACACAAATGATAGCTGCGCCGAACTTCCGCGCCAGCGATGCGGCATATGAGAGCGCATAGTTACCGCATTCGCTGAAGTCCGTCGGAAACAGAATCGAACGAATTTGCATTTGCAGAGAGAACTTTGAGCCAGGGATAGGTACTTTGAACCGCCCCAATGTTTGGTTCAAAGTGCAAAAACCGACAACGCAAACTCAAAACCTTTCTAAAACGCCGCCATTCTACACGCGATGACACTGGTTTGACAGCCCCATTACCCTCGACTATTCTTCGCTTTGTTCAACTTCTCCTGATCACCAAACGACAGAAATCATGAACAATCCGAGCGGATCTGCGGCAAGCTTTCTAGGTATCGACCTCTCAGGTCCTACGATGCGGACTTCTTTGGTTACCGCTTCCGGAGAGGTAATCGAGCGGCGCGAAAACCCACTTGAGGCCGACAAGCTGGTGAGCAAAGTAGCGGAAGTCGTCAAGGAACTGCGCAGCACTTACCCGGAGATTGCGGCGGTTGGCATCGGCATTCCTGGTCTTGTTAATCGACAAACCGATCGCGTGGTTGCCTCCCGCGATCTTCCTTCAACCGTTCGCGAAGAGTTGCATTCCGAATTCATGGACGCCACCGGATTGCGTGTCGAGATTGAAAACGATGCCAATGCCGCTGCTTACGGCGAATATGTAGTCGGCGCCGGGCGCGGAAGCCGTGACATGTTTTACGTGACCATCGGAGATGGCATTGGCGGGGCGCTAATTCTCGACGGAAAGTTATGGACTGGAGCTTCTGGGTTTGCCGGCGAAGTAGGTCACATCACTATCGATACTGAGGGAATTGAATGTGAGTGCGGAAACATGGGATGTCTGGAAACTGTGGCTTCCGGTCCCAATATCGTCCGGCGAGCCAATGAACGCCTGCATCGCGACGGCACTTCCTCGCTTTCCCGTCTCGCAATAAACAAGGACTTTACCGCCGCCGATCTCGCCCACGAGGCCAATAATGGTGACGACTTCTCACTCATGATGATTGAGCGCACCGGAAAATACATTGGTACCGGAGTCGCAAGCGTGCTCAACCTGCTAAACATCGAAAAGATTGTTCTGGGTGGGGGCGTGATGGACGCCGGTGACCTAATCCTCAACCCGATCATTCAGGAAGCAAAACTGCGCGCCTTCCAACCTTGCTTTGAAGCCACGCAAATAGTTGGCGCAACGCTCGGTCCGGACGCAGTCTCAATTGGCGCGGCAATGCTGGCCCGGGATGCTGCGTAAGATCACACAATTTTGAACCAGACTTGTTCTGAGCTTTACTTGGAACTTTGAACTTCGGGCGTCCTCGCTCTTGACATCCGACCCTCCGTTCCCATTTGGCCCGAAACGAATGCGAACCAAGTTCGTTCAAACAAGCGCCACGCCGCGGCTTCCAGTTTCTAGCGACAGCGACACATAACCGTGAAAGATTGGTAGTACTCAACTTGCAGAGCCAGCAAATTTGAAAAATTTTAGCCATCTGGTAAAGTGCTCTTACTTTGCAAGATAACAATTTTTCTTGGCTCTCCTGAGTTTAGCTGTGTCTTTAGGTGCGTCCAGTAGCAAGATTCGATGGGTCGATCTGCGTGTAGTTTGCTCTTCGGGTTTCCCGCTGCACGCTGGTAGTTATAGTCGCGAAGAGGATTAGCAAACCTGCGGCGATGCCACAGATCTTTCATCACAGTACCAACGCGCTTGCCAAGCTAAGTATCTTCGGCGCCATTTTTATTTTAGTTGCGGCCCTTTGGGTAGCCGCTGAAATCAATCGCTCGTCCTGGAACACCGGACAGTGGGTCGAACGGCAACAACCAATCCAGTTTAGCCATAAACATCACGTTGGCGATGATGGCATCGATTGCCGCTATTGCCACACGTCGGTGGAGAAGTCTGCGTCGGCCGGCATGCCGTCTTCGGAAACGTGCATGAACTGTCACAAGCAGATTTGGGCTGATAGTCCCTATCTGGAACCGGTGCGCGCAAGTTTGCGCATAGGCAAACCGATCGAGTGGATCAGAGTGCACGACCTGCCTGACTATTCATTTTTCAATCACAGTATTCACGTGAATAAAGGTGTCGGCTGTTCGACCTGCCATGGCCGCATCGATCAAATGCCGATTGCTTATCAAGCATCGACGCTGCAAATGGAATGGTGCCTTGATTGTCATCGCAAGCCGGAACGCTTCGTGCGCCCAAAGGAGAGAATTTTTGATATGGAGTGGCGACCGGAGAATCGCAGCGCCGATGAAATTGCGAAGGGAAAAGACTTGCTGGGCGAGTATCACATTCAAAAGCCCGACGTTTTGACTAGTTGTTCGACTTGCCACCGCTAGTTGGCGAGGTGAATTCAGTAACCATGTCCGTTGACGATCGACACATAAACTTCAAACTGATGCGCGAATGGATTCTGGCGCACCAGGACAGAGTCGAGACGCATGACGACGCGTCGACGCCGCCGGCAGCAGCAGCCGAGCCGACAGCTGGCCTAACGCTCAACGGCAAGAAGTATTGGCGGAGTCTCGAAGAACTGGCTGACACGCCTGAGTTTCATGAGTTTGTGCAACGCGAATATCCGCAACACGCGGAAGAGTGGGACGATCCAATCGAGCGCCGCTCTTTTTTAAAGTTGATGGGCGCGTCGCTCGCGCTCGCGGGCTTGAGTGGCTGCGTTTATCAGCCGCCTGAGAAGATCGTTCCGTTTGTCAGGCAGTCAGAGGAATCGATTCCTGGTAAGGCGCTTTTCTTTGCGACTGCGGCCACGGTGGCCGGAATCGCGACGCCACTACTGATCAGGAGCAACGAAGGCCGGCCCACTAAAGCCGAGGGTAATCCGGACCATCCATATAACCGCGGCGTCGACGCCAACGATCGTGGTTCAAGCGCGACCGACATTTTTGCCCAGGCTTCCATTCTTGATCTCTACGATCCCGAGCGGTCCAAGACAGTTACTTACCGCGAAGAGATCCGCACCTGGACGACTTTTCTGGGCGAGATGCGCACCGCCCTGGACGAGCAGCGGCCAAAGCAAGGCTCGGGTCTTCGCTTCCTTACTGAAACAATTACCTCTCCGACGATTGCATCGCAGTTGAAAGGAATCCTGACAGAGTTTCCGCAAGCAAAATGGCATCAATACGAGCCCGCCAATCGCGACAACACGCGAGCGGGAGCGATGATGGCTTTCGGACAGCCAGTCAACACGATCTACAACTTCGATCAAGCGACTCGCGTTCTTTCACTCGACGCAGATTTTCTTTCCGCGATGCCCGGTACGCTTCGCTATGCCCGGCAGTTTGCCGCTGGCCGCCGCATCGTCGAAGGCAAACACGAGATGAGCCGGCTCTATGTCGTGGACACGACTCCGACCACTACAGGCGCAAGCGCTGATCATCGTTGGTCGGTGAAACCAAGCGCGTTGGAAGGCATTGCGCGCCAGCTGGCAGCGAAGTGCGGTGTTTCTCTCCCGGCTGAGACAAACACAACGAACAACAGCGCTGCCGCTTGGGTAGATGCGGTTGCTCGTGACCTGCAACAACAAAAGGGTGCCAGCATCGTCATCGCCGGTAACGAAGCTCCACCGTCGGTTCACGCGTTAGCGCATGCGATGAACGCGGCGTTAGGGAATGTGGGCAAGACCGTTACCTACGGCGAGCCGCTCGAAGCTAATCCCGTCGATCAACGGCAGTCATTGAGTGAGCTGGTTGGAGATCTCGATGCGGGACGCGTCGAACTGCTGGTGATGTTAGGAGGCAATCCCGTTTACAACACGCCGACTGACTTAAAGCTTGATTTCAACCGCCTCGCGAAAGCCAAACTTCGGATTCACCTCAGCTCGCACAAAGATGAAACTTCCGAGCTTTGTCATTGGCACGTTCCTGAATCTCATTATCTCGAGTCATGGGGCGACACGCGCGCAGCGGACGGCACTGTCTCCATTGTCCAGCCGTTGATTGAGCCACTCTATGGCTCGAAAACGGCGCACGAAGTGTTGGCTGTCTTTTCCGAGAAGTACGATCGCAAGGCTTATGAGATCGTACGCGAGTATTGGCAAGGGCAAGGGGCGACTCAGCAGACGGCAGTCGGCAGTCGGCAGGAGCCGCCATCAAACAATACACGACAGGAGCAGTCAGCGGGCGCTGGCCAAACGACCTCTGCTCAACCAACAGCCACACCTGTAGCTGCCGATTTTGAGGCTCGCTGGCGAAAGGCGCTTCACGACGGCTTTATCGAGAATAGCGCACCGCCAGCTAAGACAGTTGCCATCAACACTGCAGGATTATCGGTCAACGCGGGTACGCCCCCGCCCTCTCCGCCCGTCACGCCGCCACCGGCATCCGGCACTTTTGAAATTGTATTTCGGACCGACCCTACAATCTTTGACGGTCGCTTTGCCAACAACGGATGGCTTCAGGAATTGCCGAAGCCGCTCACAAAGATCACGTGGGACAACGCAGCTCTCATGAGTCTGGCGACTGCGCAACGTTTAGGTCTCGGCAACAACGCTGGTTGGAAAGGCACAGAAGTTCTCGTCGGGAATATTCGCATCGACCATCGCGGAAAAGCGATCACCTGTCCGGCGTGGATCATGCCCGGGCAGCCAGACGATGTCGTCACAGTGCATTTGGGCTACGGCCGCCGCAAAGCGGGGACAGCGGGGAATAATCGAGGCTTCAATGCTTACGAAATTCGCACTTCCGACGCACCCTGGGCCGCCACCGGGGCGAGCGTGGCGCGAGCTGCCGGTGAATATCAATTAGCCGTCACGCAACTCCACTTCAACATGGAAGGGCGAGACATTCTGCGCACAGGAACACTCGCTGAATATGTTCAAGGCGCAAGTGAGGGCGCGAAACAGCAAGGCAGTGCGGCGCATGCAGAAGACGGGCACGAAGGCGGAAAAGCATTCGGAGAGAAAGATCCGCCGACTCACGTTCCTCGCCCTGACGAAACGCTCTATGGCAACGAGCACAAGTACGAAGGTTACGCCTGGGGCATGGCGATCGATGCCAACAGCTGTATCGGCTGTAACGCCTGCATCATTGCCTGTCAGTCAGAGAACAACATCGCGATCGTTGGTAAGGAACAAGTGGTCCGCAGTCGTGAGATGCACTGGTTGCGCGTCGATACTTACTACGAGGGGCAGAACGCGGCGAACCCTGAAGGCACCTACTTCATGCCGGTGCCCTGCATGCACTGTGAAAACGCTCCCTGCGAACCCGTTTGTCCGGTCCATGCGACAGTGCACAGCGCTGAAGGCATTAACGACATGGTTTACAACCGCTGCGTCGGCACGCGCTATTGCTCCAACAACTGTCCGTATAAAGTGCGCCGTTTTAATTTCCTGCTTTACCAGGATTGGACAACGCCGACTTATCAATTGATGCGCAACCCGGAAGTAACTGTCCGTAGTCGCGGGGTAATGGAGAAATGCACCTACTGCATTCAACGCATTCAGGAAGCGAAGATCGGCGCAGAGCTTGAGGATCGACCAGTGCGAGACGGCGAGATCGTGACGGCGTGTCAGGCCGTGTGTCCGACCGAGACCATCGTGTTTGGCAACATTAACGATCCCAACAGCCGCGTGGCGAAGTTAAAAGCCGAGAGCCGCAACTATTCGCTGTTATCGGATCTAAATACGAGGCCGCGCACTACGTATCTCGGCGCTTTGCGTAATCCGAATCCTGAAATCGCGGGCTAGTGTTGAGGGCTTCAAAGAATTTGTATGTCTGATTCTCCGCACAAAGAAGTAGGCGTTCATACTACTGCGCCCGTCGTGGGTGCAGGCTTAACCTTCGCCTCCGTCACGGACAAAATCAGTTCGTTGGTCTTGAAGCGGAAGACACCGCTCTGGTGGTTTTTCGGGTTCGCCGTCTCCTTCATTCTGGTGCAAGTCCTGCTCCTCACGATCACTCACTTGCTTTTCACCGGAATCGGCATCTGGGGCAACAACGTTCCGGTCGGCTGGGCCTTCGACATCATCAACTTCGTCTGGTGGATCGGTATTGGCCACGCCGGCACTTTGATCTCCGCGATCCTCTTGCTATTGCGGCAGAAATGGCGGACTTCAATCAATCGTTTTGCGGAAGCCATGACGCTTTTCGCTGTCGCTTCCGCCGGCTTATTTCCTTTACTGCACGCCGGACGCCCATGGGTGCTGTACTGGATGTTTCCGATCCCAAACACGATGGGAGTCTGGCCGCAGTTCCGCAGTCCTTTGATGTGGGACGTGTTTGCGATTTCTACTTACGGCACGGTCTCTGCGATGTTCTGGTTTATCGGCTTGATCCCGGATTTCGCGACGCTTCGCGATCGCGCGCGCAGCAAGCCGTTTCAGATCATTTACGGACTGTTGGCAATGGGCTGGCGCGGATCCGCACGTCACTGGCACCGCTATGAGATGGCTTACTTGCTACTCGCCGGACTGGCAACGCCGCTTGTGCTTTCCGTGCATACGATCGTCAGCCTCGACTTTGCGTCGGGTGTAATCCCGGGCTGGCACGCCACGATCTTCCCGCCTTACTTCGTGGCGGGGGCGATCTACGCCGGCTTCGCGATGGTGCTGATGCTTACCATTCCCCTTCGGAAGTTTTACGGATTGGAAGCGTTCATTACGATGCGTCACATTCAAAACATGGCGAAAGTGATGCTTGCGACCGGTTTGATCGTGGCCTACGGCTATCTGATGGAGGCGTTTTTCGGCTGGTACAGCGGCAATATTTACGAGCGCTTCATGATCTACAACCGCATGACCGGGCCCTATGCCTGGTCTTACTGGTTATTGATCGTCTGCAATGTGCTCGCGCCACAATTGATTTGGTTCAAGCGCTTTCGCACGAACCTGGTAGTGCTCTTTATCATGTCGATCATTGTCAGCATCGGCATGTGGCTCGAGCGTTTTGTGATTATCGTTACCAGCCTGCATCGCGATTTTTTGCCGTCCTCCTGGGCAATGTACTCGCCGACCGGCTGGGATTTCTCCATGTTCCTGGGAACGATTGGTTTGTTCTTCGCCCTGCTCTTCCTCTTCATCCGATTCCTGCCAATCATTTCTATTTTTGAGATGCGCACGATTTTGCCGGAAGCCGAGGTTGAGGAAGAGTAACGGGGGATGGGGAGATGGGGCGACGCGGTGAAGGGGAGGGAGAGACGCGCAGAGACGGAGAGAATACTTAAATTGAGTTTGAGCGATGGCTGAAGACGACAGAGACAAGTTTGGGACAGACGAAGAGAATACTCGCGAGGAGCTTGAGATCTCCGAGTCGCCGCGTACCCGTGTCCCCCCGTCGCCCCGACCCCCTGCCACCGTCCCTCTCTACGGCGTGATGGCTGAGTTTGATAACCCCAGCGATTTGGTGACGGCCGCGCGGCGCACTTATGAAGCGGGCTATCGCCGCATTAACGGATATTCGCCTTATCCGATCGAGGAACTGTGGGAGGCTATCGGATTTCATCACACGCGTTTGCCCCTAATCGTGTTGATTGGCGGAATCATCGGTGGGCTCGGCGGTTTCTTTATGCAGTACTACTTGTCCGTGATCGAGTACCCACTGAACGTTGGCGGTAAGCCGCTCAATAGTTGGCCCGCCTTCATTCCGATCACTTTTGAGATGACAATCTTGTGCGCGGCTTTTGCGGCAATCTTCGGGATGCTGGCGCTAAACAAACTGCCGCAACCGTATCATCCGGTTTTTAATGCTCCCAACTTTGCGCTCGCCACACGCGATCACTTCTTCCTCGTGATAGAAGCAAACGACCCGCGTTATCGCCACGATGAAGTGACCAACTTCATGAAGGATCTGGGAGCCAAGGACGTTTCTGATGTCGAAGTGTAGTGGGGGAGCCGGGGACGCGGGGACAGGGGATGGGGAGATGCGGGGACGCGGAGACAAGGCGACAAGGAAACACGGGGGAGCAAAGTTTTTACTGATATGAGCACGAAAGCAATTCAACCCGAAAAATTCGCAGTGTCCCGTCCCCGTGTCTCCACATCTCCGCGTCCCCGTGTCTCCGCGTCTCCGCTTCCCCGTGTCGCCGCGTCGCCGCATCCCCCTGTCGGCGCGTCCCTGCGTTCCCGCGTCCCCGCGTCTCCCCATCTCCTCCTGCTTGCGGCGGTTTGCCTACTGTTCTCCTCGGCCTGTCGCCAGGACATGCAGGATCAACCACGGATGAAACCGTTTCGCTCCACCACGTTCTTTAGCAATGGTCTGTCGTCGCGTCCACCGGTAACCGGAACTGTGCCCCGCGGTTTTCTGCGAGCGGATAAGGCGTTCTTTACCGGTAAGAAAGACACGGCTGCTACAACTTCCGGAACTACTGCCGCACCTCCCACCGCAAGTGGTCAGCAAGCAACTTATCCGGACGACATAGAAGAGTTTCCGCTGACAATCACGAAGGAGACAGTCACTCGTGGTCGTGAACGATATGAGATTTTCTGTTCGGCTTGTCACGGATTTACCGGCAATGGCGACGGCATGATCGTCAGACGCGGTTTTCGGCGCGCTGCTTCTTTTCATACAGACGCTTTGCGCCAGGCGCCCGTCGGTCATTATTTCGATGCCATCACGAATGGCTGGGGCGCGATGCCTTCATACGCGCCGCAAATTCCACCGGGAGACCGCTGGGCCATCATCGCCTATATTCGCGCGCTACAAGTGAGCAATCAAAACGTGCAAGTCCCAGGCGAACAGCCCGGCAGCGCGCCGGCTGCGACTCCTGTAGCCACGCCGGCAGGCGGAGGTCATCAATAAGATGAATGGCGCTTACACAGCACCGGCGCAAGTCGGGTCATATCAGAAACGTGCGCTAATCGTTGGCGTCGTGTTTCTGTTGCTGTTGGCAGTGGGCGCTGTCCTCGATCGCCCCCAGTTTTTCCATTCGTACCTGGTCGGGTTCTTATTCTGGGCCGGCATCCCTCTCGGCTCCCTTGCCCTGCTGATGTTGCAACATCTGACGGGAGGTCATTGGGGATTAGTAATTCGTCGAGTGTTGGAAGCAGCGACTCGTACGCTCCCACTCGTCGCCGTGCTTTTTCTCCCCATCATCATCGGCGCTCACGACATCTATCCCTGGACGCACGGGGAAGAAATGTCCAAGACGCCGGCGTTGATGCAGAAAGCACGCCTCTATCTCAACATGCCGGGATTCGTTGGGCGTGCCGTTTTGTATTTTGCGCTGTGGGGAACTCTTGCGTACCTGCTGAACAAGTGGTCGTGGGAACAAGATCGCACCGCCGACAGGCGCTATGCGAAACGCATGCGCATGCTCGCCGCCCCCGGCATTCTGGTCTTTGTTTTGACAGTCACTTTTGCTTCTGTCGACTGGGCGATGTCGCTCAATCCGGAATGGTTCTCGACGATCTATGGGCTTTTGTTCGTAGCCGCGTGGGCGTTGAGTGCGCTCGCATTTGCAATCGCAATGCTGGCAATTGTAGGACGCAGCGAGCCGCTCTCGCGGGTAGTAAGACCCAATCACTTTCAGGACCTGGGCAAGCTGATGCTCGCCTTCGTGATGCTGTGGGCTTATTTTTCGTTCTCGCAGTATCTGATCGTCTGGTCGGGAAACCTGCCGGAGGAGATTCAGTGGTATCTACCGCGCGTGAGCGGTGGCTGGGGCGTAATTGCCGTGAGCGTGGTCATCTTTCACTTTGCGCTGCCGTTTATGTTGCTGCTCTCGGCATCCTTAAAACGCAGTGCCGGCAAGTTGCTGATTCTGGCGATAGTGATTCTAGTTATCCGCCTGATCGATTTTTTCTGGATGATTGCACCTGAGTTTGCTCAAGGTGGTTTTCACATTAGTTGGATGGACGTGGTGGCGCCCATCGGGATCGGCGGTGTCTGGCTGGCAATGTTTTTCTGGCAACTGAATAAGCGGCCGCTAATTCCCACTAACGATCCGCAATACGAGAACTTATTAGCGGAAGCCCAGGCGCCGGCCCACGCCGGACACTAAGGGACGATACAGCAGGAGCAGGCGCAGGTGGCAGCGCCAGGCGCAGGAGCAGGGGCAGGTGGCAGCGGCAAGGCGCAGGAGGTAGGCGGTCGGTTAGAACTTAGTTATGGCAAAGCGCGATCACAACGGCCACAACGGTCATGGTCACGTTACGGAAGTCCCGGACGTGTCGTATATCAAGAACGTTGGCGTCACCCATGAAACCAGCGACGTTAACGTCCCCGCGCTGCTCAAGTTTGTTTTAGCGCTGACGATCATGACTGCGGTCGTCTATGTGCTGATGTTGTTCCTTTTCAGTTTTTTTAATGCACAGGAAATAAATAACGAGCCACCTGCCGGACCAATGGCAATGAGTGAACGAGAGAGTTTGCCGCCTGAGCCGCGCTTGCAATCGGCTCCCGGTTTCGCAGCCGACTTGTCCAAGTCGGTGGGTGATGCCGACTTCAAAAAGCCCAAGGATCCACTTTGGGAAATTCGTGTCGTGCGCGAACAGTGGGACCGCGATCTGCGAGACGGGGCAAAGGACCAGTCGGGTCGGACTTTGGGAATGCCCATCAAGGACGCGATGGAGAAAGTCGTCGCGGAGCAGAGTGCTAAGGCGGGGGCGAACAATGCTACCCAGAGTGGAAACAGTTATGACGACCAGTTGCCCACCGCAGCCAGTTCCGGTCGAGTTTCAATGAAGGGGAAGCAATGAAGGAAGTAGACAGAAGTCAGAAGTCAGTAGTTAGGAGTCAGAAGGCAGTAGCCAGTGCGCGCGGGAATGATCGAGACCGAAAATTGGCTCGCCATCTCGTGTTGATTATGATTCTTCTATTATTGCCGATTGCCTACTGTCTCCTGCCTACTGGCGTTCACGCCCAACAACCGCCGGGTCCAAGTTCACCTCTCTACGGCGCCCGCCCCAGTAGCGGCACTTCTGTTAATGGCTTACCGAAGGCCTTGAACGAAGTCAAAATTGAACAGAAGCTGAACGAGCAACTACCTCTAGACCTGACGTTTCGCAATGAGCAAGGCGAAACTGTTCGCCTGGGCGACTACTTCGGCAAGAAACCGGTTGTGCTTTCCCTCGTCTATTACCAGTGCCCGATGCTCTGCAATCAGGTTTTGAACGGCATGGTGACGAGTTTCAAAGTGCTCAACTTCAAACCAGGCGAAGAGTTTGAAGTTGTTACCGTAAGTTTTGATCCACTGGAAACTGCCGAGCTCGCGCGCGCCAAGAAGACTAGTTACGTCAACTATCTTCCCGAAGCGAAGCGCGGTCCGGCTGCTAATGGTTGGCATTTCTTAACCGGGGACCAGGAAAACATCAGGCGGCTGACTGATGCCATCGGTTTCCATTACTACTTTGACGCCGCGACTGACCAGTTTGCCCATGGCAGCGCCATCTATGTCGCCACTCCTCAGGGCAGGCTCTCTCACTACTTCTACGGCATTGATTATTCTCCTAAAGATCTGCGACTCAGTCTGGTCGAAGCCTCGGCAAATAAAATTGGTTCGCCCGTGGATCAGTTACTGCTCTACTGCTACCACTACGATCCGGCTACCGGAAAATACGGCGCGGTCATAATGAACATGGTGCGTTTGGGAGGAGTTGCGACCTTGATCGCAATGGGAATCATGTTTGTGGTGATGCGGCGGCGCACAGCGTCGCGGATGCGTTTGCACACGGGAGGAACTGCCTACTAATGCAAACGTCCTGGATTCCATTTGTACCGCCCAGTGCTTCGACCCTTTCCGGGAAGGTCGATGCTCTTTATTTCTATCTTTCGGGCGTTACTGTCTTCTTTACCCTCTTGATCGGGGGGGTGCTGATCTTTTTTGTGATCAAGTACCGGCGTCGTTCGCCTTATGAAATTCCCCGGCCGATTGCTGGCTCGCATAAACTGGAAACGCTCTGGTCCGTGATTCCTTTCATTATAGCGATGAGCATGTTTGCCTGGGGCGCGCAGCTTTATTTTCAAAATTCTCGGCCGCCACAGAATGCTATCGAGATTTATGTCGTGGGGAAGCAGTGGATGTGGAAGATTCAACACACTACCGGCCAACGTGAAATCAATGAGCTGCACGTCCCCGTCGGTCGCCGCGTCAAATTGATCATGACGACTGAGGATGTAATTCACGACTTCTTTATCCCGGCGTTTCGCATCAAGGCGGACGTCGTTCCCGGTCGCTACACCACGCAATGGTTCGAAGCCACCAAGCCAGGCACGTATCACCTTTTCTGCGCTGAGTATTGCGGCATGAATCACTCGGGAATGATTGGGCAAGTGGTGGTGATGGAACCGACCGATTTTGATAACTGGTTGAGCGGCAACACGAATCAGCAGTCGCCGGCCGTGGCCGGGCAACAGCTTTACCAAACGCTTGGCTGTGTTTCGTGCCATGGAGCCTCCGGTGAAGGTGGGCGCGGTCCGGCACTGGGTGGCGTTTTCGGCAAGCAGGTTTTTCTCAACAACGGACAGACGATCAAGGCTGATGAGGCATACATCCGCGAATCGATCGTGAATCCGCAGGCAAAGTTAGTTAACGGTTTTGGGCCGATAATGCCGACGTTCCAGGGGCAGATCAGCGAAGAACAGCTGGTGCAGATTCTGGCGTTCATTAAATCGCTGCCGGCGCAGGGCTCGCAGGCAGAAGCACCCGCTGCAAGTGCACCTGGCACAGCGCCGCAGCCAGCGCGAGCCGCAAGTCCGGAATCAAGCAATAGGTAAGAAGTGAGTAAGGCAAAATTTTTATGAAGGCAATGGAATCATTTGTGGCGCCCACGCCCGCGCGGATCAATTACTTGAACGCGACGTACGGGTTGAAGTCGTGGCTGCTGACCAAGGATCACAAGCGGATCGCGCTACTCTATCTTGGATCCATCAGTTTCTTTTTCTTTATCGGCGGACTCTACGCGATGTTCATTCGTCTGGAGTTGCTGACGCCGCAAGGCGATCTGCTGCAATCGACGACTTATAACAAAGTCTTCACACAGCACGGAATCATCATGGTTTTCTTCTTCCTGATTCCGTCAATCCCGGCAACGTTGGGGAATTTTCTGGTGCCGATGATGATCGGTGCCAAGGATTTGGCCTTTCCCCGGATTAACCTGCTGAGCTGGTACATCTACATGCTCGGGGGCATCGTCACGATCTATGCTTTGCTGGCGGGCGGAATAGATACCGGCTGGACGTTCTACACTCCATTCAGCACTACCTTCTCAAACTCTTATGTCATTGCCGCCGGTCTCGGAATTTTTATTAACGGCTTTTCCTCGATCCTTACCGGGTTGAATTTTATCGTTACGATTCACACTATGCGCGCACCGGGCATGACCTGGTTTCGCATGCCGCTCTTCATCTGGTCTCACTATGCCACCAGCCTGGTGATGATTCTGGGAACTCCAGTTATCGCTATTACGATTTTGTTGTTGGCCTTCGAACGACTGGCGCACATCGGTATTTTTGATCCAGCTGCCGGCGGTGATCCGGTCCTCTTTCAACACCTGTTCTGGTTTTACTCGCATCCTGCGGTTTACATCATGGTGCTGCCTGGGATGGGCGTAGTCAGCGAATTGATCGCCAACTTCTCGCGCAAGAATATTTTCGGCTATTCCTTCGTCGCGTTCTCCAGTCTGGCGATTGCCGTTTTCGGATTTTTGGTTTGGGGCCACCATCTATTCGTCGCCAGCCAATCAGTTTATGCGGGAATGATTTTTTCGTTCTTGAGTTTCGCCGTGGCGATTCCTTCCGCGATCAAAGTTTTCAACTGGACCGCGACGCTCTACAAAGCTTCGATCTCTTACGACACGCCGATGCTCTATGCCCTCGGCTTCATTGGCTTGTTCACCATCGGCGGGATGACCGGTTTGTTTCTGGCTTCATTAGCGGTTGACGTACACCTGAGCGACACCTATTTCATCGTCGCTCACTTCCACTACATCATGGTCGGCGGCACGTTGCTGGCTTACCTGGGCGGTCTGCACTACTGGTGGCCAAAGATTACCGGACGCATGTATCCCGAGGGATGGGCGCGCTTCTCAGCACTGATTGTGTTCGTCGGATTCAATCTGACGTTCCTGCCCCAGTTCGTGCTCGGCTACATGGGTATGCCGCGTCGCTACCACGTTTACCCTGCTGAGTTTCAAGTGCTGCACGTGCTCTCAACTGCCGGTGCTTCAATTTTGGGATTTGGTCTTTTGATTCCGCTTATCTACCTGGTTTGGTCGATGCGCTACGGAAAGATTGCTTCCGGGAATCCCTGGAATCTGCCGGGACTTGAATGGCAAACGTCATCGCCGCCGCCAACAGAAAATTTTGAATTGACGCCGATTGTTACGTGGGAAGCCTATGAGTTTGCGCCCGCGGAAGAGACGGAGGTTGTCGGTAAGTTTCGTGGCGAAAGAGTTGAAAAGGGTTGATTAGACGTCGCAATCGCGACCGGGAGCGCGTAAATCTTGGCTGAAAGCTACACAGTGGGTCACGAGCATGCGCCTGAACACGCACATGCCGGGCTGCAACACCATTTCGAAAACATGGAGCAGCAGCGAGAAGCCTCCACGCTTGGGATGTGGGTGTTTCTGGTAACTGAAATAATGTTCTTCGGTGGGATGTTCCTCGCCTACACGCTCTATCGTTCCCTGTATCCTGAGGCTTTTGCTTCCGCCAGCAATCACCTCGACCTGAAACTGGGCGCCATCAATACGGTCGTGCTGATCCTTAGCAGTTTCACCATGGCCATGGCTGTTTACAGTGCTCAAGTGGGTAAACGTCGCAACCAGATCATCTCGCTCGCGCTGACACTGTTGCTGGGCGCAACCTTCCTGGGAATTAAAGCTGTCGAATATCACCAGAAGTATGAAGACCGCCTGATACCGGGCCGCATCATCCCCAGTCGACCGTTCGACGCGAGCGACGTGCACCTGCTGCCTGGAGCGCAGCCACACAATGTCGAGATGTTCTACTGGATTTATTTTGCGATGACCGGAATGCACGCGGTGCACATGATTATCGGCATCGGCATACTCGCGGTCATTCTCTTCTTCACCATTCGCGGCAAATACGGTCCGGAGTATCACAATCCGGTCGAGGTGTCGGGTCTTTATTGGCACTTCGTGGACATTGTCTGGATTTTCTTATTCCCGTTGCTTTATTTGCTGGGACGACATTTGGAACACTGAGATGAGCGAGCACATAGTTTCAATCCGGGTCTACGTGATGATTTTTCTGGCTTTGATGGTCGGGACCGCGTTGACCGTCTGGGCCGGACTTCAGGATTTTCCCGGCCCCATGAACGTGGTGATCGCCCTGACCATTGCTGTGATCAAGGCAACGCTAGTCGTGCTCTACTTCATGCACGTGCGCTACAGTTCGCGTTTGATTTGGGTAATTTTTGCTTCAGCGCTCTTCTGGATGGGTATTTTGTTCGCGCTGACGTTTAGTGACTACTGGACCCGCAACTGGTTTCAAATCTAAGCAGTTGGTTTCTCTACTGGGCAAAACTTCGCATCGCGCACCGCAACTTCACGACCGCATGAGACGCAACGGAGTCTGATCGTTGCGTCTGAAGTTTTTATGGGAGTTGAGCAGTAAGGGCAAACGCCGCTAACTTCATTGCGCGTGAAGAGACCGCGCATCATGATCAGCGGCAACACGAGGCCGGCGACCAGCAAGGGTATGCCGAAAACGAAGCCAAGCACCCCACCCTCACCGAGAGTCAATGTGATTACGAGACCGGCGATAAAAAAAAGCAGCCCGATGGCGATGGCGAAAGAAAATCCGTAGGCACTGTCGAAGCTTCGGCCTCTCGTCATATCGCCAATTTTTTTGGTTTCCATGCCCGCCCTCCAGGAGAACTAAGGTGTGTCTAAGTTGAACCGCGGTGCGAACTTTTTACTATTCCGATTCTTATGTTGTCAACGACGAGTGACGAGCGGAATCCGTAGGGGCGTCCCTCCCTGGGCGCCCCATTTTTTCAAGAACGTGGGGCGGCCACGGAGTGCCGCCCTACGATTTTACGATCCACTGTTGGTACTGCTAGAGTATCGGGTTCCCGAAATCAGAGCTAAGAAACAAAATTGCTACTGTGAGCACTACTATGAGTACTAAACCTACGATGCAGACCGCCTCGTCAGCTTCTTTTGAGCTTTTTCTTAAGCAACACGATTCCGAAGCCTGGCTCGCAACCATCACTGCCTTATTGCGATCGATCCACGACGTGGATAAGACCGCCACGCAAATCTGGTTTTCCTTTTACCCGCTGGAGTTGTTCCAGGCACTGCAAGAAGCGGATGATTCGGAGCAACTCGCACGCGAGCTGCTGCTTCAGGGCGACTACTCTCTGCAAAATCAAATCGACAGGTCGCATCGTTTTCTTTACGGGCATCGTTACTGGCCGCAAGTTAAACAAGCGATAGCCGCGCATGCTGCCAGTTTCCAGGAAACGAACAATAAGCCGCTCACAGATCAAATCATGGAAGTGTCTTCCCAAGTTGCGGCAAGCCTGCGCGTTGATCCCTCGCTGATCCCGGGCATCACTGCTGTTGGTTTTATGACCGTTCAGCAAGTCGGACTCTCAGCCTTTAACAGTGCTCCAGGGCAAACTGCGATCGATAGCAAACACGCGAGGCAGTCGCCCGATCAAATCCTAAAAGAGCGAGCGAAGGATGACAGCCAGGGCTTGTTTGGGTTCCTTAAAACGGTTGACAAGAAATGGACCGTCACTCATGACGAAAATGATGACGCCGCGAAATACAAACTGAATGACTCTCAGGATCTGGCCTGGGGCGCGGAGTCCGATCGCTCGCGCGATTGGCGGGCGCTTGATCCGCGACGCATCGAAGGACCAATCCCCGTCGAGTGTCGCTCGGCCTCCTGTGGTACTTGTTGGGTGGGCGTGCTCGGTGGCGCGGAAAAGCTTTCTGATGTGGCCGCCCGTGAAGGTAAGCAGATCAAACTATTCGGATATATCAACACGACCGAACCCAAGCCGCTAATTCGTCTGGCTTGCCAGGCACAGGCGCAGGGAGCGGTATCAATTGTAATTCCTCCCTGGAACGGCGTGTTCGGAAAGTATTTGAAGCGGCGCAATCGTGGCGTTGAAGCCGAGGAATAGAACCTAACCATGTATTTGAACCGGAAGCTTGCCTAACACTCTCGCCAAACCGTCGCCCTCGCCGTTATTGCTGGTGCTGGCTGCGGCGATCATCTGGAGCACCGGCGGGCTCTTCATAAAGTGGACTACGCTTTCCGGCCTCGAACTCTCTTTCGGCCGCTCACTCCTGGCGGCAATCACTGTAGCTTTATTTACCCGGCGCGAAGGCTTTGGCTTGAATCGCATCACCTTGATCGCGTCCGTGCTCTACGCGGCACTGCTTCTACTTTTCGTACTGGCAACAAAAGAAACAACCGCCGCTAATGCCATTTTTCTGCAATACACAGCGCCGCTCTACGTCCTGGTGCTGGAACCGCTCTTCTACAAGGAGAAGTTTCGCCAGCGTGATCTGATCACAGTAATCTTCTGTGTGATCGGTATGTCCCTCTTCTTTGTGGGCAAACTTCGGCCGCAAGACGTTACGGGAAATCTTCTCGCACTCGCTTCGGGAATCTGTTTCGCCGCGTACTTCCTCTTGTTGCGACACTCCAGCGCGCGCGCGGTAAATCGCGCATCATCGGTTATCTATGGCAACCTGCTCGTAGTTCTCGTTGCTGCGCCCGCAGGTTTGCAAGCGCTGTCAGGCATCACCTTGCACGATGCGCTCAGCGTGGTCTACCTCGGCGTAGTGCAAATCGGAGTCGCTTACACCCTCTTTACGCTCGGAATGGCGCGTGGGATTCGCTCGCTCGACGCGGGCATCGTTGGTTATATCGAGCCGGTACTGAATCCGGTCTGGGTTTTTCTGGTTATCGGCGAACGACCTTCGCAGTGGGCCCTAATCGGCGGCGCGATAATCGTTGGCGCTGTTATCGTGCATACAACTTTGAAGGCGAAAGAAGGACGGAAAGCGATTGCGAGGGTGCTAAATGGAAGCGAATGAAGTTAGGCGCGATGGATGGAATCTTAATTATCGATAAGCCCGCGGGCATGACATCGCATGATGTCGTGGCTCGCGTGCGACGAATCTTAGGGGAACGTCGGGTTGGACACACGGGAACACTTGACCCGTTCGCCACTGGCGTTTTGATCGTGTTAGTGGGCAGGGCCACGCGGCTGGCGCAGTTTCTCAGCGGATCCCTGAAGACATATGAAGCTGTGATTCGACTCGGATTTGCCACTGACACTGGTGATGTGACTGGAAAGCCGCTCGCTCCAATTGCTGAGAAAACTGATCCCTGGAGCAAAGAAGAGCTCGAAGCCGAGTTGGTAAGTCTGCGTGGAGAGATCGAGCAGGTGCCGCCCATGTATTCGGCGAAAAAACTAGGCGGCAAAAAACTTTACGAACTTGCGCGGCGCGGCGAAGAGGTGGAACGCAAAGCCGTGCGCGTCACCATTCATTCTTTGGAACTAACGGGCGACGCCGGCGAAACCTTTCCGCACAACGCGGATGGGACCACTGACATTCAGGTTCGCGTGACATGCTCCGCGGGAACTTATGTGCGGACACTTGCCGAGGATTTTGGAAAAAGACTCGGGGTTGGAGTCCATGTGGCCCAGTTGCGACGGACGAAAGCGGGCAGTTTTGTTCTGACGGACGCGATGACGCTCGAGCAACTAGAAGAGCGCGTGCGCCATAATTCATTAGACGAGGTTTTAGTTACCCCGGATGGGGCCCTTGAGTTTCTCCCTTGTGTCTCCTTGAATTCGCTGGAAGTGCAACGGACCCATCAAGGCCTCCCTTTGAAACTGGCAGGCAAAAGTGAAAAAGCCTTCGGCCTGCTGGATTGGGTTAGGATGCGCGATGAAGCCGGGGCGCTCGTCGCCGTCGGAATGTACGAGCCCGAAACTGATTTGGTGCGTCCCCGTGTGGTGCTGTCTCTAAAACAATGAAGCTGACGAAACGTCATCTACTCGCGGGGTTTTCCGGTTTGGCAACGGCTGCTGTGCTTGCGAAATTGCTCGCGCGGCCGCGCGATGTCGATCTGGAAAGAAGCCGTGATCGAATCTACCATGTCGAGCATTCCCGCTTTATCGACGTCCATGGTTTGCGCGTGCACTACCAGGAAGCCGGCCCTTCGGACGCGCCTCCGATGTTTCTGATTCACGGCTTTCTCTCGTCGACCTTCGTCTGGAGCAGAGTTTTTCTCGAGCTCGCGGCGGCAGGGTTTCGCGTGATTGCACCCGACTCGATCGGCGCCGGCTATTCCGCGAAACCGCGAAACTTTGACTATTCAATCGAGTCGCAAGCCCGGATTATCGCCGGGCTACTCGAACGATTAGGATGCGAGCAAGCGATTCTGGTCGGCAGCTCTTATGGC
This sequence comes from Pyrinomonadaceae bacterium, assembly GCA_051002415.1. Classification (GTDB taxonomy): domain Bacteria; phylum Acidobacteriota; class Blastocatellia; order Pyrinomonadales; family Pyrinomonadaceae; genus PSRF01. The sequence goes on from JBPCMI010000067.1 coordinate 22,718, forward strand.
GGTGCAGTAGCGACAACGGTCGCACTAAATCAACCCGAGCTCGTTGGGAAGTTAGTGTTAGTGGGCGCGGTCTCAAACAACAAACCAAGGCGTTACCTTATGATGAGACTGGTGCGCACGCCAGTAGTCGGCGACATTGTTTCACCTTTGCTGGCCGGGTCGCGCCGCTTGCTGCGAGCGCGGATGAAGCGAGTTTACGATCGCCATCAAGCAACTCTCGACGAATTCCGAGTTGACGCTCGCTTCCTGCCGTTGCGAGCCGCCGGGACTCATCGGGCAATCATTCGCACTGTTCGCAACTGGGACGCAGAGCGAATCCAACGGGAAGCACAGCTAATCGACCAGCCAACCCTTTTGGTTTGGGGCGATAACGATCCTGATGTGCCCTTAAGAAATGGAGAGGAACTTCAGCAACGAATTAAGAATTCGCGACTGGTGGTGTTCAAGGACTGCGGTCACCACCCTCAGGAAGAATATCCTGCTAAGTTCGTGGAAGCGGTGGTGAATTTTTGCGGTGAACCTTTCTTACCGCCAAGACGCCAAGATCCGCCAAGTTCGCCAAGAAAGATTAGCAGTTAGCCTGCTCATTTACGTGCCTAACAGTTGGAGGTCATTGACTAAGCTGGCCTCCTTTTTCGTTTCTCCTTATTAGTTTCGTTGTCTTGGCGAACTTGGCGGGTCTTGAG
>JBPCMI010000068.1:0-6856 GCA_051002415.1 Pyrinomonadaceae bacterium
AGTGGTTTCAAAACCGAGTCCCAGAAACACGACGTGCTTGTCAGGAGTGCGCCGGGCAATTTTCAAGGCGTCAAGTGGGGAGTAAACCATTCTGACGTCGGCGCCTGCTGCTTTGGCGTCCAACAAGCTTGTTTTCGAACCGGGTACGCGCATCGCGTCACCGAAGGTAGTGAAAATTACGTCAGGCTGTTGGGCGATGGAGATAGCGTCGTCAACGCGGCCGAGGGGAATGACACACACCGGACAACCCGGCCCATGGATCATCTCGATGTTGCGTGGCAATAAATCTTCGATACCGTACTTAAATATGGTGTGTGTGTGGCCGCCACAGACCTCCATCAGCTTTAGCGGCTTGCTCGTGAGGTGCTCAATTTGCTCGGCCAGTTTGCGAGCCAGGTCGCTTTGTCGATACTCGTCTATGTATTTCATATCCTACCCCCGCACAATTCGTCACAGATTTACACAGACATCCACAGATAAAACGGCAAACCGATGTGCCTTTCTGATCCGTGCTTATCCGTGGTCATCGTGGCCCATTCCTCTGCTTCTGGAAGGCCGGCTAGTCTTGAGACTTTGAACTTGACACTTGAGACTCCTCATCCGATAGCGATTCACTTTGGAGAAGAGTGTGCACCATGTCCCACATGATGTGATAAAGAGCGACATGCGATTCCTGAATCCGATGAATGCTGGACGTTGGAACTGTCAGACAATAATCCAGCAGGTCAGCAGACATGCTAGCCATCTTCCCACCGTCGCCCCCCGCGAATCCAATAGTGACAAGGTTCATGTGGCGGGCGGTAGCAAAGGCGTGCATCAGATTTTCCGAGTTGCCGCTCGTCGAAATTCCCAGCAACACATCCCCGGCCGAACCCAACGCGATAATCTGTCTGGTGAAAACATCGTCGAAGCCGACATCATTGGCGACAGCAGTAACCATCGCCATATCGTTTGCCAGGCAGATAGCGGGGAGGGCTTTTCTGCCAACGGTGATCGGGTGCATGAACTCGACTGCCACGTGTTGCGCATCCGTAGCAGATCCACCGTTGCCGCAAACGAGTAACTTATGTCCCCGATGGAACGCTTTAGCCAGGTCCAGTGAGGCGGCGATGATGGCTTCCTTATTGGCTTCAAAGAATTTCGTTTTAACGGCGACGCTTTCCCGCACTTTCTCAAGCAAAGAGAAGGTTAGTTCCTCAACCAGATCCTTTGGTTGCTGACGCTCCTGATGCAGAAATGGATAAAAGGAACGGGAGAAATCGTCGACAGATTTACTCATAATTCACGACCTCACCTTCAACAAGCCAACAAATGACGTATGGAAGTTGCTTGAGCCTTTTACCCAGAGTCAGACAATGCCTATTCGACCGTCGTCTTAAACTGCTCAAACTCCATATCAAACTCGCCAATTTCTTTTAATATCCGCAAGGTCTCTTCCGCTTGCTGTTCGTCAACCTTGCTCATGGCGAACCCCACGTGGATTAACACGTAGTCACCAACGCGCGCCTCGTCTTCGCCCAGCATGCCAATATTAATATTGCGCTTTACGCCGCCAACTTCGACTTTGGCGAGGTGATTTTCGTGGTCAACGATCTCAACGATCTTGCCGGGAATGGCCAAGCACATGTTTACAATCTCCCGAGACTGATTTGAGCATTGGCCACCGCTGCCTGGCCCAGTGAAATGCCCCCGTCGTTTGCCGGCACCTGATTGTGCGTATACACCTCAAAGCCTCTGCGCTGCAACAACTCACACGATTCTTCTAAAAGAAAAATATTCTGGAAGACGCCGCCGGAGAGCGCGACCCGATTTATCTTACGTTTTTCCCGCACGCGCCCGGCAACTTCGGCGATTAGCCGCGCCACTGCACGGTGAAAGCGCGCTGAAACCGTTGGCGCCAGCGTGCCATTCAGGAGATCAGCCACCGCTTCGCGAATTACTTCTCGGGCGGTTATGACACCCACTTCATTCACTCCGAATTGATAACTGCCGTGGGATTCTGCATCAACGAGACCTTCCAACTCGATCGCCGCCTGGCCTTCATAGTTGATGAACGAACGCACGCCCAGCAGCGCGGCGACAGCATCAAACAGCCGGCCCATACTTGATGTTTCCGGACTGTTGGTGCGCGTCACGATCATTCGGTTCAGCGTCGCCCATTTGTCGCGATTGAGTTTGCTGACAGCGTCCAACTCGAGATTTAAGAACGCATCGCCAAACGTCTGCTGGAGGTAAACCGCCGCCATGCGCCAGGGTTCGCGTGTCGCCATTTCGCCGCCCGGCAGTGGCATATATTCCAGGTGCGCGACGCGTTCAGCATCAGCGAAATTCGCAACGAAGAACTCACCACCCCACAGCCGACCATCAGTCCCGAAACCCAAGCCGTCCATTGCGACGCCAATCACATCGCCATCGATTTGGTTGTCGGCCATGCAGCTCGCAATGTGTGCGTGATGATGTTGCACTCCGATTTTGGCGAACGCATCGTCCAAACCCTGTGCGTACTTGCTGGAGAGATAGTCCGGATGAAGATCATAGGCGACCACATCCGGCTTTAGATCGAAAAGCCGCTTGCAGTGCTCGATTCCCTCATGAAAGGAATTCAGAGTTTCGAGGTTCTTCAAATCGCCGATGTGGTGACTGATGAAGGCGTGGTTCTCGCGGCCGAGACAAAACGTATTTTTTAACTCCGCGCCACAAGCCAACACTTGCTGCGCGAAGTGAAATCCCATGCGCAGCGGCGCCGGCGCATAACCTCGCGAGCGGCGGACGATCATCTCGCGCCGCCGGTGGACACGCACTACCGAATCATCGGTGCGCATATGGATTCTTCTGTCATGCAGCAGGAAGTAGTCGGCAATCTGGTCGAGATGTTGCAGTGCAGCCTCATCCGTAAAGCAGATGGGTTCGTCGGAGATGTTGCCGCTGGTCATGACGAGCGGCCGATCAAGGTCTGCCAAAAGAAGTTGATGCAACGGAGAATACGGCAGGATGAAACCAAGGTTGTTAACGCCGGGCGCCACTGCCGGGGAAATTTGGCAACCTTCTCTTTTCCTCAGCAGCACGATGGGTCGTTGTGGCGCCAGTAAAAGCTGTTCCGCTTCGTCTGAAACTTCACAGTACTTCCGGATGACAGCCACTGAAGACGCCATCATCGCGAAGGGTTTATCCTCACGATACTTTCGTGCTCTTAGCAGCGCGACAGCGTCGGCATTGAGAGCATCGCAAACCAGATGAAAACCTCCAATACCTTTGATTGCTACGATCCTGCCCTGTGCGAGCAAAGCACGAGTCTCGTTGATCGCGTCGCCAACATCAGGCAGCGTCTTCGCCTCTGCTTGCGTTAAGAATAGTCGCGGACCGCATTCAGGACAGGCCACTGGTTCCGCGTGAAAACGACGATTAAGTGGGTCTTCATACTCGCGCCGGCAGGCCGCACACATTTCAAACTCGCGCATCGTGGTCTGCTCCCGGTCGTAGGGAACGTTCTCGATGATCGTGAAGCGCGGACCACAGTTCGTGCAATTGATGAAGGGATAACGGTAGCGACGGTTTTGTGGGTCGAAGAGTTCTGCCAAGCAATCGTTACAGGTCGAAACATCGGGCGAAATCGCAACGAACTTTTCACCTTCGTAAGCGCTTTCCATGATCGCAAAGTTGGCGTAGTCAGCAGGCGCGAGATTGTGATTGCAATCAACAGATTCGATGGCCGAGAGTGGCGGCGCATTTAAGGTAAGGTCACTAACAAACTTTTCGATGTCGCTGGACTTTCCCTCAACCTCAATCAGGACGCCGGCGGTGTTATTGCGCACGCGGCCGCGCAAATCGCGCAGGCTGGCCTGGCTATAAACAAAGGGTCGAAAACCCACACCCTGCACCAGACCACGAACCAGAATTTGGGACCGAGTAATCATTTCCGTTAAGCCATTGCGACTTTACTGCTGCTGCGCAAATGTAAAAGTTGCAGGAATTCGTCAACACCGGCGCCAGTCTTGGCCGAGAGCTCGATGATTTCCATTCCTGGTCTTACCGATTGAATGTTATGGAGCGCTGCTGGCCGATCAAATTCCACCGCCTCTGCCAGGTCCATCTTTGTTATTACAGCAACGTCAGCGGAATTAAAAATTGTAGGGTATTTCAAAGGCTTATCTTCACCTTCGGTCACTGACATCAAAACTACCCGCAGGCTTTCGCCGAGATCATAACTTGAAGGACACACAAGGTTGCCGACGTTCTCGATGAAGAGATAATCTATTTCGTCGAGATTCCAACCGGCGAGCGAACGCTCGACCATGTCGGCATCCAGATGACATACCGTGCCGGTAATGATCTGCTTGACGGGAGCTTCACTGCGCGCTAAGCGAGCAGCATCATTTTCCGTCGCCAGATCTCCCACGAGGGCAGCCACGCGCACGCCATTGCTTTGTAAGCGCTTCAAAGTTTTTTCCAGCAGGGTTGTTTTGCCGGCGCCGGGACTCGAAACCAGACTCAACACAAATACACCCGCAGCTTCAAAACGCGCTCGTAACGAGCGGGCCTGCAGATCGTTTTGCTTCAAAACGTTTTGCCTAACTTCAACGAGACGGGGTTGTGTGCTCATCAGGCAATCCCCCCAGCCGGCGTAAACGTGTTCAAATCATCAATCATTTCCCGGAGTGGGCTAACTTCGGTAATTTCCAGTCCTACCAGTTCGAGCTGCTTTCCGCTGACAACATCAGGGGTGAGAGCTCCGCACGTGGGACAACAGAATCGCTGGATTGATTCCAAAGTTTTTTTGTCCGCGCAGGTCGCGCAATAAACCACCACGGGCACGTCCTCGATTACCAGCTTCGATCCTTCCAACAACGTTCCGGCGCAGGCAATTTCGTAAGAAAACAACAACGCGTCCTTGACCACTCCGGATAGCGCGCCAAGCTTGAGATGCACCGCGTGAACTTGTGCACCGCCACGCTTCAAAGCTTCCTGAGAAGCCCCTTCGATAATGCTCAGCGCTATTGAAAGTTCGTGCATCTTTCAAGTCTCAGGTCTCAGGCCTCAGTCTAGACGCGCGGACATTGGCCTAAGCGATCTTCTGTCCTGCAATATCGAAAGAAAACTTCAGCTCGTTCTTGAGCTTTATGGTGCCACCGACCGCGGAAAATGGCTTAATGCCAAAATCGCTTTGCTTCAGCGAGAACTCCCCTCGCGCCCGCAGGGTTTCTTCGCTTACAGTTGCCTCTGAACTGATCCAAACGTTCTTCTGAGTGACTCCGTGCAGCGTCACATCGCCGATGATCCTGACTCGATAACGTCCTTCCGTCACACGACTCGCGGAAACGTTGGTGCTCGAGAAAACAATCTCAGGGTATTTCTCAACTTCGAGCACCTGGTTGCGCATGGTCGTCTCGATTTCCGCGCGGTCTTTTTCCTTCGCTTCGCCGCTTAACGCAAGATCCTTTGCGTTGATGGTGATTTTCAGCAAGGCCGCTTCAAAGGTGCCCGGCACAAACTGCACTTCGCCGTTGAAGTCACGAATGACGATCACAGGATCGTGCCCGAAAGCGGATAACAATCCTTGCGCAAACGCCTGGACGGTGAAGCTGCTCTGCTCAGGGATCAGATGATACCGAACCACTTTTGTGTCAGCTGACGTTTCAGTTGTTGTTCCAGTCGACATATAACAAGCCGATTCGTTATGCAGTCTAGCTACTCACAAGACTCGTCGCACGGCGCGGCGCACCAGTTCCGTCGTCAAGCCATACACCAGGTGCGACGCAAACGCATAAGCATGAATCTGCAGCGGGTATTCGGTAGGTGACTTTGAAAGGCCCAGGGCGGGCACCACTCCTTCATCGGCTGTCAGCCAAACCAAGCCACCAAACGCCAGTCCGCCTCCCGCCGTAACGACCGGAAATGCTTCGGCAGCCGCTCCGTACCACGCGCCCGTGGTCGCGCCGAACACATAATGCACAGCAGTCCCGGCAGCGTCTTTCTCGTGCTTGCTTAAGCCGCGATCAAGAACACCTTCAGAGACAACGTTCGCAAGTCTCATCGCGGCGTCGTCAGCTGGATCCTCACTGCCACGTTCCTTTAGTTCGCGCGCCGCGCCGTGATCAGGCGAGCCCTGTTGCAGCGACTGTGCGCCGTGCCATCGTTCAGTGCCTGCGATCGTTCCACCCAACCAGGACTGAAACTGATTCATCACTACTGACGCAACGAGGCCCCCCGCAGCCCCCGCAGCTAGTCCTTTCCAAACACTGGGTTCAGCGGTCATCACATTGATCGAATTTTCATGTACCGCTGAAAATCGGGCACCACGGTAGAAAAACCCATATTGAGGTTGTCCTGAACGCCCGGAAGCACCCTGCCTAATCCGGCACGCACCTGTTTCCTAATCTCTGGATGGGCCATGATTAGTCCGGCGCCCGCTACCAGCAGCGCGACGCCACCGACGAGATACAACATGTCCTTCGAGTCCGCGGTTTCTGAGTTTCCCATGATCATCTCCTCTTGAATGTAGTTCGCGGCCGATCGCTTAATGATCGCTACTACATATTTCTAATTCTGAGGTAACGACGGATGTCGTGCAGCGACGTTAAGACTCCGGCAGCCACGAGAGCTACAACCGCTCCGCCAACAATTTTCCAAACAAGATGTTTGGAGGCTGGCGGCTCAGGCGCTCGCGCCGATTCTGGAGTCTGCCTTTCCTTCAATTTCACCTGCTCCAACTTGATAGCGCTCATCTTTCTTCCCCCCGTTGATAACCTGCCGGCCCCAGGGCGCCAGCACAAACTTCCTCGATTAATGTCTCCACTACTGTTGCCGCTTTGTCCACCGCACCGGCAACTGTGGCGCTCAAACCCAACTGTCCTTCTTC
>JBPCMI010000069.1:0-3519 GCA_051002415.1 Pyrinomonadaceae bacterium
CACAAGGACTGATCCGATTAGGAGCTTTCGAGTACCTTCTTAAACCGTTCCGCCTTGAAGTGGTTGAGAAAAGTGTGAAACGCGCGCTCGACCGCCGGCGTCACTTGTTGAAGGCGCCTCGCCGTGCAGATGAATCGAAAGAGGATGCTACGGACTGGAAGATTATTCGGGACGGAAAATAACGGAAGGTCTCACGCTGCGGCGACGGCGAGGTCGGCGCGTTTCTTTCGGGCGACACTCATTCTGCGAATCTCTGCAGCCAGTTCGCAAATTCGTTCGTTCGTGAATGGTTTGGTTACGACCCAATCAACTCCTGCTTCCTTCTGCTTGTTTGAACCCACCGCTCCACCCCAGCCGGTGACCACGGCGATAGGAACCAGCTGATTTTGTCCGCGAATTGCCTGAGCCAGTTCCCAACCGCTCATTCCCGGCATCCCTACGTCGGTGAAGATGCCATCAAAATTCCGGGCCTCGAAAAGTGCCAGCGCTTCGCGCCCACCCGGCGCGAGATAGACTCTGCAACCCTGCGTTTCGAGAATGTCGCGCAACAGTTCGCGCACCGGCTCTTCATCATCCACCACCAGAATCGTCGGTTGATAGGAATCAGAGTCCAACTGATTAGTTACGATAGCGTGATTCTCGACGGCAATTGAACCGGCATTGACCTCGATATGTTTTTCAGCGCCGCTTGCCGCAACAGTCGGCAGCACTATCCGGAAAGTCGTCCCCTTGTTGACTTCAGACTCGACGTGAATTATCCCCTCGTGACGCCGAATAATTCCAAAACTCACAGCGAGACCCAATCCCATTCCTGTTTTTCCCTTGGTCGTAAAGAAGGGATCAAAGATCCTGGAGCGCACGTCCGGCGACATTCCGGTCCCGGAATCCGAAACCACGATCTCGACTTTATCGGCCACCGCTTCAACGCGGAGGGTCAACTGACCTCCAGCCGGCATCGCATCGATTGCATTGAAGACCATGTTTACAAGGACATCTCGTAACTCCGACTCGTCTCCCATCACGCACGCCTTCGATCTGATTTCAAGCGCTAGTCCGATGTGAATGTTTGAGGCTTCGGCGCTGTCTTTCCAACGTGGCCGGGTAATCTCGCTCACGTCAAATAGAATCTGATCAATAGCGACCAGCTGAAAATCCTGGTCCTTGCGTTGGCGCGCGAAGTCCTGAATTCGCTTTACCGTGTTGGCTCCGTCCTCGGCTGCCTTGATGATTATCTCCAACCCGCGCTTCATTGTTTCTGGGTCGCTGGTGCGCGTCAGCAACTGCGCACGGCCAAGGATTCCTGCCAGAGTGTTGTTAAAGTCGTGGGCCACCCCCGAGGCGAGTTCACCGAGGGCCGACAACTTTTCTATTTGCGAGAACTGCTCGCGAATGCGTTCCTGTTCGGCGATGTAGTGAGAGAGTTCTTCAACGTGCTGCTTCGCCTGGTCGGCCTGTGCCGCAGCCGATTCAACATTCTTTAGATAGGTCCGATAGGTGAAATACAGGATAGCGACGGTGGGCGCCGTTAGAATCACTGCGTAGAAGCCCATGTGGTCGGCCGACTTCGCAGTAATCATGGAGGCGGAGGCCCCGGCAAAGTAGGTGATCGACGTCCAAAGAAAGTGCTTGCTCCACGTCGGCCAAAATTGCTGGTTGGTTTTGATAGCAGCAAACCAGGCGACCAATCCCGAATTAGCACCATATTGCACTAGTGCCATCGCACAGGTTGCTCCGATTAGCATCGCCGACAGCGGCAGGCTTCGGATTAGGGTGATTTCACCAAACCAGGATTGCAGTGCGTGGGCCGTAATGAAAGCGGAACATACGGCACAACCCCAGTTGAAAAATATTGTGATCCCCTTCTTACTGAAGCGACGTGATGATAGGAAGGCCTCGGCGCCCGCCACGAGGACAGCGGGCTCTAAGCCGTAGAGCAGCATGAGCAGAAAAATGAAGGTGTCGGAAACCGAGATGTGTGAGCTGAACCTTGGAATTGGGATGATGATTCGTGAGCTGATCAGGAGGGTGATCGCCACGATGATGGCAAAGCGAAGATCGAAAAGCTGGAACTGGAGTCGATAAATGCAGAACGCGGAGATCAACGTCCCCGCAGCCACTGTGGCCCAGAATAATAACCTGATTGATCGACTTGATGTAGGTGTGTCTGCCACGTCAATCGTAGTCTCGGAGGAGAGACCGTTGGTGAGGGCGGGAGAGCCGGGTAATTGGGGCAGAATCTTACGAGGCTTAGTTAATGTTTACTTGAACTTCCTGTTCCAGAAAAATCGTGTCATAGGTTGTGAGAAGTCTGAATCCGCATTTACGGAAGAATGCCTGGGCTCGCTTGTTCCTTTGATCAACAAGGAGGCTGACCGCTTTGGTGCGTTGCAGCAGTTCCTTTGCGAGTTGCGACATGCAATTGATACCAAGCCCCGATCCGCGCAGCTTCTGGTTTGTCCAAACACCTTCAAGATAAATTACCTCCTCCGTGTTGGAGATGATGTCGGCTTTGAAGAGTAGCTCACCGTCTCGGACCACGACCCAGCTGCGGCACTTGTTCAATTCGGTGGCGGCAACGTTGACGAAAGCCTTCCGCGTCGCGTTCGAGAGGATTAATGCCACTCTCGTCTTGCGCCATCCTTGCCTGTATCGGAATGATCAGTTCCAGCTCCGCGAGTGTGGCGAGGCGCAAGTCTCCTACTTTCTGCCTGAGCCCAGTCTGATGGCGCAATTCAAAGAGCGACTCCCGGCAAGCGAGGCGCATCGGTTGACCGCCTGCTTGATACTGGGACCAAAACTCCTCAATTCGCTCCTGCTCGCCCAGAATCATGTGGGTCGAAGAGCATCGCTGGGCAATTTCGGCAAAGGCGCAGACCGCGCGGGCTGTTCGGGTTTCCATCAACGTCGCGTGACCGATCAGGGCGACACCTTCGAGTTCGCCTTCTTCGTTGCGAACCCCGTAGAAAGCTCCGCGATTCGCGGGCGAAACCAAGCCATTGTCGCGAACGAAGCCCGTCATGATCACCGTGTGCAGCGGTCGCTCCGCGAGAAAGTTCAAGACTTCCATCTCTGCTTCACTCTTTAGGCTAAACGCCTTCCGAGTTGTCGCTTGCGGCACGAAATCGCCGGTGTCGAACCTCATAGTGGGGGATTGTTGATACACGTCTTTATCCTCGTCTTAGTCGTTGTAATTAAGTTCGCGTCAGCCGAACTCAGTACCCCGTGTAATCAACTCCATTGTCCAACGACACTGACATACCGGTCGTCGGATCGCCGCCAATCAGCGCCGAGTTTGCTTGAATCAGCGCATCGCTCATCAGAACACCATCGCTTAGCAAAACCCCGTCGCTCATCAGGACGCCATCGCTTAGCAAAACTCCATCGCTCAGCAAGACGCCGTCTCCAAGCAATACGCCGCTGCTAAGAAAAAGACTGCCGGCAGCGAGCGTGGTGCCATTACTTCTAAGGATGCTGTCGCCAATCAAGACTCCGGTGAGCTTCGTGAGATCAGCTATCAAC
>JBPCMI010000070.1:0-8092 GCA_051002415.1 Pyrinomonadaceae bacterium
CCATCATGCTAGGCGCAAGCGATGCGCAACCGGTTGTCGAAGGTAACAAACTGGTCCCCATCGAAGCTCATGGCATAAAGATCATGTCCATGGCTTTTCTGCAGCCGGGCGACAAACCCATGATCGTGCGCGGGCCAATCCTGCACGGTCTCGTCAAACAGTTTCTTTCTGATGTGAAGTGGGGTGAACTCGATTACCTGGTTGTCGACATGCCGCCGGGGACCGGGGACGTCCAACTGTCGCTGGCGCAACTCGTGCCCGTGCAGGGCGCCGTTCTGGTTACGACTCCCCAGGCCGTTGCCGTGGCCGATGTCAGGCGTGCTCTGCGGATGTTCGAAACCGTCGCGATCCCGATTCTGGGGATCGTCGAAAATATGAGCTACTTCATCGCGCCCGACACAGGAAATCGTTACGATATTTTTGGGGAGGGTGGCGGCCAACAGCTCGCCGCGATGTATCACGTTCCCTTTCTGGGGGCGATTCCGCTTGGTATCAGTGTCAGAGAGGCCGGCGATTCAGGTAGACCGGTGGTAGTAAGCGAGCCCGATTCACCACAAGCGCTGGCTTTTCGTCGTCTGGCCGAGGAAGTGGCCCGCCAGGTCTCAATCGAGGCGATGAAACCTGAACTTGTCGTTTTAGGAAAAGGCCAGTAAGATCATTGCCGATTGGCGATTGCAGATTTCCGATTGCGTCAATACTGTAAACCAGACTTTTACCCATTCAGGGGATCCAATTGGCAATCGGCAATTGGCAATTGAAAATCGGCAATTGATTAAAGGAGATTCTTAAGGAATGTCAGCAAATACAACATCTACCGGAACCACCAGCGGCGCCCCGATGGCCCCGGCAATGTCACTTATCGTGACCGAGCCGGCCGCGGCGGAAATTAAGAAATTCATGTCCGGTGAAGAGGGACTGCCCGAGACTTCCGGACTGCGAGTCCGCGTCGTGCCGGGCGGTTGCTCTGGTTTTCAATACAGTCTGAATATCGAAGAAGAATCGCGGCAAGGCGACTTCATTCTCAACGAGCACGGCGTGCGACTTTTTGTCGACATGTTTAGTGCCCAGTACCTGAACGGTGTGCAGATTGACTACGTCACCGGCGTGATGGGTTCGGGCTTCACGTTCACCAATCCCAACGCAACCGGCAGCTGTGGCTGCGGCACTTCGTTTACGGCATAAGTTTGAGGCAGGCTTACCTGCCAGTGCAAAGACAGGCGCAATGCCTGTTATGAAAACGGCGCGGTGCATATTTGAGGCTGGGTAGTCTAAAGCAGACGCCCCGGCCTCATTTGTTTGAAACTTCTCCGATGCGAATAGTTCAAGCTCAATCTGAAAGCGAAATCGAGCAAGTGCGCGAACTGTTCGATGAGTACGTCGCGTGGCTCGGCATTAATCTTTGCTTTCAAAACTACGATAAAGAGGTAGCAAGCCTGCCCGGCGAGTATGCTCCGCCGCGTGGACGCTTGCTGCTTGCTGTTGCTGAAGACCGCGCAGTCGCTGGTTGTGCTGCGTTGCGCAACTTGGGGAATGGGGTAGCCGAAATGAAACGGCTATTTGTGCGGCCGGCTTTTCGCGGACAACGTTTAGGGTGGCAGCTCGCGGAAACGATTGTTGATGAAGCGCGAACTCTGGGTTACGAGCAGATCCGGCTCGATACGTTGCCGGGCAAAATGGATCACGCCATCGCGATGTATCGAGTGCTGGGGTTCAAAGACATCGCACCTTACTACAACAATCCTGTAGCGGGAGCGGCGTTCATGGAGCTTAAGCTGAAATGATTGCCAATTGTCGAACGTTCTTTTTTTGGCGGCACAGTTCCTCAGGGGGGGTAGTGACATTCCTTGAGAAGACGATTCTCAGTATTCGGATAAATACCAACAACAGTTTTGTAAATCGGCAATCGGCAATTGGCAATTCTTGAGAGTTGTGCCAAATTCATCCTGCAATCAAATCAATTTCTTCGGAGTCTAAAATCATGCCCAAGATCGAAGCTGAGACCGCGACCGGCCCGCAAGCGTTTGACGCCCCCGGGGGTAAGAAACTTGTTCTCGCTATCGAAGACGCCGGTATCGACATCCTGCATCGCTGTGGCGGCAATGCTCGCTGTACGACTTGCCGCGTTGCCGTGCTTGCTGGTGATCCTGGTGAGATGGGAGAACTTGAGCGCGAGCGTTTGGCGATGGAAGCCGAGCTGGCTGCAAACATTCGACTGTCATGCCAGGTTAGAGTGAACGACGATCTAAAGATTCAGGTGGTGAATCAGGCAAGCGTGCGCGGCATGGATGCGGGACCACGACCCTTCGACGAGTAGCGTGCCATTGTCGATTGCCATTGGCAATGCCAATTATTCCTAAGCTAGAGCAAGTTATTCCCAGATTCCTTCAATCGGAAATTGCCAATTGGCAATCGGCATCTCTTGATTGCCTCGTGCCACTCCTTGGGTGTAATCTGCGCGCGTCACACCGAATTTGAATTAAACAGGGATTGGCGGCGGACGATTCTGTCTGCCAGGCATGACGCTCGTCAGTCAGTCTCACCCAAACTCCGGAGGTCGTATGCTAATTGAGTCAATTGTCCATCTCCCCATCAGTCTGGCCATCTTTCAGGATGTGTTTCACGGACCGACCGGCGAGGCACTGCCGCGGATTATTCTGCGCTGGTCTCACTTCGTCGCCGGGATCACCTGGATCGGTCTGCTTTATTTTTTCAACCTCGTAAACGTCCCTTTCCAGAAAGCTCTCGATCCCGACATTAAGAAAAAGGTCAATCCCGATCTCCTTTCCCGCTCTCTTTGGTTTTTCCGCTGGGGCGCGGTCTTCACGGTGCTCGCCGGGCTCGCTTATTTCGCGATGTATACGCTGAAGGGTGACGTGAATAATGCAAACGCAATTGGCGGCGGCAACATAAACCTTTGGTGGGTGCTATTCGCGTGGCTGACATACCCCATCGTGCTGTTCATCGTTGAGTTTTTGATTATTAAGAAGGCACCGGCTCTGATTAAGGATGGCCGTCTCTTCGCGATCGTTATGTTTATCCTCGTGGCGATTGTTACCTGGGGTCTGCTGAAGTTCTTCGGCAGTATTCTCACAGTCGGAGGTGAGAGCTGGGCCAGCAACAAGACCTATTCCATCGGCATTGGCGGCGCGTACGGCATCGTCATGATGCTTAATGTTTGGGGAATTATCTGGCCGAACAACAAACGAATCATTGCCGCGACGGCGGGCACTGGCCCAGCAGCGCCTCCTGAGCTGGCTCGTCAGGCGTTCATCGCTTCGCGCACGAATGCCTGGTTGTCGCTCCCACTCCTTTTGTTCATGGCCACGGCCCACGGCGATTGGGTGATCTTCGGAAAGAACTGAGTAAGAAGAGAGTAGGAAGTAGACGGTAGGCATTAGACGGTAGGCAGTAGCCAGAAGAGATTTACTGGCTCCTGCCTTTGTTTTTTCCACATACGCTTTGTGACCTCGCCCCTGCCTCCTCGACTGACTACTTCCGCCTGCCACACTAAATCACCACACTCTCCACCTATTCGGCACACTTGCACGTAATAGTCGCTTTGCAAGCGAAGGAGGAAATCAATGGAGAGTTACAAAGCCAGACAATTCGATCTCAGCGGTCTGAAAGGGATTACGGATAAAACCCTGGAGATGCATTTCAAGCTCTACGAAGGCTACGTAAAAGAAACTAACAACCTCTCGACGCGCATTGCCGAGTTCATTAAGGACGCGAATGTCGATCAGGAAGAAATGCCTGCCTACTCTGAATTAACACGCCGCTTGGGTTTTGAATACAACGGCATGGTGCTGCATGAGTACTACTTCGAGAATCTCAAAAAAGGTGGCGGCACGGGAGATCCCGAACCGAAGTCAAACTTCGTGAAGTCGGCTGAGGCTGCGTTTGGTAGCTACGAAATTTGGAAAGCTGACTTTGTTGGGATTGGCAAGATGCGCGGCGTTGGCTGGGCGATTTGTTATGAGAATCCTGCGAACGGCCGGCTCTCAAACCACTGGATCAGTTTGCATGAGACTGGTAATGTTGCCGGCTTTAAACCGATCCTGGTGATGGACGTTTGGGAGCACGCTTACCTGCTCGACTACAAACCGGCGGAGCGACCGCTATACATTGAGGCGTTCTTTTCGAATATTGACTGGAGCACGGTAGGAAAACGTGTTCAGGTCGGCGCGAAGAGTGAGAAAGCAAGCGGTTGATCATTGCCGATTGGCAATTGACGATCTAACCGAGCAAGTGCTTTAACAAACCTCCCGCTGAAGCGATACCTTCGTGTCGCTCGTCATCTTTCTCAGCAATTCCGCTGAGCGACCCTGACTGTCCTCTTCGTTTCAATGATTCGAGATGGCGGCGTTCTTCCTCGAGCGCAGCTTTTTCTTTTGATCGAGCCGCATCGAGACCACCTCCGCGAATAAACTCGACAATGCGACTCAACTCTTCACGATCAAACCAGGTTCCGTGGCCTTTACAAATATCAACCACCACTCCCGAGCAGCGGGCAAAATTGATCCGGTTCATCAGTTGTTCACATACGGGACAAGGAACATAGCGAACCTTATTAACTCCCCGAATGGGCTTGGTGGGCGCGGGGGATGCTTTCCCTAATACGGCGGCCTGCTGTTCACGATCTGCACAGATTTTTTCGAACGCTGGCACGTCAACCCACAAACCTAAGCAACGTTCGCATTCTCTAATCGCTGTGGCGCCAAGAAGCAGGGAATGCATCTCGATCACACATCGTGGACATTTAAGTGCGGGCAGATCTGAGGCAGAGCGCAGTCCCGCAGGGGCTCCGCAGCGCGGGCAGTGTTTGCTGCCACGAAACATCATGCCGAAACAGGAGGCGCAGGCCACCGTTGCCAAACGCGCACCGCAGTAGTTGCAAGTGGGATCGTCGGTAGCTGCTGCCGCGCCGCACATCGGGCAATTGAGGGTTTCGGCTTGCATCAATCCATTCTAGCAGTTGCCGTGCTCTTTACCGCCCAGAACCGAGAGACACGGAGACACGGGGAAGGGGAGACGCGGAGAACAGGAACATGGTTAACGGAGACCCCTAAATCAAGCGATATACTCTCACTTAAACTGACTAACTCGTTTTTCTCAATCTCTCCCTCTCGCCCGTCTCCGTGTCTCCGTATCTCCCCGTCTCCGTAAATTGGCAACTTGGCGGTAAAGTCCGTTGGGAGTAGAAAGATTGAATGTGGAAGCAATACTAGACTATTGCTTATTCCCTGTGCGATTCTGCTCACGAACTCGCAATCAGTTTCTGCAGCTTCTAGAAGACATTTCGAATCGCGTGAACGCTTACGCGCACGGGACTGCCGATGAGCAGCGCGCTGGATGAGATCCTCGAAGGATTTGAGCCGTCACCTCAAATTGTCTCCCAGATGCGACAGTCGCGTCCCGCCGCTGTGTTGGGTTTAGACATCGGCACGTCAGGCATTCGCGCTGCCCTCTTCGATGAACGCGGTGAAGACATCGCCCGCGCAAGTGTTCGTCAGCACTGGCCCGGGGCTAATGACGCTACCTCTTTTAATGCTGACCAGAGATTGGGTTGGATCGAGAGTGCAATTGACGATCTCTTCGGTTTGGCAAAAACAATTGACCTCGAGATTCAGTTGATCTCAATCTCATGTTTTTGGCACAGTCTTGTCGGTGTTGATGAAAACGGAGATTCGACAACTCCTGTCTTTACCTGGGGCAGCACTGAGGCGACCGTCACTGCCCAGGAGCTAAGAAATTTGTTTGACGAATCTTCGACCCACGCTCGCACCGGTTGTCGATTTCATCCCAGCTACTGGCCGGCAAAATTACACTGGCTCAATCAGAAACATCCCGAGGATGTTGCAGCAACGCGCTTATGGTTGTCGTTTGGTGAATTCCTCGTCTTACATTTATGCGGCGAAACGGTAGCGAGCATCTCAATGGCATCTGGCACTGGTCTGTTCCATCAGCAACTTTGCGACTGGGACGCTGAGCTACTCGAAACACTCCATTTGCGCCTCGATACTTTGCCGCAACTCGCCTCGCCTCACACTGCATTCCGACGATTGAAAGAAAAATACACCGTGCGCTGGCCGGAGCTAAGCGAAGCAAGAGTATTCCCCGCTATTGGCGACGGCGCTGCAGATGCGATCGGCAGCGGCTGTACTACTCCTGGCAATTTAGCCCTGATGGTGGGCAGCTCCGGAGCACTGCGTTTGATGTATCGCGGCGAGCCGCCTGCAAAAATTCCTCCTCAACTTTGGTGCTACCGCGCCGATGATAAACGCGTAATTCTCGGCGGCGCTCTTTCTGATGGAGGTAATCTTTATGCATGGTTGCGCGAATCCCTGCTCGATGTTGAAGACAATTGGATAGAAGACGCTCTTACCGAGCTTGAACCTGACGCGCATGGTCTAACAGTTCTGCCGTTTTGGTCAGGTGAGCGGAGCCCCGGCTGGTCGCTAACAGCCCGAGGCGCGATTTTAGGTCTGAAACGTAAGACTCAGCCAATCGAGATTCTGCGCGCCGCAATGGAAGCTATTGCTTATCGCTTCGCTCTAATTCACCGCGCGCTCGCACCGTTTGCGCCTGATGCGGCAATCGTTGCGTCCGGCACAGCGTTGCGCGCCTCTCCAGCGTGGGTGGGGATTCTTGCGGATGTGCTTGGCACCCCGATCACTCTCTTAGCTACTTCGGAAAGTTCTACACGCGGCGCCGCCTTGCTTGCATTGGAAGCGGCGGGCAAAATAGCAAACATCGAAACCAAGAAGGTCGCTGCCGAAACAACCTTCGAACCTAATTTGTCACGACATGCCCGCTACCAGGTGGCGCTTGAGCGGCAGCAAAAGATCTACGATCAGCTATTCAACGAGACCTAACTTCTTCGCAGCAACCGAGGACAAAAACGACAAATGAGCGCGCCGATGCCCCAGCATACCGACACCACTCCCGAGCTAGATCAACTTTGCATCAACACGATTCGGACCTTGTCCCTCGATGCCGTGCAAAAAGCGGAATCGGGTCATCCGGGATTGCCGCTTGGCGCGGCGCCGTTGGCCTATGTTTTGTGGACGCGTTTCCTCCGGCACAATCCGAACAATCCCAAGTGGGAAAATCGCGATCGCTTTTTGCTTTCCGCCGGTCATGGTTCGATGTTGATTTATTCACTCCTTCATCTCACCGGTTATGATCTGCCACTCGATGAAATCAAAAACTTTCGCCAGTGGGGTTCACGGACGCCCGGGCACCCGGAAAATATTTTGACTCCCGGTGTGGAAATAACAACCGGACCTTTAGGCCAGGGCTTTGCTAATGGTGTCGGCATGGCAATGGCTTCCGCGCATCTCGCGGCCAAATTTAATCAGAAAGACTTTCCGGTTATCGACCACCACATCTATGCCATCGTTTCTGATGGCGACTTGATGGAAGGCGTGGCTTCCGAAGCCGCTTCGCTCGCGGGTCATCTGAAACTTGGCAAACTAATTTATTTTTACGACGACAACAAAGTGACGATCGAAGGTTTTACCGACCTCGCGTTCAGCGAAGATGTTCCCAAACGGTTTGAGGCTTACGGTTGGCACACCGTCACGGTCGAAGATGGCAATGACTTAGAGGCAATCGACGAGGCCATTCGCGAGGCTCAATCCGTCGGCACTAAACCGTCATTGATTTCGGTGAAGACCACGATTGGATTCGGCATGCCAACCGCGGGCACGCGTAAGGCCCATAGCGATGCGCCCGGCGAAGAAGCTGTGCGCGAAACGAAACGACATCTCGGTTGGCCCGAAGATCAGCAGTTCTTCATACCCGATGAAGCACTCGCACATTTTCGCAAGAGCGCCACCCGTGGCCAGAAGCAAGAGAGCGAGTGGAACGAATTAGTCTCACAGTATCAAGCGAAACACTCTGAGCTGAGTCAGCTGTGGCGCACCACGATGTCGAGCGAGCTTCCCGCAGACTGGGAAACACACCTGCCGGCTTTCACGGATGCGAAAGCGATGGCCACACGGGCGGCCAGTGGTGACGTTATTAATGCACTTGCTCATCGTATGCCGCTGTTGATCGGCGGCTCCGTCGATCTCTACCCTTCACACAA
>JBPCMI010000071.1:0-21640 GCA_051002415.1 Pyrinomonadaceae bacterium
GGCCGGCACTGAACGGCCGGTCGTCAACGCCGTGACGGGGCAGGTGATCACCGCCAACACGCCCGCCAACGCGACGCTCCGGGCGCCCTTTCAGGGCGCCGACATCGCCGGCTTCCAGCAGTTCCAGTTCAGTGCCGAGTCGGCTTACAACTCGCTACAGATGAGCCTGACCCGGCGGCTCTCTAAAGGGCTGCAACTGCTCGCTGCTTACACCTATGCGAAGTCGCTCGACAACGCCTCAGGCCAGGCTGAAATTGATACGTCGACTATCCTCGGTAACCAGTTTGATAACCGGGCCAACCGCGGCGTCTCAGACTTCGACCGCACGCATCGTTTTGTCTTGAGTTATCTGTGGGACTTGCCGCGCCCGGCTTTCGCCTCGGGGTCAACCGCCGGGCGATTGCTGCTGTCCGGCTGGCAGTTAGCAGGCATCATCACCGCGATGTCAGGTCAGCCGTTTGACATCGTAGACTCCAATGCAGGCTCGTTTTATTTTGGTCCAAACAGCGGACTCTCTCGGCCAAGCTGGGCGCCCGGCGCGACGCGCACCACGGCGACGAGCAACGTCCCGCCCGGATACTTCTTCAACCCTTTCGCCTTCGTCCGGCCCGTCGTACAGACCGGTCAACTGATACCAAGCTCGAACGGAACGGCCATCGCGGGCGCTCAAGGCACAGACATTGGCAACGTTGGGCGGAACGTCCTGCGCAGACCGCGACAGACGAACGTGGACTTCTCCGTCATCAGACGCTTCCTGTTGGGCGAAGCGAAGAGCGTCGAGTTCCGCGCCGAGTTCTTCAACCTGTTCAATCAAGTCAACTTCGCCGAGCCAATCGGCAACCTCAACGCCGCCACCGTTGATCAAAACACCGGACAAATTATTAACCCCGGCGACTTCGGGCGCATCACCTCGACGAGCAATAACCCGCGGCTGATTCAATTCGCGCTGAAGCTCAATTTCTAAGGACAGGCGAGATACAGTAGTGGCTAGAATTTTTGTGTAGAACCAGATCGTGGTGATCGGTGCAATGATGCTGAGCGAGCGACTGAGATCCCTTCTTACAGAGGCAATCGGCAATGAACTTCAGGGTCCAAAGCGCGCTCGATACTCTAACGAGTTCACGAGGCCGGCAATCATGTGTCGCGAGTCGGAAGGATTAGCATTCAGAACTTCGATCCAGTTCAGATAGAGAATGTCGGGATCTCGTCGCAGGTATCCAAAGTATTGCATCACCACAAACGCCTGGTTGTAGAACTCCTGATACACCTCAGCGCTCTCGACAATCTGTCGCAAAATCTGCCCGCGGGTCTGACTCCCACTGTTGAGTGCATCAATCAGCGCTTGCCGATTTGACAGAGTTACGTCCGACGTCGCGAGCAGCGTGTCCACATAAGCTTGATTGCTGAGCGAGTCGTGTCTCGCCCTGAACGCATCACGCGACATAAAGTCATTAATGAAAGCCGTTTTGGCGGCCTCCAACTCGACAGGGGTGAGAAAGCCGCTGACCCGCTGAAGATCGGGCATGAACTCGACGAAGTCAGGTTTACGTCCAAAGCTGGCGGAGTAAAAACGGTAGGCGAAATAGCCTCGCCATTGGAAGAAGGCTCCCGACACGTGAATGCGATCACAGCTGGTGTCACCTGGTGGGCAGACAGACGCTGAAGAGATGGAAGCTGACGAACGCGATGCAAAGATGATGCGCTCACTAGTCCACTTCGGTTGAAACGTTGCACCAAGTCAAAACGCAAGGAGACGACCGCATCC
Organism: Pyrinomonadaceae bacterium; assembly: GCA_051002415.1. Taxonomy (GTDB): domain Bacteria; phylum Acidobacteriota; class Blastocatellia; order Pyrinomonadales; family Pyrinomonadaceae; genus PSRF01. The sequence goes on from JBPCMI010000071.1 coordinate 1,766, forward strand.
CTTATTGAACGTTCCCAATGCGCTCTTCGATCATTCCCTGACGGCGATCATCGGGCTAGAACTCTGAAACTGGCGCGTGGCGCTCGTCTGTGCTGTTCAAGAATGGGTGTTCAAGAATGGGTGTTCAAGAATGTGCCGGGCCCACGCCCGTTGACAACTTCCCTTGCGCTGTATAGAGTGCGCCCACTCTTAGATCGCTTGCGTGCGTTCCCACTTGCTGGAGGCTTTTGAGGTGTTTCTTGCCTGCCAGCCTAGAATGAGACGCTAGTGCGGCCAGCTTCGATCCCGAAGAGTCTCTTATAACCCGAGACGCCTTCCGCCGGACGCGCAGATTTAGCTACCAGACCTCGCCATCGCAAATCTCGCCGGGCATTTTGACTCAGGACGTCTCCCCAATCAGTGAGGTAAGAAACTGAAAAGCAAATCAAGATGGTTCGCGGGAGCCGCAGTGGTGACGTTAGCATTAGTATCGGCACTGACGGTTGGTTCCCGTCTGGCGTATGGACAAGCTGCCCATGTCAGCTTGGGCCATTAACTTTCCCATAACCAGGAGGACGAATAATGTTAGACCCAAGACTAACGAAGTTAATTGTCGTGCTTTTCCTGTTAGTCGCAGCGGCGCTCTTGCCGTCCACTGCCCGAGCCGACGTGGTTGCCATCGGACCAGCAGGCTTTCCGGGAGGTTTTACCCTGATTACGTTTTCGGGCCTGGCTGATGGCACCGAGGTAAACGGACTGGCAACCGGTGGCGTTATTTTCAGCTACAGCCTGGGTAACGGGCAACTAATAATTGATGGTGGACCCGGGGTTACAAATAACATCAGTCCGCCCAACATCGTATCGGTCGGGAACAACACAGGTATCCTGACAGTCACTCTTCCCGGGCTGTCGGACAGATTTGGGTATGGCTACGCCCTCCTGAATACAATCTCTGTTGGCAACGCAACAACGATCACACTCTTTAACGGACTGACTAACGTGGGAAGTCTTTCCTACAATGGTGCGCCGGACCCAAATTTTACGGGAGGTTTCGCGGGCATTTTCAGCACCGTACCGTTTAACAGTGTGCAGATCACTTTCAACTCAGCGGCAGCTCCGGCTTTTGCTTTGGACAACGTTCGCATTTCCGCCGCCAACGCCGTCCCTGAACCAGCCAAGATGCTTCTCCTGGGGGGCTTGCAGTGAAGGTTAGGAGACGTCACAGAGCTACCAGAGATGAAGCACCCTAAGGTTCAATAAACACTCTCCTAAATACACCCGCCAAGTCCCATGCTTGGCAGTACGAGGCCAGTGCCAAAACGCTGGCCAAGAAGCATGAAATGAAAGGGAGAACGACAATGCTAACAACAATGGAACACAGTAGCCGAACCAGGAATACGATCCTCATGTTCGGAAGCATTTGCATCCTGCTATTTGGCTTTTCTCTTGTCATGGTCCACGCGGATCGACTGACGACGCAATCTTGTGAAGATTGCGCACTAAACGGACCGCCTCAGAGCATATCCTTCCACAGTAACCGGGATCGTAACCCCAACCAGAATTTTAATGAGATTTACGTAATGAATCCCGATGGCTCTGAGCAAACTCGCGTCACTTTCGACCCCAGGGTTGATCAACAACCGCATATCTCACCTAACGGGAAGCAAATAGTATTCGCCAGCAACCGCATCACGCCCGCGAATCTGAACGGCGTCCTTCAGATCTTCCTGATGAACACCGACGGAAGTGATTTCTCTGACGGCAGCAATGTAAAGCAATTGACCTTCACGGGCCCGGGTACTTTCAACGCGTGGCCTCGTTGGTCGCCGAATGGCAAAGAGATCGCTTTTCATTCCAGCGCGGATGGTAATTTCGAGATCTATACGATACAGCCTGACGGCACTAGCCTAACCAGGGTCACTAACTATGCGGGTCTTGATCAGTTTCCCGGATGGGCGCCTAATGGTAAACAGCTTGTCATCCGCAGAGACACTGAGCTGTTTGTGATTGACAAAGATGGATCGAACCCGATTCGGCTCACGTTTACTTCAGCCCCGGCGATCAACCAGATGGCCTCATGGTCGCCGAACGGCAAGATGCTTGCCTTCTTAAGTTCCCGCGAAGGCTATCTCTCGGTCTTCCTTACGGATCCCGATGGAAGTAACCAGATTAACCTTACGCCCAAACCCAGCAACATTCCTGCGAGTATGTGGGCCAGTCGGGCGCCCGCGTGGTCGAAAAATGGACAGCACATTTACTTTACCGGTATCCGTCCCGAGACGTGCCATTCGAACGGAACTTGTGACGAGCAGATCTTCGTGATGAATGCAGATGGGTCAGGTGTAACAGAACTGACGTTTGAAGGGGCCAACTCGGTGGCAACGGTTCGATAGGCGCCGGCTAGAATTCGCGGTCCTACGTCCAGTTACGCTTGTCAGGATGAGTTTCGGTCTCGCCTCGTGCACCGCCACGGTTACAATTGTGCTCCTATCGATACTGACAGCCGTCGGACGTCACGACACAAGTCCAGAAGGGTCCATTAAGAAAGCATTTGCCTGTGATGGGCTGGCGTGGATGTTGAAAATACTAAGGAATTTGGCGTCCCGTACGGGAGTCGAACCCGTGTCGCCGCCGTGAAAGAGAAGCGACCTATGGTAATTCAACGGAACTTAGCGGCATGGATAGCACTTTACCGCAGTTAACGGACTCAGGGGTACGCTTATTGGACCTTTATTGGACGCGCGACGCGATGCAATACTCGCCGTTGCTTTCCCTTCCCGCGCAACGGATTTTAAGAACGTTGGAGACGGTGCCACCTAGCCTAGCGAAACCTTACACGTTGGTTATGCGATCGATTTCTGGCGCGTCGAAGCTTTCGAGCCGAACCGTCTCCTGCGTCTTAGTGGTGAGATGAGACTGCCCGGACGCGCCTGGTTGGAATTTGAGGTTGACGGCGATGATTCTTCTGCGACGATCCGCCAGACTGCGAGTTTCGATCCGGTCGGTTTGTCTGGACGAATCTATTGGTACGCGCTTGCTCCACTTCATCATCTAGTGTTCGGCTGCATGTTGCGAGGGATCGTGGCGGAGGGTAACGCACACAGGACTGGCTAATCATAGATTCGTTGCTTTCAAACTTAATGAGCGGTTCCAAGAGCTCGCCGCTATGTCATGAACTGAGCGAACAGTGATAAGAGTGGATAGTCAGTGGTCGTATTAAGCGGTTTCTGTTAGAATTCGATTCTCTAATTTGCCATCGTGAAAAACGAAACGAAAAATGCCAGGAACGACTCTTACTACCAAGGAAGTGGCGAAGGTGCTGCACGTAAGTGAGGCCACAGTGAAGCGCTGGGCCGACGACGGTCTGCTTCAATCCGAGAAAACAGTTGGCGGTCATCGGCGCTTCAGTACTACAGAGACTGCGCGATTTGGGCGTTATCGCCCGGCACCGGAATCACCTGCCCATGTCAAACGAGACGCACAGCAAACAGATGCGCCGGCGGGGGACGTGGCCGACCTGCTGTTCGTGCACCTGATCGAAGGCGATGAAGAGGAAGCCGCGGCCTTGTTGGTCCATGCCTACTTACAAGGTCAGGGTCTGGCTACACTCTTCGATCAAGTAGTGGCCAAGGCGATGCACCGCGTGGGCGAACTTTGGTACCGCGGCGAGTTAACCATTGCGGACGAACACCTGGCAGCACGCACTGCGATCACGACTTTGCAGAAGCTGCGCAACGTGATCCGGCTGGCGCTGCCCACCGGCATGAAAGCAATGCTCTGCGCCGCGGAAGGTGATCTGCACGAGATACCACTTCACCTGGTGCAGCTTCTGCTCGAAAGTGATGGCTGGACAGTAATCAATCTCGGGCCCAACACGCCGTTCTTTTCTCTCGCCGACGCCGTGGCCAAACATCGACCTCAGCTTGTCTGCATTTCTGCCAAGCTGCTCGGCGATCCGGATCGCGCCGCGCGCGATTATGAGCAGTTGCGCAGGGTAGCCGCAAAAGTAAAGTGCACAATTGTGATCGGAGGGGACGGCTTTGCTGATGCCAAGCTACGGCAGCGATTCCCGGCGACTTCGTTTGCGAAAGACCTGCCCGAGTTGGACAACTACGTGCGTTCCCTGATTCCCGCCGAAAATTAACCGCCGGGTTGTGCGGTTCCTAAAGCTTTTAGGTGGGCGCGTCAGACGTTTGCAGCAACCTGTTAAGCGCGGCAGCAATCTCTCTGCGTTAGCGTTTAGTCTCGCACCACTCACGCGTGACCGAATGTCGATAGTCGAACATCTTGCGAAGCCTGGGCTCGATCAAGACTGGGGCAAACAGCCTGCCGGCGATGCCCAACGGCGGCTCATATTCGATCTCATCGCGGAGGACAGCTCCGTCTGGATGGGGCATGACGATGTGCCGATGACGCCAGCTCCGAAACGGCCCCGAGACTTGAATATCCTCAAACATACGCGGCGGATCGTAGACGGTATGTTCAGCAACCCAGCGAACCGGAAATATTCCAAACACCTTCGTCTCAATTATCGCCATCGAGCCGACTTTCAAACTCTCGGCGGGCTGAACAATCCGCACCTTATCCCAGGGCGGGGTGAGTCGTGGCAACGCATCGGGTAGTTCATGAAAAGCAAAGAGCTGCTCCGGCGTCGCGCGAATTAAGCTTTCTTTTTGAAAAATCATCTATGAGTTGAAAGTGGCGGCGAGCCCCGTTCGACTTGGTTGCTGTTGCCCGCGTCTCGACTTGCGGGCGGTGATGCTCTCGCCTTGCGGGCAATGATCTGCTTGGAGTTATAACTTTGGTCCTACCGGAAGTTACAGGACAACAACGATGAGAGACAGCACCAGAAGCGAAAGGGCCGGCAGGGCTTTCTTTAGCGGATCTTTCACCTTAACGTGCATCGAGATCGCGCCGAGCATTAGGATCGCAACGCCGATGGCTGCCGGCCTTGCGAGAAAGTGAAGCCAAAGTCCGACGATCAGGAATATGGCCAGAGTGACCTTGACAAATCCTATTACCCACATGAACCAGGGAGGAAGGCCGTAAGCAGCAAACTCCTCGCGCATGTTCTGCGCCTGGCCGCCCCGCCACTGCGTTCGTTTTCCCGCCCGGAGCAGCCAAACATTGAGCAGCGCGAGCGCGATCACAAGTTCACTTGCCATCACCAGCAATTTCATATCGGATCCCCTCGTCTCATAGCGACGAGAAGGCGGCCTGTCTAACACTCTTGCATAACCGCGCGCGTCGCTGAGCAGCGAAGAGCCGATGTGGCAATTCGAGCGCCGCGCTCTGGTCGCGGCAACCTTTAGGCTGACTATTACGCCGCCAGCAAACTCCTCAGCATCCAGGCTGTCTTCTCATGTACTTGCATCCTTTGTGTCAGCAAGTCTGCGCTTGGTTCATCATTCGCCTCATCTACTAAGGGAAATACTGACCGCGACGTTCTTACAACTGACTCTTGCCCTTCAACCAACAGCCCAATCATCTCTTCGGCCGAAGGAACTCCCGCGTCCTCTTTGATGCTCGATAGCTGCAGGAATTCTTTGTAAGTTGCGGGCGCAGGAAATCCCAACGCTCTAATTCGCTCGGCAATCAAATCAACGGCCAACGCCAGCTCGTTATATTGCTGTTCGAACATCAAGTGCAACGTCTGGAACATTGGTCCGGTGACGTTCCAGTGAAAGTTGTGCGTTTTCAGATAGAGCGTGTAGGTGTCTGCCAGAAGCCGCGAAAGGCCGGCGGCTATTTCTCGTCTGTCGTTCTCGTCAATGCCAATGTTAATCGGTAAAGGGTTCATCTTAGTACCAGTAAAGCTTTGCATTTAGTCATCCTTATTGCTCGTCTTCGCTCAAGAAGTTTGTCGCGATCATAAATCAGTGACAGAGCCCGCGCTCCGGATTTTGTCGCGGCTGTAATTGACTTCCAGGGCCGAATAAATCGTGCTCACAACTGATGTGACTCAGGTTGCAGCACCAGCTCGCCCAGCACGCCGTCACCTTCCTGCGTCGCTGCAAAAAACACGGCGCGGGCGGCAGCCTCAACCGTCAACATCTTTTCCCGCTGCACGCGCATCGTGATCGAATCCCAAAAACTCGTATTCACCCCGCCTAGATGGAGCAGACTGAAACGAACGCCGGCGCGTTTGTATTCCAACGCCAGGGCCTTAACCAATCCGGTGAGCGCAAACTTCGAGGCACAGTATGCGGCCGCTTGCGACATTGCCGCTCGTCCCAGAATTCCGGGCAGCACAACCACACGGCCGGCCTTCTGTTTCTCCATGACTGGAAGAACGCTTTTCAAAACGCGGAACGCGCCGCCAACATTCACATCAACCAGGCGCTGAAACTCTTCCTCGCTTGTCTCAGCAAATGTCTTCAACGCGCCCGTCCCCGCGGTGTAGACCAAAGTGTCAATCCTGCCAAAGCGTTCTACAGCTTCTGCAACCAGCCGGATAACATCCGCGGAGTTCGTGACATCCGCTGTGACAGCCAGCGCATCAATGCTGTTCTTTCGTTCGATCTTGAAGGAGAGTTCAGCGAGTTCGGTCTCGTTGCGCGAGGCCAGCACCAAATCGCAACGCGCGTCTGCGAACAGCGCTGCAGCGGCGCGGCCAATTCCGCGTCCGGCGCCAACAATCATGATCACATCCCCAGGCATCATAACCCTACTCAATTCTCTGAGCCTCTCGTTTTAACAAGATACTAACAAGTCGCTTACTAGCTTAGGCTGGAATCGCGCGTAATCGTCTTCTTCCCCAAAGTGAAATCCCGTTTGGCTTTTCTTGTGACTGACGCGGACTTCGGATCATCCCAGGTAGAGTTCTTGGGAAATCTCTTCGGGTAGTACTTGCCGGGGTTCTTGTCGATGTCTCTGAATTCCAGGACGGTCAGGACAAGGCCGCCGCCTAGAATCAAGGACACAACCAGGCCGAAAATGAATATCTGAAAATCAAACACGCTACACCCTCAACGCTTTGATCTTGAAATAGCCGGCTAAAGCAAGAATTGATGGCACCCACAAGCCAACGAAAATACCCGCGTCTTTGTTTACCGGGAAGAGAAATCCAAACCAAAGCGAAATCGACAATAGAAATGAGATGAACGCCGCGAGCAAAATAAGATAATCAGACTTAGTAAACATGTCGTTTTGTCCTCAAATAGAAGTTACTGGAGATAAGTCGCCATCGCCCCGTGCGAATGGCGACTTACCGGCCCGCGGTTGTTATTACGCAGCGGCTTTTGCCGACGGCATCAACACGGTGTCGATCACATGGATCGTACCGTTGCTGGCGTCAATGTCGGCGGTGACCACCTTGGCGTCGTTAATCTTCACACCGTTAGTAGTGTCGATCCTTACTTCCTGACCCTGGACGGTCTTGGCCGTCTTCAGCTTCGCTACGTCCGCAGCTTTAACGTTGCCGGCAACCACGTGGTACGTGAGTATTGCCGTCAGTTTCGCTTTGTTCTCAGGTTTGAGCAATTCCGCAATCGTCGCTTGCGGGACCTTCGCGAATGCTGCGTCGGTTGGTGCGAAAACGGTAAAAGGCCCGGCGCCTTTCAGCGTTTCAATCAATCCGGCCGCGGTTAGAGCTGCCGCAAGCGTTCCGAAGTTACCCGCCTTGACCGCGGTGTCGATGATGTCCATTTTGTCTGTCATTTTCAGTTTTCCTTTTCTTGTTCGTAGCTGTTTTAGAAGAGCAACATGCTCTGCCGATCTCGGGGTTCGCAATTTAGGACCTGCGATCCGAGGCTCTCTTGCTCGGGTGGCGGATAAGTTTCTCCAGACTCTCCCGGTTACCCATTCTTTCCGCCAGGAAGCTCTTTAGGCCAAGTCTCGAAATGAATAAGCGGATTGAGCGATTTAAGATACATCGAAGTTGGAGAGGAGTCAAGTAAAAGTGCCTGGAAACGCCCAATTTCTTGAGCCGTCTGCAGCGTGTATGGCGATTTAAGCGTTATTACGGGAATATGACGAGAAAGGCGGCGATCTCAGCCCCGGTCGTTTTTCAAGTTAAGTTTACGCCAGCGGAAGATAAGTATCGGAGAGGTCCGGCAGCGAGAATGTGAATCGCAAATAGAGCCAGACCGACGAGGCCTACCAAATACGCGTGAAGGAAGAAGGCAGTCCCGGTAAAGAAAAGAATTATGCTGAGGCCGATGATCGGCGCCGGCTTATTCGCTGCCCGCGCGGGGCCGACAACGAAGAGAACCAGGGCGCTCGCCACAAACCAGCCGGCAAAGTTGATGGCCGGCACGCCGTAATAGATTCCCGATAACTGCCAATGCCAATACCCCAGTTGATTAGCGGCGAGTGGATCGATGACCAGATCGATTCCCGTCATCCATGCGGCCCCGAGCAATGCACCCAACCAGGCCGGCAAATGGAAGTGCAGCAACATCTGACGCACGTAGGCAATAAGCACCAGCCAGGCTGCAGCCATAACCAGCGGTACACCCAACCACTGCGGCTGGAGTACGTGCGTGTAGCTGTAAGCGCCAAACGGGAGACCGTAACGAACGCCTATTGCTTCGATTCCGAAACCTAGTACGCCCGCAGCAACCAGACTTCCCAGATAACCCGGTGACGGGCTGCCGAGCATGACGATCATGCCGGCGAGAAATAGAAAGACGGAACCCGTCCAGTCCTGATTTGCAGTCGCAAAAAGATGCCGGCCCAGGCCGCCGATCCAGAAGACTGCATAGACCGCGGCGGCGCTTAGCAGCACAACCCGCCTGATCTTTGCGAGCAATGACTTCTCTTGCGCTGCACCCGGTTGTCGCTTCATAACTCGTGTTGCTGGATCAGCTCGCTGGTGATCTCTGCAGAAAGTAAGACCGTGGGGGAGCCTCCTCCCGGATGACTGCTGCCGCCAACGTAATAGAGTCCGCCGATCGCCCGGTCCTTGTTGGGGGGACGCAGGAAGGCGTGACGCCACCCATGCGAATTCAGTCCATAGATCGAGCCGCCCGGCATCAGATAGCGCTGGCCCATCCGGCGCGGAGTCCAAATATCAGAAACCACGACGTCAGAGTCGAGCAGCGGAAATCCTGCTTTGCTCAAGCGCGCAAAAACGCGCGCACGTGCGCGGTCAATTTCTGCTTCCGACCACGCGTCGTCGTTGGCCGGAGCATTGGCCATTATGAAAAGCGTTTCGCCTGCGTCGGGGACGAGAGAACGATCACTGCGGCTCGGAACGCTGACGTAGACCGTCGGATCATCCGGAAAGCGCCGTTCGTCGAACAGCTGGTCAAATTCTCTTTTGTAGTTCGAACTAAAAAGGATTGAGTGATGCGCGACTCGCGGCAGATCGTGCTTTACTCCGACGAGAAAGACGAGACCGGAGAGTGAGCGATCCGCAACAGCCGTCGGGTTGGCTTCGCCTCCCAGCAGCGCCTTTGTCATCGAGGCGTCGCCATTCATTACGACCACGTCAGTCTCGAGCCTCTGACCGTCGGCCAGCGTTACGCACTTCACTTTCTTAGACTCATGCCCAACGCGATCTACGCGAGCCCCGGTTAGCAGCGTGATATTCATTTGCCTGGCGAGCGAAGACAAAGCTTCAATCAACTGATACAGTCCGCCCTTGATGTACCAGCCGCCGAACGCGTACTCGATGTAAGGCACGACGGCCAGCGTCGCCGGTGAAAGATAGGGTGATGATCCGACGTAGGTGGGATAGCGGTCGAAAAGCTGTCGGAGGTACGGGCTGCGGAAATAGTTGGCCACGGTCTTATGGTACTTACCCCAGGCGTGACGGAGTGGCAAGTGGCGCAGGGCTTTCAGAGATCGCATGTCTGGCGGCGCCTGTGGCGGGCGGCGCAGAAATGTTTCCTGGGAAAGCTCAAATAGCCTTGCTCCGAGCTGCATGAATCCGAGAAACCCGTCAACGTCGCGCGGTTCAAGTTGGGCAATCGTCTGCAACCACTCTGGCAGGGACGAGGAATAATTAAACCGCGTGCCGTCGTCGTAGACGTACTCAGCCAGCGAATGCATTTGAATCAACCCCAAATGATCCTCGATGCAGGCACCGACAGCGCGGAAGAGATCTTCAAAAACCCACTTCATCGTGATCAGCGACGGCCCGGTATCAAACCTGAATCCGGATTCTTCCCAGCGGTTCATCTTGCCGCCCAGCGTTGGCCCCTGCTCGCAGACCGTGACGTCCCACTCTTTCGCCGCTAGGCGCAATGCGGTGGCCAACCCGCCGAGGCCTCCGCCAATGATCAATGCTTTCTTTTTTTTCATCTTTCGGGGGACGCTACGCTTGGGCACCGGGATGGTACTGGCGTCCTTTCCATTCCACGCCCTTGCTGCTGTGGCAGCGCCACCACGAAGACAGGGCCAAAATGATCAAGAACGCTTCGGCAACCGGGTGAAGCAAGATGGGCCATAGCGGTTGTTTGAATCTGACGGCCAGGAGCAAACGCATCAACAGCACGCAAGCCACTGTCAGCAAGATCAAAGACGGCGATATACCGCCGCGGAAGCTCAAGAGCGGGAGTAACCCGAAAGGCAAGAGAAAAAGGATAGAGTGCAGGGCGATGAAGGCCCAGAAAGTCAGCTCGGAACGAAACCCCGGAAAGAAATTCTTCTCAAAGCCGCGCCAGATTTCGCTTAGCGAGCTATACATGCGCACGGTCAAAGTCCCGGTGCCATCGAGGCATAATCCTCGCTCGCCGCGCTCACGCCACAAGTGGGCCAGCCTAATGTCTTCGGTGATCGCGTTGCGCACCGCGGTGTGACCACCGACCGCGAAATACTGCTCGCGGCGCACCAGCAGGCAGGCGCCATGGGCCAGGCCGAGCGCGGGATCGGGCCGACGCATCGACAGCGGCGCGGGATAAACGGTGAAGACCAGAAAGTTCAATAGTGGCAGCAGAGTCTTCTCCCAAAAGCTTTTCAACTCAAGGGCCGGCCAACACGAAAGCAAAGTCAGTTGGCGTTCACTGGCTTCGCTTAACATTCTGGCTGCTGCAGCTTCCGAGAGCCGCGCATCGGCATCGAGAAATAGTAACCACTCACCCTGCGCGGCGTTCGCCAATTGAGCACAGGCAAAGTTTTTACCGACCCAATCCGAGGGCAATGCTGCCGCCGGAAGCAGGCGAATACGCCGATCGAGCTGCGCCTGCTGTTCCACTATGCGCGGGGTGGCATCGGTGGAGTGATCGTCATAGATCAAGATTTCTTTAATGACTCCATCCCGCGCGACAACGCATGCGAGACACTCCCCAATATTCGCGGCCTCGTTGCGGGCCGGGATCAGGACGGAAATCTTACCGTCGGGAACTGGTGCGGCTGTCACTCGCGGCCAGGAGAGAACATTCCAGAGCGCCACGGCCAGCAGCGGCAACTCGGCAATCAACAGCAGGAAAGCGAAGATCATAGATTGGGCACTCGAGCCGAGACGCAGCAGGTCTCTGGCGAGGAATTACGGCACGCCCGCCGACGAACCTACCGACACTTCTGGCAGTTCGGTGAGATCTTCGATGCCTCGGATCACGGAATTGCCAATCTCGACGAGCAGTTCGACCTCGAAAGAATTGCCGAAGCGAGATCTAAGGAGTGTCTCGCCTTTGGCGAATTGCGACGTCGCCCGTCGATACGAGTCATGATGGCCCAACTCAGTAATCGCCGTCAGTCTCCAGTGTCGCGAATCTTGTCCCGGGGTTTTTCCTGTCAATGAACTCGCCGCCAGATCGTCCAGCAGGTCATCACAAATCTGATAGGCTTCGCCCAGCAGCTCTCCGAATCCCCGCAGCGCGGCGCAATCATCGCTGCTGGCCCCGGTTGCCAGCGCATTAGACGTCATCATCAGGCGCATCAACGCAATTGTCTTGGCATCGCGATGGGCCAATATTTCGGGGTCCATCGCGGTGGCGTTGAATTCAAGATCTACAACCTGGCCGCCGATCATCCCGTTGGCCCCAACGCAGTTTGTCGCCTCTACCAGGAGATTCTCGATTGCGCTCTCCGCCGATTGTCCTCGCGCGGCGGCCGCAAACTGCGCGTAAGCCTGATTAAGTAACGCCACCGCAGCCAGCACCGCGAGGCCTTCGCCAAACACGAGGTGCACGGCCGTCTGGTTGCGTCGCAGGTCGGCATCGTCCATTCCCGGTAGATCGTCCAGAATCAGTGAGCTGGTGTGTAAGAACTCAATTGCGCACGCGCAACCCAGGGCCGCCTGTTCATCTGCGCTTACCAGCCTTCCGGCAAGCAGCGTGATGATCGGTCTCAGCCGCTTGCCACCGGGAAACACGGCGTAACTTAAGGCCTGATTAAAGCGCGCAGTTCCCGGCTTGTTGCTCACCGGCAGATTTTGGCGCAAGGCACTTTCGATCTGCTGCTGATGAGCACCAATAAAGTCTGAGAGCGCAGACGTCAAAATTTTCCTTTCTCCTCAAAAATGATCTCACAGAGTTGTTCGGGGGCCTCAGCAAAGGGCAAATGACCAGCCCCTTTCAACTCATGAACCCGCGCGTGGGGCCATAATGCCCGCCATTGCGAGACGGCCCGTTTGACTGCCCCAAAGGTTCGCTCGCCATAAACAATATCGATCGGCATGTTTAGGTCGCGAAACTGTTCGATGGCGCCACTCTCGGCCAGCATAAGCAGATAGTGGTAAGCCGCTTCATGATCTACGGCGACAAACGAGCCGGTCAGGTCGGTTCCTCCGGTCCTATGTGAACGAAGCGACTGGTTTGCCATCCACCGCCCGACAGGATTTGCAAACGCTGAATAGTAAGCGTAGCGCACATAGCTTTTCGCCGTAAAGAGCTTGAAGTATCCGGGCATAGCGGCAAACATATCGATCAATACCAGCCGTCCGATGCGTGCTCCGTTCTTCCGGGCGGCCATCAACGCCAGATTCGCCCCGCTGCAATTGCCAAGCAAAGTGATCTGATTAGCATCGCTTGCTTCAATGGCCTCGACGATCTCATCAACAACCAACGAGAGCTGCCAATCCCGGGGAGCTGGTGACTGGCCGCATCCGGGTAAGTCAGCACTGTAAAAACTGCCCGACTCGGGGACCCGGTTCGCGACCGGAGCCAGCGCGTGATGGTCTGCGCCCCAGCCGTGCAGTCCGAAAAAGACTCTCGCGCCCGAGCCGTAGCGCTCAACGTGCATGCGCCAAAATCCTCTCGGCGGTTCGCTTGCCGCCCAGAACCACCATCGGCATACCGGTCCCGGGAGTGGTGCTGGCGCCGACGTAGTAAAGCCCCTCAATCTCGCGCGAGAAGTTGCGAGACCGAAAGGGGCCGATCTGAAAAAGCGTATGCGCTGCCCCGAACGCCGAACCATCAAACAAGCCAAAGCGTTCTTGCCAGTCGACCGGCGTGTACACTTCTTCCACGACCAGTTGTTCGGGTTTGATCTCGATTCCGTGATGCGAAAGTCTGCGCAACACCTTTGCTCTGACTTTGGCAGTTTCCTGCTCCCAATCGACATCCGGCATTTCGCTGATGAGCGGCGTCGGCACCAAAACAAAGACCACCGTGTCACCCGGCGGCGCCAGCATGGGATCGGTGGCCGAAGGTACGCTCACATAAAAAGGCGCGTCATCAGAAATTCGGTGGTTCTCAAAAAGATCGTCGAAGACAGCTCGATAGTCCTCAGGCAAAAAGATTGTGTGATGTCCCAGCCGATCCACCTGGCCGCGAACGCCCCAATAGAAAGTGATCACGCCCGGTGTCATGCGCACCTTCTTTGAACGCCGCGCATTTCCGTTGGTGGGGATCAAAACGGATTCGGTCGTCGGTAAATCAACATTAGAAACGACCAGCGCCGCCGGCTGAAAGGAACCATCAGCCAACTCGACTCCGGTCACGCTGCTGCCCTTCGTAGTGATACGCTGCACTCGCCGGCCGGTTTGAATTTCTACTCCGAGCTCGAGCGCCAGCTTTTCAATTCCTGCGACCAGTGCGTACACGCCGCCGCGCGGCAACCACAACCCGTAAGCCAGTTCGCCGTAGGGCAGGATCGAGAACATACCCGGAAGGTCAAAAGGCGACCCGCCCAAATACATGGCGTAAGAGCCGAGGGCTTCGCGGATGTGATGGCTCTTGAAAAAGCGGCCCAGTTCGCTGTCGAGTGAACGCCAGATTCCGGTTCGCACCAGTTCTGTCGGCGAAAGACCCGCGAGCCACTTGAGTGGATTATCAACGTTGCGGCTCAGCAGTTTCTGGAAAGCGCTGTGGTATTTGGCGGCGGCGTCGCGCAGGAAACCAAGCACCGCGGGCCGCGAACCGGGCTCCAACCTTTCGCATTCCGCCAGCAAGCGTTGCAGATTGCTTGAGAGCGTGAACTCGGTGCCGTCGGTCCATTGAAACTTTATCGATGGATCTAACGGCAGTAGCTCAACATAGTCATGAAAGTTGCGCCCGGCCGAGCGAAACAAATCTTCAAAGACCCAGGGATAGTTGAGCAACGATGGGCCTGTGTCAAAGCGAAAGCCATCGCGCTCGATCAGATTAGCGCGGCCGCCGACTCGCTCGTCCGCTTCCAGGATCGTGACGTCATAACCCGCCAGCCGGAGATGAATCGACGCGCTGAGCCCGCCGAGACCGGCGCCTACGATGATCACTCGCTGTTGTTTGTTACTCTGCATTCGATTCAGCGAACTACCTTCTGATGTATGCCAGGGGTATCCGCCAGTACTTGCTGGCGGGCAGGACGCGAAACTTTTCGCGCGCCGGCACCCGTTCGCGATGCGGCGGGCAAAACTGACTCGTGGCGATGCGTTCGTTCAGCCGGCGATAAACCTCGATGCACGCATGGATGGCCAGGCGGCTGTCTGCGTTGAACGCATCGAGGTCAGCCAGCGATCGCGCGTAAATACCCTTCTGCGATTTCGACCAGCCGGCGCAATACCGCGGAAACCGCTTCATGCTGCGCAGGGTTTTCAAAGTCTGGCTCGCTGATGCCCTCGGCTCGCAACATATCCTGCGGCAGGTAGACTCGCCCACGCTTGAAATCCTCCCCGGCGTCGCGCAGAAAATTTGTGAGCTGCAAAGCGATACCGAGGTTTCGGGCACAAGCCAGGGCTCGGACAAATTCCCGCTCACTGACTGAGCCGTACACGTAGGTCAGAAAATACCCAACCACGATCGCGCTGCCGTAAATGTAATTGTCGATCAGATCGTCGAGCGTCGCGAATGCACGGGGCTCGCTGTCCCGCCGCATTGCCTGCAGGAATGCGTAATAGTATTCATGGGGAATGTCGGCCTCACGGACCACTCTGGTAAAGGTCGTTAAAAAGCACGGGATTCCCTGACGCAGGGCCTCCTGGATCGAGCTGCACCGAAGCGCCCGTTCGTACTGGCCGGTCCACTCTTCGAGTTGCGCGCCCTTTTCAATTTTGGTTAAGGGAAAGGTATCAACTACTTCGTCGGGATAGCGCACCGCTGCATAGATCGCTTCGACCTTTTCACGCTTAAGCGCCGGCAGAAATCGAGTAACCAGGTAGAAGCTGGTACTGTAGTTGCTCAAAACTGACCGAGCTTCGCGAATGATGATGGCCCAGGCGTCTTCCTCGGAAGCGGCCTGAAGAGCCCGCGCCGCCGTTCGACTCTCAAGCGCCCGCCACCTCGGCTCGGTCCAGACAACATCTGTGATGGCTGCCTTAGTCATTGCGTGTTCTTTTCGATCGACGGATCGACGGCAAAGTTTGCGCGCAGGTTGAACCGGGATCTGCGATCCATCCTAGGCAACCAGCTGTTGCAGGACTTCTCTCAACAGACGATCGATTATTCTGTTGTGATCGAATTTCGTTGTCGCAAACCGTTGCATCAGAGCGTCAATCTCATTGCGGTAGGCGGAGACTTCATTCCCCTCCAGTAATTCTTCACCTCTTATTCCAAGTCGCTGGCGAACCAGCCTCAGCATCTCTGCCAGCAGCATTTTCTCCGGGCTGACAGTCGCCCCAGGCCTGACGGGAAGGTCAAGACGTGAAAGAGAATCCGCCCAAACTTCGCCGCACATTCGTTTGAAATCGGTCTCGCTGATAGTTTGCGGTCTGTTCCTTTCATTCATAACTGTTTCCTCAAATTATTAGAGTTAAGACGCGCGCGCTGAGGTTACAGGCGCAGGGCGCTCGCCCCGCACGACCAGAAGATCGCCGGCAATCGCTCGGGCCGCCTTGCGTCCGGATCTTATCGCGCCGTTGATCGACGCCGTATCGGTATGATCTCCGCACCGGTAAAGGCCGGGCCTCACTCCAGCCGAAGCTTGTCCTCCCGCAAGGGATAATGAGAGCTGCCGCGGCAGTGCGTTTTCAATCCAGTAGGTTTTTAGATGCTGCCACTTCATCACGGGCGAGTCAAACCAACTTTTCAGTTGTTTCCTGACTACGACTTCGATTGGGGCCGACCGATATCGCCCGGGGCGCAGCACTGTAGCGGAGATCAAGGCAGCGCCGGCGGGAGCGTAAGAGCTAGCTACCAGACTGGGAACACATAAATTATTAACTGGACCCTCCCTATTCCCGTTAAGCACCAGCACAGGTTCATTCACGGGCGGCTGATCTGCGGCAAAATAAACGCACGCAACCGAGCAGGTTTCAGGGGGGCGTGTTCCCAGCAACGTCGCCTCGGCCTTCACATCCGTAGCTAGCACCACCGCATCGGCAGTCAAACGTTCGCCCGAAGCCAGCATCAATGTAGTCCCGTCGACTGTCTTCACCGTCTTGTTGAAACTTACGGAGCCTGAGGGCAGCATCGACAAAATCTGTTCCGGGATGGCGCGCATTCCGTTCCCGGGTAGCGTGGCATGGCCGAGAGAGAACATGCGAAACACAAACTCGAACATCCGGCTCGTGGTGTAAAGATCGGGATCAAGAAAAACACCGCCCAGGAACGGTCGAAAGAAGGTGTCTATGATTGAGTCAGAGAACCCATCACTCTTCAGGGCATCAATCGTTTTCCTTTCCGGGCGGGTGAAGATGTCGTCAACCTTGCCAGCCAGGACGCGCTGCCTAAGCCTGGCGACGCGCAACTTGTCGGCACACGTCCCAATCGGTGAAAGGAGATTTAGCAGCGAGTCAGCCGGGTGACGAAAAGGATCGGCAACCAAATGGAAGCGATCAGACACGCGCACCAACGCGCCGGAATACAACTGCCCCAAAGAGAGAGCCCGATAGTCGAGCAGACTTTTAGCTTCCGGATAGGCTGTGAGAAGTACCTGAAAGCCCCGGTCCAGCAAGAAGCCCTCGACTTCATCCGTCTTGACGCGGCCACCTGCTGAATCAGAGGCCTCGAGAATGTGAAATGAGATGCCTGCTTGATGTAAATTCAAAGCACAGGCCAAACCGGCCAACCCAGCTCCCACGATCAATACTTGAGGTTTGCTGGTCATCTCATCGCCTCGTTCTACTCAGCCGACCCTTTCGATAAGGTGGCCCATCCGAGTCTTCTTCGTCATTAGATAAAATAGAGCTTCGGTCGGAGGTTCTACCTCGATCGGGACCCGCTCAACGATCTCCAGCCCACCCGCCTCAATCGCCCGCAGTTTGAACGGATTGTTTGATAGCACTCGGACGCGTCGGAGACCCAGGTCCTTTAGTATCTCAACGCACTGACTGTAATCGCGTGGATCAACCTCAAGTCCGAGGCGGACGTTGGCCTCAATCGTGTCAGCGCCTTTGTCCTGTAGAGCGTATGCTCGGATCTTGTTTAAGATGCCGATGCCGCGCCCCTCTTGCAATTGATAGACGATCGCGCCAGAGCCCGCACCGGCAATTAAGCTCATGGCGAGTTCCAGCTGTGGACCGCAATCGCATTTGGTCGAAGTAAACACGTCGCCGGTCAAACATTGGGAATGAATGCGGACCAGCGTCGGCACCTCCCCACGCATCTCCCCCATGAAGATGCAAACAAACTCTTCGGTGCTGATCAGCGAACGATAACCTGCGATCTGAAATTGGCCGTGCTTTGTGGGGAGGTTTGCGGTGGCGACGTGGGCAACCGTTTGATTTGCCCTCGGCATCTGGGGAAGCCACGAATGTTGAGTTATCCTACTCTCGGCAAGCATAAGACTTTCCCTTTCACTGGCTTGAGCACGAAGGTCTTGAAGGAGTTTTCGCGCCTGGCTCTCGCCTCTCTCTTACTGCCCTACTGAGCGAATTAATCGATTTCGCACTATAGCAAAAGTTCACCTACTCGTCCAATACAATCCATTATGTTAGGTTCTGAGCGCTATAAGCGCTTTATGGCAGCGGAGATGAGACATGCTCAAGAAGCCAAAATACGAGCACAAGGGATTTTAAGGAGTGAAAACTGATGAGTTTGAAAGACGCGAACGTTGTCAACTCGAAGCGGCCGAAGCGGGTCGCCATGGTGATTGCCAATCCGGCAACTTCGACGACCACCGGCTGGGAGGTCGGTTTCTGGTGGAGCGATTTGACGCACCCATATTACGAGATGACGGAGCGAGGATATGAAGTACAGGTCTTTAGTCCCGCGGGTGGACCTTGCGTAGCCGATGCGATGAGCGATCCGCGCGACGCCAGCGGCTATTCGTCAAGCGATCTGATTTCGCTGGGCTTTATAAATACGCCGAAGCTGCTTCAACTCGTAGAGAGTACGAAAAAGGTCTCAGAGATTGAGGTGAACAGTTTTGACGCCATTATTGTGGCGGGTGGCCAGG
This sequence comes from Pyrinomonadaceae bacterium, assembly GCA_051002415.1. Classification (GTDB taxonomy): domain Bacteria; phylum Acidobacteriota; class Blastocatellia; order Pyrinomonadales; family Pyrinomonadaceae; genus PSRF01. Next base: position 20,387 of record JBPCMI010000071.1, read on the forward strand.
CGCCGATGTTCACCTTTGTGCAAGCCACGGACTTACATCAAAAGTTTGTCGAGTTTTACGAAGCGGGAAAAATCGTCGCCGCGCTTTGTCACGGCGTGGCGATCTTAAAGTACGCCAAACTCGGAAACGGCGAGTACCTGGCCAAAGGCAAAACAGTCACGGGTTTCGCCAAGATCGAAGAAGATTTTGCTGATAATGCGGTGTGGGACTACGGAATGTTGGCGCGTGACAAGCACGTGATGCCCTGGCGCATCGAGGACGAAATGAAACGCATCGGCGCAAACTATGTAAAGGCCGGACTTTGGCGCGAGTTTGCCGTGCGCGACGGCAATCTGATCACCGGGCAGCAGGACTTTTCCGGCAGTGCCACCGCGAAAGCCGTGATCGAAGCGCTGGGAGTCTGATTCAATAAGGAGCGTAAGCCAATGAAGATTGCGATTTTGGGTGCGGGCAATGGTGGGGGCAACGCTGGGGTGCAGGTTTGCCGAAGTCGGACACGAAGTTTTCTTTGGCGTCCGTAAACCGCAGGACGAAAAACACGAAGCGCTCGTCAAAGACAGCGGTTCTTTGGCGCGGGTCGGGACGGTTAAGGAAGCCGCGGGCGACGCAGAGCTGATTCTGCGCGCCGTGCCTTTTGATTCGGTTGTCGGCGCTTTGCGGGAGTGCGGCGATCTGGTCGGCAAAATCGTGATTGACGCAACCAACCCTCTCAAGTTCACCGATGGTGGTTTGAACCTTTCAATCGGCTTTGAAACTTCAGGCGCGGAGCAGATCGCACAACTGGCGCGCGGCGCGAACGTCGTCAAGTGTTTTAACCAAACCGGCTTTGGCAACATGGCCGAACCGCAATACAAGACCGGCAGTACCGTGATGTTTGTTTGCGGTGACGATAGTAGTGCTAATGAAAGGGTAAGACAGTTGGCGGAAGCAATCGGTTTTGAAGCAGTGGACGCCGGCAAGCTGGTGATTGCGCGTCTTCTGGAACCGTTGGCGATGCTTTGGATTCATCTTGCCTTCACCACGGATCTGAAGCGCGATTTTGCTTTCGCGCTGCTGCGAAAAAGTTGAGGTGCTCTGGTTAGCAGCGGGACTCGGGGTTGTTGCTAACCGCCGGATCTCGCATAAGGAATAAGCATGATGAACGTTCTGCTTTCTCTGTTGTTGATTGTTTCGTCTTTAACAGGATTCGTCCCGCCGAAACCGCCAACAGTTAGGAGTAAAGATTTGCATACTTGGACCGGGGCAGGGTGGACG
>JBPCMI010000072.1:0-7785 GCA_051002415.1 Pyrinomonadaceae bacterium
GTCGCGGAGAATACGCTTATTCGATCTCATTTATTTCTCCCCACTAGGATAGTAGCCGCAAGATTGGGTTTGCGCGGCTAACCGTTTTGTTCAAGTATAATTCAACCTGACAATGGCAAGTAGGTCCGACACGCAAACTAAGACTTTGCGTTACAGCGTATGACGGCGGGCGAAACAATCTTTATCACCGGGTTTCCTGGCTTCATCGCCAGCCGGCTCGTCAAGCGCGTAGCACGGAGCGGCGGCAGGTTTCTGCTGCTGGTTCAACCGTTACTCGCCGGGCAAGCGCGAGCAGACCTCGAGGCAATCGCGCGCGAGATTCAAAAACCAATTGAGGACTTTCGACTTCTCGAAGGCGACATTAGCCAGCCTGATCTTGGCTTGAATTCTTATGATCTGGGAATCGCGCGTTCTGAGTCCACGCTGATATTTCACCTCGCTGCCATTTACGACCTGGCGGTCGCGCGTGAACCGGCGATGCTCGTGAATGTTACCGGCACGCGCAACGTGAACGCCTTCGCCAAATCCGCTCGCAACCTGCTCCACTACCATTACGTCTCGACTTGTTATGTGGCCGGGAAGCGCCGGGGACGAATTCTCGAGACCGAGTTAAAGCACGACGCCGGATTTCGTAACTACTATGAAGAGACTAAGTATCTTGCGGAAATGGAAGTGGCCGCGTTAAAGGAGGAGCTGCCGATTACTATTCACCGGCCTTCTGTCGTCTGCGGCGACTCGGTTTCGGGCGAAACCGCGAAGTTCGATGGCGTCTATTATCTGATCAAGTACCTGCTGAAATCGCCTGGCCTTCTTTCGATCCTGAACATCGGCAATCGCGAGGTGAAGTTGAACTTAGTGCCCGTCGATTTCGTGGTCGAAAGTCTCGCCGCCCTCGCGCGGGATGCGCGCGCAATCGGGAAGACTCTGCAACTGGCAGATCCTAATCCACTTTCGACGCGTGAACTTTTTGACGTGCTCGCGGAAGAGATTGCCGGCCACAGCTCTCGAATTAGCCTGCCGCCCGCAGTCGTCCATTCTTTTCTCAGGCTGCCCATCTCGCCTCCGATCACAGGGCTGCCACACGCCGCCGTGCCTTACTTTTTTATCGATCAAACCTATGACACCAGGGCGGCTACCAAGCTTCTAAAGCCCCTCGGAATTAACTGCCCAGCCTTTTCCAGCTACGGTCATAACATCGTCGCTTATGCTGCAATCCGCTTTCGGCTGCCGATTGCCGATTGATATTGCGAATTCCTTAACGCGGAAATGCAGGTCTTTCCCAATTCCCCCAGCTTTGACAGTTTTAAAATGTAGAATTAGTATAACTCTACTGAAATGAGCAGAGATTCAAAAAATCGGGAAAAGCAGCGGCTGACTCCGCAACGGGAGGCGGTTTTGCGCGCCGTGCGAGAGCGCGACGACCATCCGACCGCGAGCGACATTTTTGCCGGTGCTAAGCAGCACCTGCCGGCAATCAGTTATGCGACCGTTTACAACTCCCTCCGTTATCTGCGGCAGACCGGCCTCGTGCGCGAGCTCAGCTTCGGCGATGGCGCCAGCCGCTACGACGGAATTACGGATCGCCACGATCACGCGCTCTGCACCGAGTGCGGCAAGCTTGTCGATTTCGATCTGGCTGAGCCGGCGGAGCTGATGCACGAGGCCGCGCGTAAGTCTCACTTTCAAGCTGACTCGGTTCACCTGACGTTAGTGGGCCGTTGTCCCGATTGTCTTGAACCCAAAGCGAACGATTCTTAACAACCGCTCCACAGGGGCAATAGTAAAGTGGAATTATCTTAATTAGAAAACTAACGGAGGATGCATGACAGCAACAGCAGTAGCATTTGAGAAGGCGATGGTGGGCCAGCCGGCGCCGGATTTCGATATGGCCTCAACGAAGAACCTGGAAAAGTTAAACGAGAACGTAAAAATGGCCGACTATAAAGGCCGCTGGCTTGTTCTGCTTTTCTATCCGCTCGACTTTACGTTTGTTTGTCCTACGGAACTGACGGCTTTCAGCGATCGCTATGAAGATTTTCAAGGTATCGGCGCTGACATCATCGGTGTTTCTACCGACTCGGCTTTTTCGCATCGCGCCTGGATCAATACACCGCGCGACAAAGGTGGCGTGGAGGGACTCAAATATCCGCTCGCCGCGGATGCAACCAAAGAAGTAGCGCGTGACTACGGAGTGCTGATTGAGAACCGTGGTATCGCCCTGCGCGGATTGTTTGTGATCGATCCGGAAGGGATCCTGCGTTACAAGGTTGTTCATGATTTGAACATTGGTCGCTCAGCCGAGGAGACGCTGCGCGTAATCCAGGCTTTGCAAACTGGTGGACTTTGCCAGGCTGAATGGAAGCCCGGTCAAAAAACGCTCAACGCGTAAATTAATAATTAGATCGCAGGTGGGTGGTAAGTAAGACCAGTTCCTACTTATCGCCCATTGCGAATTTAGGAGAGCAACAATGGCAATGAGAATCGGAACCGAGATGCCCAAACTTGATGGGGCAACGGAGTGGCTCGGCACAACTCAGGCCCACGCGGAAGCGGAAGCCGCCGGCCATCCCACGATTATTCATTTTTGGTCAGTGAGTTGTGGAACCTGCAAAGAGAATTTGCCGCGCATCGCCGAATGGCGCGACTCGGAAAGAGAGCAGGGCTTGCGCGTAATCGCCATCCACATGCCGCGCTATGAGGCGGACATTGACGTGGAAGCAGTGCGCGGAGCGATTGCCACTTACAAGATCACCGAGCCGTGCGCTGTGGACAATGAACACAAACTGCGCGAGGTATTTCAAAACGATCAGGGATATGTTCCGGCCTATTACCTGTTTGACGCTGAGGGAAAGCTCCGAGGGTTCGCCGCGGGTGAACGAGGCCTGGACTTATTGAAAGCGACACTCGATCGCGTCATGCGACAAGCAGCTGAGGCGCGAGCTCCCGAAATGGCTTCCGCTTCGTAGGAGGTTTAGCTCGCCACTGAAGCCAGGCTGCGAAACAACATCGCCAGCAAATAAACGCTCACGAGCGCGGCCCCGATTGCGAGCAGCACCAGGAAAACCATAATCACGCCGACGAACAGCCAGTCGCTGAGACGACCCTCGCGAGCTTCACTCGCCGAAACCGTTGCGCGCTGCCGCAAAAGTTCAACATTCTTCTGATTCGATTTCCACCACGCGTCAAACAAGTCTCCCACTAACGGCAGCGAGCCGAGCGCGTAGTCGATCCCCAGGTTTAGACCCATCCTGAGAAGTGTAATTTTCGGCACTCTATAGCGCACGGCAGAACCGAGCACATACAAAGAAGCGACTGTCGTCGCTGTATCGCCGACTCCCGGAATCAGACCAACAATGGCATCCAAACCGATGCGCCACCCCAGGACCGGGATGCGGAACAGATCATCCAACAGCCAGCCCAGCCGGTCGAGACTCTCTTCAATCTCGATGGGACGCCCCGGCCTGCTCAGGCTCTGCTTGTCGGAGATCAATTCGTCGTCCCTAAACGCTCTCATTACCTTGCTCATAATTCTTCACAACCTGCTAACCCTTAACGTATGCGCGTCATCTGCTGCCAAAAAAACTTTCCCAGTTTTGCGAACGCTGACAACGCTGTGCGATCGCCTTTCTTTTGCTGGGTAGGCTTGGAGGGGAGTCCCAACGTAGCTGCGAGTTCCTGGTCAGGCTTGGCGATGTCTTCATCACCACGTTTGCTTTCCAACCAGCGATTGAAAGTACGAGCCACTGTTCTTCTTTGTTCAAGAGGACTTTCGGCAATGAACGCGCCCTGGAGGTCGTCCAGCCGGGCGATCTCAAACTGGTTTGCTTTGTAATAGCTGGTGAGAGCCGCAAAAAACTTCTCATCTCCGAGCAAATTTCGCAAAACTACAAACATCATCGCGCCCTTTGTAGAAACGATGGCTGCATATTGGAATGAATTGCGATAATCGCGGGAGGAGCGATTCGCATCCATGTCTTCACCGCCGAAGGTGCGATAGAGCCGGTACACTCCCAGCAACTGATCTTCCTGCACGATCGCTGCTTGCTCTGCTCCATGAATCGCCTCGTAGTAAAGCAGAGCCGACCAACCTGAAAGCGCTTCATCGAGCACCGGTTCGCGCGCCGGATCGTTCCCCACCGCGTTGCCCCACCACTGGTGCGCGAGCAAATGCGCCACGGTCCATTCCAGACTTTGTTCAACTGCCGGCCGTTGTTCACGAATGATCTCAGGTAGATTGCGGATCGCGGGAGAATCGAAGTCGACATAAAACGCGCTGGCAATCACCATCAAGCCGGAAAACTCCGTGCTGCCCAAGCCCGCGACGAGAGGTGCTTCGGCGATCGTGATCGTCTTGTAAGGCAATGCCCCGAAGCGAGCCGAGAAGACTCGGAGCGCAGCGGCACTCGTGGCAAGAACATGCCTGCCAACTCGCTCATGCTCGGCGAGAAACACCGAACGCAAAGTTGTTTCGCCCACAGTGGTTTGTTCGGAACGCAGACCGCGCCCGGCCACGATCGCAAAATCTCGCAGGGCAATTCCAGAAAAGCTCCTTGCGTGGCTGTCTGTAGTTTCGTGTTCTGTGCCTGGGGCAAACACATGAACGCCCGGCAATGACGTCACTGTTACTTCATAATCAGCCGATTCATTGAAGATGAGATCGCCGATACCGGGTTCCAGACGGCGCCGCCAGTCGTCGCCATCGTGTACGGCTAACACTGGATACGCGGAGCCTAACAGCATCACGCCGCGGCAGCGAAAATTCAGATCGCGCGCCCGCCGCATTTCGCGCTCATCACGAAGTGCAGCGCTGACTTGCTTGATGACGTGCGTCGTGATGGCCGACTCTTCCGGATCGATCTCCGGCACGCTTCCGCGAAAATCCATCGCAATTTCAACCGGCTGGCCTGTCGCCACTGCGTCCCGCAGATTGACGCGCAGTGTGGTTCCCTGATCTTCAAGCGCGAAATTTAACGGCGCATCGGTCGCGACGAGACGGACCTTCGTAACTTCAATTTTTGGCTCATCTGCTGAAGTGGATTGCCCTTCCACGCGCAGGTTGGAATAAAGATGAAAATAGAGTGTGCTGGTAGCGTGATCGCCGCGGTTGATCCACCGAACTCTCTGCGAACCTGAATAGGAGAGGGCGTCGACATCAATCTTTAATTCGATTTGATAGCGAGTGCGCTCCGCACTGCGGCTTTCACTCGGTTGCCCAGTGGCGATGACGGCGAAAGATGAGACCACTGCAGCTACCGAAATGCTCCAGCGAGTAAGATTAACAAACCTGCGCGAAACTCTGCTGCAGACTCGGGCTGGCTCGCCTGGGTTGTCGGATCGTTTAATCACAAGCTGCGCCTAAGTGCTAATTCTCAAGAATATTCACCGGGGCCGTTTGCATTTTGGGGGCAGGTCTTTCTGAGATGACAATCGAATTGATCACGTCACCGCGCACAATGCGATCGACAACTTCCATTCCAGAAATAACATTTCCAAACACCGTGTAGCCGCCGTCGAGGTGGGGCTGCGGTGCGTGCGTGACGAACCATTGCGATCCGCCGGTATCTTTCCCGGATAACGCCATGCCGACGGCGCCACGCCGGTAAGGAACTTCATTAATCTCGCAACGGATTTGATAACCCGGGCCGCCGTTTCCATCTCCGCGCGGATCGCCGCCCTGAATCACGAAGTTGGGTACCACACGATGAAACATGATCCTGTTGAAGTATCCACGCTTTGCGAGTTGCACAAAATTGTCGACGTTGAGCGGCGCTTCAGCCGGCAGCAACTCGATTGTGAAACGTCCCTTGGTAGTATTAACCACAGCGAGAACGCGTTTATCGATACGCGAAATTGCGCGTTCGTAATCGCGCCCGGTGTTTCGTGTTCCTACCTCACCGAGCTTATTACCGAAGTCTCCTGCGCCAGTTGCTTTCAAAGACTCAATAGCTTTGCGCCGCACGAGGTAGTCGCGCGAATCCAACGCCGTCATAATCACCTGATTAGCTGAAGGGTTCTTGTATTTCGCGAGTGCATCCAGAATCGCGAGGGCTGCGTCGTTGGACTCCTTTTCCTGCAACGCAAATTTCAATGCCGCGCTGAGTGCCTCGATGTTGTCGCTGTCCACGGGAAGATCGCCCAACAGTTCGGCAGCAGTGGTTCGAACCGCCATGTCAGGTTCTTTCAAGTAGTCCCGGTAGATCGAGTCGGCATGTGCCGGTTTGAAGGCAGACAGCGCACGCAGCACGTCGGGTATCGCGTATTCGGAATGAACCGCAACGAGGGTCTTGGGCTTGATGGGCGAGTTTTTAAAATCAAGCATCGCGCGCAATAGATCTTCGGCCCTCGCTCGAAGCTGCTTATCTTCGCCATCTGCCTTAATAATGGTAGCTATCTCACCTAAACCCTGGGCAACACTTGAAGCAAATCTCCAATCCGTTAAGATCGCCGCCTGAACTCTCTGCCTTGCTTGCGCCGCATCGATGGAACTCATCACGTATTCAGACGGCCAAATTCGCGCAAGAGCTATCTCAACTTCGGCTGGGCCGGCTGACCCTCTGAACAGGCTAACCGAACTAAAAATGTGCTTGTTGTTTGAGCTTTGCGTGAGACGTCCGATGGTTGTCGCGATCTCAAGCAACTCGTTCTTTGGAACCGAATTCCTCGAACTCTTTGTGATCTCCATCTCATACAACATCAAAGAGACAGTAGCACGTGGAATTTTTAATGCTGCCAGTGCGCGAATCGCACTCACACGCACGCGCGCGTCAGGATCTTTCAAAGCGCGATCAAGTAATTCATCGAACGCATCCTTGTCTTCTGTCGCACCAAGCACACGCGCGGCGTTGGCGCGCACGTTGGGATCCGGATCGGTTGTCAACAGCTTTCGCAATTCTAGGTTGCCATCTGCGGCGCGCAATCGCGCGAGCGTATTGCCCGCGTCAGAGCGAATGCGTGAGTCGGAGTAAGAAAGAAACTCAGCTACGACAGGCCCGGCTCCTTCCGGACGAGCGCGAAGAGTAGCGGTGAGGGCGAGCAGAATAACTTCGGAGTCGGGACGCGAGCGCCGGCGCGCTTCGAAGGTAAGAACTCCCAGGATCGTCTTTCCGGTTTCCTTCTTTTGCACCTCGTTAGTTTGCGGAAGGGCAGCGGCAATCTTTCCCAGCGCCTCCACAATGCGAGCGCGCGGAGCGTCACCTTTAGCCAACTCGGACGTTAACGCTTCAATTGCTTTCGGCGATTCAATTTCACCTAAAGCAAAAGCCGCGAATGAGCGCACAGTTCGATCCTTGTCGCTTTGCAACAACGAAACGAGGGCTGGCACCGCAAGATCATTTCCGATTCGTCCGGCTGCGAGAGCGGCGCGACTGCGTACGGCCGCAGCCGAATGCAAAAGCAAAGCCTCGAGAACACCATCCCAGCGCCGCTGGTCTTCGGCGCGAACGATGGCAAGCAAAAGCGGATTCGGAACCACGAGTGCTTTTCTTGATTGTGCGCGGACTAGGCCGGAAATTGAGCCAAAAGCCGCTAAAACAAGCGCAAAAACTACCACTCTGGTGGATGGCGTCGTCATGAAATGGCGAGACATTGTCATTGAGAGTTGCTGAACAGCTTTGGGGGTTTGATAACGCGATTGTTTGTAATAGCTGAAGGGGAATCTACAGTTCTATGTATCGACGAGTTGCTGTATCGATGTCAAGGGCGATAGCCGATTGGCGATTGGCTTCGGCTCTGCCGCCGGATGTGAGGCGAAGGCTATGCCCCGCCGCGTCGGGTTGACTACGGGGG
>JBPCMI010000073.1:0-12145 GCA_051002415.1 Pyrinomonadaceae bacterium
CCCTCAATTCGTTTGGCGCTTTGCGGATCATAGTGGTGCGTCCAGAGTTCATCGGCCCGCTGCCAGTGCTCTTTCGGCAAACCTAGACCTTCGTAAACGGTAAGCCAATTTGGCGAATAGACTGCACGATAGGCTTCATGATCAAAAGGCACGCCCAACTCTGCGAAGGATTTCTCGTAAGCGACCAGACCCAGTTGGGCCGAATCAACGAGAGTGCCATCCCAGTCGAACAGGAGAGCCGAGATGGATTCCATTGGGCGCGACATTGTTAACGACTTTTTTGATGCCAACGCTAAAGTTGCTGGTTAGTCAGCGATCATTACTGTTAGCTCACGCAAAGGTGTTGATTCCTTAAGGTCACCTTCCAACGATTCCTTACGATGCACTGGTTGGTAAAGGATGTCGCGTTGTTGCGGGGTGAAGCCCGCTTCGCGAATCAGGTAGCGCAGCATTTTCTCGTCGGCGCGATTGTGGGCGCCGGCAGCGGAGACCACATTTTCTTCGATCATTATCGAACCCATATCGTTTGCGCCAAAGCGCAACGCCACCTGGCCCAGTTTCAGTCCCTGCGTTAACCAGGACGATTGAAAGTTCTCGATGTTGTCGAGGAAAAGCCGCGAGACGGAAAGCATCTTGAGGTAGTCGACGCCGGTTGGCTCTTCCTTGATACGTCTACCAAGCGCGGTGTTTTCTCGTTGGAAGGTCCACGAGATGAAAGCCGTGAAGCCGCCAGTCTCATCCTGGAGATCACGCACGCGCTGCAAGTGCCGCACGCGATGCACCACTGTGTCGCCGATCCCAAACATCATTGTTGCTGTCGAGCGTAATCCGACGCGATGCACGGCACGCATCACCGCCAGCCACTCGTCTGTCGTGCACTTGGTAGAGACGCGATCGCGAACTTCGTCGTCAAGAATTTCTCCGCCACCCCCGGGTAGACTGTAAAGACCGGCCGCTTTCAAGCGCGCCATGATCGTCTCGTAATCAAGGCCGGAAATCAGATGAATGTTATGAATCTCGGGCGGCGAGAAACAATGGAGTTGGAAGTCAGGGTACTTCGCGTGCAAGGTACGCAGCAGATCCTCGTACCACTCAATTGCAAAATCAGGATGAAGGCCGCCCTGCATCAGCACCCCGGTTCCGCCTAAAGCAATCGTCTCATCGATCTTCGCGCAGATCTCATTGACCGTCCGCACGTAAGTATCGGGCGCACCCGGCCGGCGATAGAACGCGCAGAAGGTACAAACCACGTTGCAGACGTTCGTATAGTTGATATTGCGATCGATGATGTAGGTAACGACGTTTTCCGGATGGCGCCGCTGACGAATCTCATCGGCGGCCGCGCCAATAGCCGCGATGTCATGCGACTCGAGCAGGGTCGTGCATTCTTCTGCTGTCATGCGCCCGCCGTCGAGTACCTTGTCCAAAATTGATCTGATACTTGTTGCCACGGTCATAGTCTATTGTTGACGGTGCTAATTCGCCAAATCACGTCGTGAAACGCCTCATCGTGGCTCTGTTTCATGCCCTGGCTCCGGGTTCGAACATTATTCCCGGGCGCTGAACCGCAACGGTTTGAGCGAATCAATCAACCCTTGCTTGTAAGCCAGTTCAAAATACAAGCGCATACCGCGCTGCATCGTTTCGTCGGGAGTAAAAGAAATATTGTCCGTCAGGTAAGCAACGATGTCGGCGCGCGATAAGGGAAGAAGCTTCTCATAGTGAGCCACTATTTCGTCGAGGCATGCCAGCCCTTCGTCGCGGGCGCTGGCAAAATCGAGGCGCTCAGCCCCGGCTGCGGCGACGTCGCGCATCATCCACATCGCAAACACAAATCCCAGCCCTGTGTATTGGCGCCAGAGACGCGCGAGATCCCAAACGTGATGGCCGTCTCGAGAAAACGTCATGCCCGGGTCACCTATAATCAACGCGGCATCGTTGTTGGGGAGCATTGCCCTGAGATCCGGAACCGTGGTCTGCCAGCGCGGTTTATTTCCGAGGAACTCCTGAAAGATGATCTTTACGAGCGTTGCCGAGGTGCGGGACGACTGATCAAGGGCAACCGACTCAACAGATTTTAGATCGTTGCTGCGCGTCACGAGCACAACACTGCGAACCTTTTCTTTTGAACCAACACAAACCTCAGGTACCAAATGAATTCCGGGAATTCGCTGGTACTCGATCACCGGAACCAACGCTGCGTCCACAGCGTCCTCGGCCAGGAGATCAGCACATTTCGAAGGGACCGGACCGGTAAGAGTCACCTGGTGCTTCATCGCTCCGTGCATGAAACTCCAGATCAAAGGCGCGGAGTTGAGATAACTGGAAGCTGCGAGGCGTGGCAGTCGTTCTGAAACACTCATGAAGGCTGGCTTGTCATTCTCTCTACGGCCGATTTCGACTCGTGCACCTGATGCTACTCTACGACTATGCGTGTCGCAAGAGAGTCGGCTTTATGCGGTTGAGGCGCTGATGAAATAGTGAGAGACATCAAGACGCACGACGAAATACAAAACATTTCCCATTTATCATTTTTCATTGGAAAACTGGAACCGCCCGGTTGGCCCTATCTACAAACTCATTAACGCCAAGACGCGAAGTCGCCAAGACGCGGAGGCGTCAAGACGCGGAGTTAAAATAATGGGTGGAGCGAGCATCGTTAGGGCAAATAACGATAAGAGCCAGTTTGGAACTTCCTCAGCTACTTAGTGTTCTCTGCCGTCTTGGCGTCTTCGCGTCTTGGGGTGATAGGTTTGGTAGCGACCGAGGACACTGCCAATTCCAATTGGGAATTCGATTGGATGTTTGGGCAAAGGCCATTGGCAATCGCCGTTCGCCAATCGGCAATGTTTGACACTCTTCTGTAGCGGACACTACTATGCCCGCGTCTTCAGCGCCCATTTGCACATGCCTATTTACGATGTCAGCGTCCCGCTTTCAGCCGACACACCGACCTATCCTGGCGACCCTGGCATTAATATTAGCCAATTCCTGAGCCTGGAAAACGGGGATCCGGCGAACGTTTCCTTGCTCCACTTCGGCGCGCACTCCGGTACGCATGTAGACGCGCCCGCGCATTTCATCCCCAGCGGTTTGCGCGCGAATTCGTTGCCGCTGGAGACGTTGATTGGAAGAGCTCAAGTCGTTGAAGTGCCACCCACGATTGATACGATTACCGCCGAGTTCATTGCCAGGTATTGCCATGCGGGTGAGACCCGCTATCTCTTTAAAACTCGGAACTCAAGTTTTTGGGACAACAATGCCACTGGCTTCCGTTCGGACTATACTTCCCTCGAACCCGAGGCCGCACGCGAACTCGTGCGGATGAGAGTGAAACTGGTTGGCATCGACTACTTATCAATCGAAAAGTTTGGCGCCGAAACTTTTCAAACTCATCACACGCTGTTATCCGAGGGTATCGTGATTGTCGAAGGATTAGATTTGCGTCAGGTTTCCGCAGGAGTTTACGAATTAATTTGTTTGCCACTCAGGATCGCCGGAGGAAGCGGAGATGGCGCGCCAGCCCGGGTTGTTCTGCGCACGATCGATCCAGAGTAAGTGCACCGTGCAAAACGAAGCTAATTATCGCGAACACGTCTACCAGCTCGTGCGGCAAATTCCTCGTGGTCGGGTAATGACATATGGGCAAATCGCAGAGCTGCTCGGCGATGGCTATACCGCGCGAACTGTCGGATACGCCATGCATGGGGCCTCGGACGACACGCCCTGGCAGCGTGTGATAAATGCGCGTGGTGCATGCTCTACTGGAAGAATCGTCCTGCCGGAAGATAGACAACAACGCATGCTGGAATTGGAAGGGATCAAGTTCGACGAACGTGGTCGCTGTAATTTGCAGCAGTATCTATGGATTCCAGATGAGCAGGCGGCAACTGCTCGCCAAACAGCGAAAGCTACCCTCTTTAAAAGATAAGTTGCGCAGAGGAAACACGCCATGAGTTTAGATTCCCTCGATCGCAAAGTTCCCTACGCGGTGAGTCCGCCGCGTTACTCGGTATCTCATCAAATGGTGACGACGACGTTTGAGCTGCCGAATTATCGCGTCGTGCAAAACCTCGGCGTGGTGCGCGGCATTGTCGTTCGTTCCAGAAACATCTTTGCGACGATTGGTGCTTCACTGCAAACAGTCGTCGGTGGGAACATCACGGTTTGGACAAGGCTGTGCGAAGACACGCGTACCGACGCCTTCGACATCATGATTCAACATGCGACGGAGCTGGGTGCTAATGCGGTAGTTGGAGCGCGTTACGACACGACGGAGTTGGCATCTGGTGTTACCGAAGTGCTTGCTTACGGCACCGCAGTGATCGTCGAGCCCCTTAGCGGAGAGAGCTACCGTTCATGAATACCGGAAAGCTTGACTCCGCGCACGTTGAGCGGCTTTCCCAGGCGCTCGACAGCGTGCCCTTCGCGAAATTTTTGGGGATCGAGTTGGACGAAATTGATGCCGGCGTCGCCACTCTCAGCTTCGAAATTAAGCCGGAGTTGAAACAGAATCACGGAGTCGTCCACGGGGGCGCGATCGCCTCACTAATCGATAGCGCTACCGCCTTTGCCATCATTTCTTTACTACCTACGGATGAACATGCCACCACGGTCGACCTCACCATCAGTTACCTGAGACCTCTAACCGGGGGTCGAGCTAAGGCAGTCGCCCGGGTGATCCGGTCTGGGAAACGCCTGATCGTAGTTTCTGCCGAACTCTTCGACGACGGCGGAAGTCTTGCTGCTACAGCACTTAGCACTTACATAAAAATTTGAAGAGGCATTCCGCGCACCCGCGGAGAATGTCGTGGACAGCCAGTGTTGAGCCATGTAAAATGCCTTTGGCCTCAGATCCGCCTCCAAACGGTCCTCGCCTTCCCACAATCCAAACCAGTTAAGTCACCCAGAAGACTTTAATTTGGCAATGTACTCGCTCTATCACTCCCTGGTCGCCCAGCATTCTCGTCAATTGACTCCGGTTCGTTGCGCCGAGTCGACCATTTCCCAGCTCTCGCGTTACTTCGAGGATGTCGTTCTCGAAAACAACCTCGCGGCGCTGGTGATCGAGAGTCTGCTTACCTCGCATGAAAGACTGCCTCGCGAGATAACCCGTCTTCGAGAACTCGGCAAGGTGGCACAGAGTTCCTTTTTGATGGTGACCGCCGAAGACACGATTTCAAAGCTGATGTTGAATCGTGGGCGGGACGACTCAAAATCCGTTGTGCTCGAGAAGACCGACCAGAATGGCTGTTATGAACGCTTCGTCGTGATAGCCGACGCACGCTTCTCGGCCTTGCTGGCATCGGTCCACACGGATGGAGACGATGAGAATTCGGCTGGCGACCTGGTGGTCTGGACCTTCGAACCAGACATCGTCTACTCAGCGCTCGAGTATCTGATGGCGCGCGTAACGGCGGAACACTCATTCCACGCGGCTGCTTTCGCGAACTCCGTGCGCGTTTCCATGCCCAAGGCGACGTCATTGCAATTAACCTTGGGAGTTACGACGAAATTGGCGCGTTTGCTCCAGGAGCAGGCGGAACGCGAAATCGCGGTGAACCGTATCGCAACAGCGATGAGGAGTTCGCAGCGACTTGAAGACATTTTACAAACCGCTACGAATGAAGTCGGTCGCGCGTTGGGCGTTCCAGCTTGCGTCGTCCGCGTTCACGGCGAACTAGTCGGCAGCGAAGTGACAAAGTCTTCTGCAGACCCATCAGCTGATAACAGCGGCGACTCTGAAAAATTTGCAGCGCATCTGGATGCGATTGGTTACCGGCTAACAATTTCGCCGAAGACGTATGTCGATGACGACGATCATCGCGAGACGTCATCGGAGTTTGCGCAAGCGGCGGTGCCCCTGATCTATCAGGGCAACGCTGTGGGTTTTCTCCTTGTTCGTTCCGACGACTCTTCCCGGGTTTGGGCAGACAACGAGCTGATGCTGCTGCACACGGTCGCGGATCAACTTACAGTGGCCGTAAATCAGGCCCGCCTCTTCGCGCAGATGGAACAGCAAGCTTTGACCGACGCATTGACGGGCTGCTTCAACCGGCGCTCATTCGATTTGCAGCTGGAGCGCGATCTACATCTGGCGACGCGCACGCGGCAACCATTGTCGCTCATCATGATCGACCTCGATCATTTCAAGCGAATCAATGATCGCGCCGGACACGAGACGGGTGACATCGCCTTGCGCATGTTGGCCGATGCCTTGCGCATCGAGCTGCGAGCAGTGGATACAGCGGTTCGCTTTGGCGGCGACGAGTTCGCGGTGATATTGCCGCAGGCAAACGTCGAGGGCGCGTTGCTAGTCGCTGAACGTCTGCGCGCCCGCATCGAAGAAATTCAAGTGCCCGGTTACGGCAGCATGACTGCGTCAGTCGGAGTTGCCAGTTTCCCGGTGCACGCCTCTTCGCGCGACAACCTGGTGGTCGCTGCCGACCGCGCCCTCTACAATTCTAAAAACTTTGGACGTAATTGCGTCAGCAGTCCTTCCGTTGAAGATGTGGCCCCATTTGCCACCGAGCTCAACTTCGCCGACGAGCCGCTAATCGATTCTCTACAGAACTATTAACCAGCGCTATAGTGCCCCAGTTAGCGTCTTTGTAACGCAAACTGTTAGTTTGCGTGCGCTTTGAATGCCATTCATTCAGCGCAAACTAACAGTTTGCGCTACAAAACCAGGGCACTACCAAGCAGCGTCGCTTCTGGCGTCTCAACGCAAAATCGCGCATCATACTGCTTTCATACTTCTGAAGGCCTTTATCTTTAGCGCGTTTTGCGATGGACGATCTGCGTAAATTTGCCCGGTATTTCCGCCCTTACAAGGCATCGTTAATAATCGGCATCCTCTGCATCCTCGCCGGTGTTCTCTTTAATCTCAGCATCCCGTTAATCGTTGGTCAGGCGATTGACGAAAACTGGAAGACCCTCTCCTGGTCGAGTCTGACGATGTCTGCGCTCAAGGTTCTGGGCGCCAGCCTGGTCAGCGGCACTTTCCTCTATCTGCAAAGGCGCATCCTGATCGGCATCTCGCGCAATATCGAATACGACTTGCGTAAGGACTTCTACGCCCACCTTGTTGACCAGCCGCTTTCGTTCTTTCAGGAGCATCGCATTGGTGACTTGATGGCCCGCGCTTCCAATGATCTCGCCGCCGTGCGCCAGCTGACAGGACCAATGATCATGTACACGCTGCAAACCGTGTTCGTGGTTTTGCTCGTGTTGCCGCTGATGCTGATGCTGAACTGGTGGTTAACGTTCCTGTTGTTTGTCACGATGCCCCTTGTGTCGCTTACAGTTAAGTTCTTTGGCCAGCAGGTTCACGTGCGGTTTGAAAAGATCCAGGACTTCTTTGCACAAATCACAGCGCGGGCCCAGGAAAATTTTACGGGAGTTCGAGTCGTGCGCGCTTATGCGCAGGAGGGCGCGGAAATTACGGCTTTTAATTCGCTCAATCGCGAGTATGCCGAAAAGAACCTGAGCCTGGTAAAAATCGACGCTCTAATGCGTCCCCTGATGCAGTTTCTAATCGGCATTGGCTTTGTGCTGATCATCTGGGCCGGCGTGCCGCTGGCAATACGCGGCGAGATCAGTGTTGGCGACTTCACCGTCTTCAACATGTATTTGATGCGGTTGATTTGGCCGCTGATCGCACTCGGGTATGTCGTCAATCTTTTCCAGCGGGGTACGGCAAGTTTAAAACGCATGAACGCGATTCTGGCGATCAAACCCGCAATTGAAGATGCGCCGGATGTCAGCCTCCAGCCGTCCATTGCCGGTGCCATTGAGTTTCGCAATCTCACTTTCAGATACCGGCCAACTGACGAGCCGATGCTCAGCGACATCAACCTGAAGATTCCCGTGGGACAGTCTGTGGCTTTTGTTGGCCGCACCGGAAGCGGCAAATCGACGTTGGTAAACCTGATTCCGCGATTGCTGGAAGCTCCCGTAGATACTGTTTTCGTCGACGGTGTCTCAGTGCGCGATTATCCGCTCGCCCAGTTGCGCGAAAGCATCGGCTACGTGCCGCAGGAAACATTTCTTTTCAGCGATACCCTCGCTGAGAACGTGGCCTTTGGGGTGAACCAAACGGAACGCACGGATGTCGAATGGGCGGCGGAGATCGCCGGGTTAAGCGAGGACGTGCGCGGGTTCAGCGACGGTTTCGATACCCTCGTAGGCGAACGAGGCATCACGCTTTCGGGCGGACAAAAACAGAGAACGGCGATCGCGCGGGCAGTTTTACGCGCGCCGAAAATTCTGATTCTCGACGACGCACTTTCCGCTGTTGACACTTACACGGAAGAGAAGATTCTGGGACGACTTCGCGGCGTGATGCGCGATCGCACCAGCCTGATTGTTTCGCATCGTATCTCGACAGTTCGTGATGCGGATTTGATCTGCGTGCTTGACGAAGGTCGCATCGTCGAACGCGGCACGCATCAGGAGCTGCTTGAGCTGGGCGGAGAATACGCGGCGTTATATGAGCGCCAACTCCTGGAAGAGGAACTGGCAGCAACAGGCTGAGGAACACCAATGACGACTTCCAACAAAAACAATATCGACACTCTCTTTCAAAGCATGATGATTATCTGGATCGCGCAAATCATGAGTGTGGTGATGTTTTTCGTGGTTACGCAGTATGTCGACGTACCAGATGATCGCCCTGAGAATAATATTCTGAGTTTTGTGCTCGCAGCGGTCGGCACTTTTTGCGCCATTTTTTCCTTTGTGGTGCGCGCGAGGTTGCTGCGAAAGTCAGTTGAAATGCAAGACCCCAGGCTAGTGCAAACGGCAAACATAGCAGGGCGTGCGCTCTGTGAAGCGCCGGCAATTTTTGGAGTGATTGAAAGATTTTTGCTTCCCGGACACGAATACTTATTGGCGCTTCTAATGGGTGCGATCGCAACGTTGCTGCACTATCCGCGAAGGTCAGATCTGCTCGCCGCGTCCTACAAAGATCCTTCACTCGGGGGTTCGTCGTAATTCTTCATGTCTACTGCCGCCAAACAATTTCATGAAGAGGAGGCCATCGGAAAGACCTACGATTTCCAGGTCGCGCGTCGCTTGCTGCGCTATCTAAGACCATATCTGCGGATGTTGATTCCGGCGCTCGCACTGACCTTTGCGTTGAATTTGCTGGGCATCCTGCAGCCAAAGTTTACGCAGTACGCAATCGACTGGCACATCCTGCCGCGATCTGCGGACGGGCTGATGTTACTCGTTGGGCTATTTGCCGGCGTCCAGTTCCTACGACTGATCTTTTCCTACCTGCAGACGGTTTTATTGAACACCGTCGGCCAGTACGTGATGTTCGATATCCGGCGCGAGCTTTACGACAAACTACAGCACCAGGAAGTGGCCTACTACGATCGCAACCCCGTCGGCCGCATCATGACGCGCCTGACAAATGACGTGGACGCTCTCAACGAGCTATTCACCCAGGGCGTGACGGATGTTCTCGGCGATCTCGTGATGATTGTGGCAATCATCGGCGTGATGTTGTGGATGGACGTGAGGCTGACCCTCGTCACTCTGCTGACCGTTCCGCTCCTGTTCGCGGCCACGACCTGGTTTCGCAAAGGCGCGCGCCGCGGTTATGACATGGTGCGGACACGGATCGCTCGCATCAATGCCTTTCTGCAGGAGCATTTTGCGGGAGCGCAGACGGTGCAGATTTTCAACGCGGAAAGGAAATCGCTGCGCAAGTTTGACGAAATCAATGACGACTATCGCAAAGCAAACATCGAAACGATTTTTTACTATGCGCTCTTTTTCCCACTTGTTGATTTCATCGGCGCCGTCGGCATCGCGCTGGTAATTTGGTATGGCGGTTATCGCGTCATGAATTCGGCCTTAACGCTGGGTGCCCTGGTCGCTTTCATCCAGTACTCGGGATTTCTATTTCAGCCAATCAGGGACATTTCCGATAAATACAATGTGTTGCAGGCTGCGGTCGTTGCTTCGCACCGCATTTTCAAAACGCTTGATTTGCCGATCGCGATTACGCCTCCGGCTCAGCCTCTGCGAACCGGCCGCGCACTCGGGTTGATTGAATTCCGCGACGTCTGGTTCGCTTATAAGAACGAAGAGTGGGTGCTGAAGGGTGTTTCATTCACGGTGAACCCTGGTGAGTCGGTCGCACTCGTCGGCCATACAGGCTCGGGCAAGACAACGATTACAAACCTGTTGATGCGTTTCTACGATATTCAGCGGGGGCAAATTCTTTTAGACGGGGTCGACCTGCGCGATTGGGATTTGGAATCTTTACGCCGAAATTTTGCAGTTGTGCTGCAGGACATTTTTCTTTTCAGCGGCACGGTTGCCAGCAATATTCGTCTAGGACGCGAGGATATTACCGACGAGCGGGTGCATTGGGCGGCGCAGGAAGTGCACGCGCACAAGTTTATCGAGCGCTTGAAGGACGGTTACAAGTCGGAAGTGAAAGAGCGCGGCGCGGGCTTATCGGTAGGACAGAAGCAGTTGATTTCATTCGCGCGCGCACTCGCGTTTGATCCGGCGTTGTTAATTCTGGACGAAGCGACAAGCTCGATCGATACGGAAACGGAGCAGTCGATTCAGCAGGCAATTGGCCGGGTGATGCAGGATCGCACTTCAATCGTGGTAGCGCACCGGCTTTCTACAGTTCAGCGTGCCGATCAGATCATCGTCCTGCATCATGGCGAGATCAGGGAACAGGGCACGCATCAGCAGTTGCTGGCTGAGCATGGCCTTTATTGGATGCTTTACAGACTGCAATACGCCGATGGCGTGCAAGCCCAGATAACAGGTGGAACGGAAGAAGATGGAAGAGTGCTGCCAACAGGAAGATTGCAGTTCAGCGAGTAAAAGCGCCTGTAAGCGTGCGAAGCACGCGACGAGCGTAGGGCCTGGGGCGCAAGCCCTGGGTTCACTTGCCGACAATTGCCCCAGCCCGCGGAGCGGGCGGCACCCAGTTGATGCTATCGCCCACTTCGCGGGCTCACTGAGTCTCACGTGACTCTTACCTGGGGCTTACGCCCCAGGCTCTACGCTCAACGCATGCTTCGCACGCTAAGCTAACGTGACCGCCATTTTATCTGTGACGGATTGCAAAAAAGCACTTGTTGTAGCCACTTCTTATCAACGTCATTAGGAGAACCTTCATGAGTTCACTTAGCAAAGGACCACTTCCTTTCTCGATGTTCTTGTTGTTGTTTTGTTTGCTCTTTCCTCAGCCTGCAAGACTACAAGACTTATCGAAATCAGCACTGCGCTTTGCGGTGTCGTTCCCCAACGAGCGCAGCGCCACGCCGCTTGATGGGCGACTGCTCCTGCTGGTCTCAAAAAACAATGAGCGCGAACCCCGGCTTCAAATCAACGAAGACTTGAATACGCAACAAGTGTTCGGCATCGACGTTGAGGGAATGAAACCAGACGCAGAAGCAATAGTTGATGCGAGTGCGTTCGGCTATCCACTGCGCAGCCTAAGCCAGCTGCCGCCGGGCGAATATTGGGTGCAGGCTCTGCTGCATCGCTACGAAACCTTCAAGCGCTCCGACGGACACACCGTCAAACTCCCAATGGATCGAGGCGAGGGCCAGCAGTGGAGCCGGGCGCCGGGAAACTTTTATAGCAAGCCGCAGAAGTTATCGATCGATCCGCAGAAGGTTGAGACGATCAAGCTTAAACTCGATCAGGAGATTCCACCGATCGCGCCGCCGAAAGACACGAAGTACATCAAACACGTCAAAATTCAGAGCAAGTTGCTCTCCGATTTTTGGGGTCGTCCGATGCACCTCGGCGCCAACGTATTGTTGCCCGAGGGATTTGATTCTCATCCCAATGCGCGATATCCACTCGTAATTTTCCACGGCCACTTCCCCGCGGACTTTGGCGGGTTTCGCGAGACGCCGCCAGATCCCAATCTGAAACCTGATTACAGTGAACGCTTCAAACTCGCCGGCTATAACAAAATCGCCCAGGAACACGCGTACAAGTTTTACCAGGAATGGACTGGTCCTAACTTCCCGCGCATGATCATCATCGAAATTCAGCATGCAAATCCCTATTACGATGACTCCTATGCCGTGAACTCGGCGAACCTGGGCCCTTCCGGCGACGCTATTCCTTATGAGCTGGTGCCGTTTATCGAAAA
>JBPCMI010000074.1:0-14493 GCA_051002415.1 Pyrinomonadaceae bacterium
GTCTTTTGGTACCAGGGCTCGCAAAGAGGGCTGGAGTTTCTCACCGGCTACCTGATTGAGCTCTCTCTCTCCGTCGACAACCTCTTCGTCTTTCTGCTGATCTTTTCTTACTTCAAAGTACCGGCACGGTTTCAGCATCGAGTTTTGTTCTGGGGCGTGCTGGGAGCTCTTGTGATGCGCCTAACGATGATTTTCGTTGGCGCCGCTCTGATCAGGGAATTCAATTGGATCATCTATATCTTCGGTGCCTTCCTGGTTTATACCGGCATCAAGATGTTCAAGCAGCAGGAGCTGGACATTCAGCCGGAAGATAATCCGGCAGTCCGGTTTGTTACGAGATACATCCCAATTGACCGTCATTACGACGAGCAGAAGTTTTTCACCCGCAAGAACGGCAAGTTAACGGGCACGCTCTTGTTGCTGGTGCTCGTGATTGTGGAAGTCACGGACCTCGTTTTTGCAGTCGATTCAATTCCGGCGATCTTTGCAATTACGACGAATACCTTCATCGTTTACACCTCGAATGTCTTTGCGATTTTGGGTCTACGCTCGATGTACTTCCTGCTGGCAGGAGTTGTTGAGAAGTTTCAGTATCTGAAGATGGGACTGGCGATCGTCCTCACCTTCATCGGTGTGAAGATGCTGGTGACGGCCGTTGGGGTTCACATTCCGATTTTGATTTCGCTGGCTTTTGTCGGCGTCGTGTTACTGAGCTCCGTCGTCGCGTCTTTGATTTGGCCTAAAGACTGTGAGACCGGGATTGAGGTGGATCTACCCGAGGACTTTGATTCTCCATTCGAAGACGATGAGCCGCAGGCAGACCTTCCCGAGGAAGACGCCGACGCTTCCCAGCAAGAGGAAAAGGAAGAACCAATCGGCGTCGATCGGCGTTAGATTCAATCGACAACTTTTGCTTCCTGCGTTAAAATGCCCGGGTTTAAAGGACCTTTAGAAGAATTTGCCATGTCTGGTTTGAAACCACTTACCAAACTCCTCCTTACGGTGCCGCTTTTGCGCCGCGCATCCTAGCGCGTCGGGAGCGGCGAATCTCTACATCTTATTGCGATGCTTCACTGTAACCGGGTGAGGTTTTGTCCGTTCATTCGGAACAATGATTTTGAGTAAATTGCATCAGGAACAACTGAGATGAACGAAAAGTATTTTCCGGAAGTAATAGAGAAGAAATGGCAGCAGCAGTGGCAAGACTCGCGCGCCTTTGAAGTGAGCGCCGAAGATCCGCGTCCAAAATTTTATTGCCTGGAGATGCTGCCTTACCCTTCCGGCTACCTGCACATGGGCCACGTTCGCAACTACTCCATCGGCGATGCACTCGCCTGGTATAAGCGACTTCAGGGGTTCAACGTACTTCACCCGATCGGTTGGGATAGTTTTGGACAGCCCGCGGAACAAGCGGCCATCAAGCGGGGTGTAAATCCGCGCGCCTGGACCGAAGAAAACATCGTGCATATGCGAGGTCAATTGCAGCGGCTCGGCGTCAGCTACGACTGGTCACGCGAAATTGCTGCGCACCGACCCGATTATTACAAATGGGACCAGTGGTTCTTTTTGAAGATGTTCGAGCGCGGTCTTGCTTACAAAAGACTTTCGCCCGTGAACTGGTGTCCGCGAGAGGGGACCGTGCTTTCGAATGAGCAATCCTCAGGTGGCGTTTGCTGGCGTTGCGGCGCGGCCGTTGAAAAACGCGACTTGGAACAGTGGTTCTTGCGAATCACGGATTACGCGGAACAACTGGTTGCCGACACTGCCGATATCGAAAACACCTGGCCCGAGAAAGTTATCAAACGACAGCGCGATTGGGTCGGGCGCAGTGAGGGCGCCTACGTCGACTTCGGCGTCAAGGACAGCGACAAGAATATCCGTGTCTTTACCACGCGCATCGATACGATCTATGGCGCCACGGCTCTGGTAATGGCTCCTGATCATCCATTGATCAGGGAACTACTGACCGGGTCCGCGTTGAAGACTGACGTCGAGAAATTTGCCGAGAAGGTGGCGGCCGAACGTAAACGTCCTGCCGATGCCGGCGCCGAAGAGATCAAGGAAGGATTCAACACCGGAATTCTGGCTATCAATCCGTTCAGCGGAGAAACCATACCCGTCTGGGTCGCCAACTATGTCCTCATGGATTACGGCACCGGCGCAGTAATGAGTGTTCCGGCGCACGACGAGCGCGACTTCGAATTTGCGCAAAAGTATTCGTTACCGATTCGCCAGGTAATCGCTCCCGTAACGCACGATCAGATTGCTGCCGAGCCGCAGTCGGCTACCGGTACAGATCAATCTGCCGAGATGCACCATGCATTTGTTGACTATGGCGTGCTGATTAATAGCGGTGAGTGGGGTGGCAAGCTCTCCGCCGTCGCTATCAAGGAAATGGCGCAGCATGCAGAAACAAAAGGCTTCGGTGGCGGCGCAGTTACTTACCGGTTGCGCGATTGGGGAATCTCCCGTCAGCGTTTCTGGGGAGCGCCGGTTCCGATCGTTAACTGCGAAAAGTGTGGTTCAGTTGCCGTGCCTTATGACGACTTGCCGGTCTTGCTTCCAGAGAGGGCGGAGTTCACCGGAAGCGGTGAGTCGCCGTTGGCAGGCGTGGCTGAGTTTGTAAACACGAAGTGTCCGAGGTGCGGCGGGCCGGCGCGGCGCGAGACAGATACCATGGATACCTTCGTCGACTCGTCCTGGTATTTCTTTCGTTACTGCGATCCGCGTAACGATGCTGCACCGTTTGATCCGGAGATCGTCAAACAATGGACACCTGTCGATCAATACATCGGCGGCGACTCTCATGCGGTGTTGCACCTGATCTACACCCGCTTCTGGACCAAGGTCATGCGCGACCTCGGTTTGGTTTCATTCTCTGAGCCGGTTAAGAAGTTGCTGACCCAGGGGATGGTAACTAATCGTGTCGAAGGCACCGATGAATGGAAAGCGATGTCTAAGAGTTTGGGCAATGGTGTCGACCCTGACGAGATGATCGAAGCGTTCGGCGCGGATGCGGCTCGGCTCTTCATTCTGTTTGCCGCCCCAGTTGAAAACGAATTGCGTTGGAACGAAACCGGCATCGAAGGTGCGGTTCGCTTTCTGCGCAAGGTTTATACGATGGTGTGGCGCTGGCACGAGCGACTCACTGACCCGGTGCAGCGAGTGGAAGCGTCTCAGGTGGGCGAGTTCAGCGCCGCAGCGCGCTCGTTGCGTAGGAAGACCCATCAAACCATTGCGCGCGTCACGAACGACTTTGAACATCTGCACTTGAACACCAGCGTGGCAGCTTTGATGGAGCTGTTCAACGAACTGACTGATCTAAATGCGCAGCCGGCTACCGCCTCCCCGAGTGATATGTTTGCTGTCCGTGAAGCGCTTGAGTCGCTCGTCTTGATGCTGGCACCGTTCGGTCCGCATATTGCCGAAGAGCTTTGGGAGAAGCTGGGGAACAGTGACGGTTTATTGGCCCCAGCCGCGCAAGCTCGTGCCTGGCCCCAGGCGGATGCCGAATGGGCGCGCAAGGAAGAGCTGGAGATTCCAATTCAGGTCAATGGTCGTTTGCGTTCGCGGGTGATGGCAGCGCCGGATGTTAGTGAAGAGGATCTGCGCGCCGCCGCACTCGCTGATGAGAAGGTACGCGGCTTCATCGACGGCCACGAAGTGGTGAAAGTGGTTGTAGTGCCACGTCGTCTCGTAAACATAGTGATTCGATGACGCGCATCACTTAATCCTTTCATTTGTTGCGGCTTAGGCCTACTGTTAGTTAGAATCAGCAAGCGCGTATGCACCACACAGACGTGCGCTTACCGCGTGGGCTACTGATCAGCTTCCGGTCACCAAGCGGGTCGTCCAGAGAGACCCTTCGAGCCTTTCCATGAAAGAATGCCCAGCCTGCAGGCGCTGCTTTCCCGATGACATAAATCATTGTCCTCAGGACGGCGACGCCACCACTCCATCGCTGCAGGGCGAACCCATACTCGACGCTCGTTACCAATTGGAAAGACGACTCGGCCAGGGCGGTATGGGAGTCGTTTTTCAAGCCCGCCATATTTTTCTTAAGACAGCGCACGCTATAAAAGTGATCTTGCCGGACCTCGTTGGCAACGATCCGATGCTGGTCACGCGTTTCCGCCAGGAAGCCCTCGCCGCGGCCGCTATTCGCCATCCCAACATCATCGCCGTCACCGACTTTGGTGTCGTGCGCGGCACCATGCCGTTCCTGGTGATGGAGTTTGTGAGCGGCAAATCATTACAGGAGCTGCTTGCGGAAGAGGGAGTGATGCCGCCGCGCCGGGCGCTGGAGTTGATGAACGCAATCGGTGCCGGTGTCGCTGCCGCGCACCGCATGAACATCGTGCATCGGGATCTGAAGCCGCTGAACATCATGACGCAGGACAAGATGTCCATCGCGGAAGGCGTGAAGATCCTCGACTTCGGTCTGGCAAAGATCAAATCCGGAGAACTGTTAGGTTCATTCGTCCAGGCGAAGACCACCGGGTTGATGGGCTCACCATTCTATATGGCGCCGGAACAGTGGTCCGATGATGAGCCCGATGCGCGCGCGGATGTCTACAGCCTGGGAATCATTCTTTATCAAATGCTCGCGGGCGACGTTCCTTTCAAAGGTTCGTCGATTCCGTCGATCATGAAAAAACATCTGACCTTGCCACCGCCGAGTTTTCAGTCAATTGGAGTACAGATTGATCCGGCGATCGAAGCCGTCGTGCGTCATGCTCTTGAAAAAGATGTTGCCGCGCGCACCCCTTCCGTGGGTGAGTTTCTAATTGAATTGCGTAATGCCGTTAATGGATCTCCTGAACCTGAGCTTCCGAAACGCGATGTTTCTCCTGACGATCCGAATCGAACTTTGGTCTCACCTCTGGCCGGTACAAATCCCGAGGTAGAGGTAGGACAGAAAACCAACGTTCAGAAGGCGACCGAGTCGTTCCCCCCTATCGGAAGCCAAACAGCTGCCGGCGATGACGGGTCGACGGGGACCGTCACGGCATCGGAGAAGCTGCGGTTCGAACAAGAAGCCCGGGAACGGGCCGCTCGGGAAGAGCTGGCACGCGAGGCGGAAGCTCGTCGCGAAGCGCAGGATGCTGCCGCGCGCCAGAAGAAGACCGATGAGGATCGACTGCGCAAAGAGCGCAAAGAGAATGAAGACCGCGAGCGCCAGCACCGTGAACGGCTCGATCAGGTTGCGCGCCAGGCAAGTGAGCTGGAAGCACGGTTCGCTCGGCTCTCAACCAGCATGACGCCCGAGTCCGGCGATGTGGATCCGGAGGCGACTCAGCTTCACAGGTCCGCAGGCGCCGGCTTCTCAACTGGAACAGGCGAACGAGCTGGACGAGTCAACGTTGATATCAATCCGAGCCCACGAAACGTCACTTTGTACGTAGTCGCGGCGGTGGTAGCCGTCATGCTCTTAGGCGGTGTGATTACCGCTTACGTGATGACGAGACCGGATCCGGATAACCCCAATCCGGGTCGGCCATCGCCTTCACCAAGCGTCGCGGCCAAAAAATATGGTTTGGATCTTATAGAGATCCTCGGAGGTACTTTCCAAATGGGCCGCAACGATGGCCCGGCTCAGGAGAGGCCCGCGCACGCGGTTACGGTGAAGACATTCTTTCTCGATCGGAATGAAGTTGTGAATGGCGAGTACGCGGAGTTTGTGCGCGATACTAACAGCCCAGCGCCCTCTCACTGGCCGAATGGCAAACCTGTCTTTGGCCAGGAGAACTGGCCGGTCGTGAATGTGTCAGTAGAAGACGCGCTAAATTTTGCCAAGTGGCGATCGGAGCGTGATGGCGTTACCTACCGCCTGCCCCGGGAAGACGAATGGGAGTATGCGGCACGTGGCGGCGATCAAGACTATCTCTATCCGTGGGGGAACAACTGGGAAACGAATCGCGCCGTAATGTCGGAAGCGTTTCCGAAAGCAGTCGGATCCTTTCCCGAAGGAAACAATCGTTGGGGCGTTTCCGACTTGATCGGAAACGTTTGGGAATGGACATCGACCACCTTTGCTTTTTATCCGGGTAATAAGGGCAGCGAAGTGCCGCCCGAATACAGCACTTGGGTCGTGAAGCGAGGCGGATCGTTTTTAAGTGCTCCTAGCGACAAGAATAATCCGATCACGGCTACCTATCGCGACTTCGCCCCAGGAACGTTAAAACACGCGACCATTGGTTTTCGACTTGCTCGTTCTGTAGACTAGCCGCACATCGGTTTAGGTTTGCCCTGAGAGTAGTTGAGCCTAGAGCTTCAAGCTATTCACCAGCATCAACGCTAAACTCTTCTTTTCAATCTCGCCCGCGCGAGCGGGGCGCCGCATCTTAGAAAGGACGGAAACCATCTGAACGGTCTCCCAGGCCAGCGCTGACCCTGGCCCCTGGACGAAGCCGGTTGGGAGTGTCATTCGGGCGCAGACCATTTTGGCTAAACGCGACGGTTGGTTACACTAAGACAGTTCAAAACAGTCAATCTCGACTTCACTTCCAAGAGGTTCAGGAGAACGGCAATGAAAGATTATGCGATGGTGCGCTCGATTTTAGTGGCGACGGCGATGGGGCTGGGTTTGGTACTGCTCGGCGCACCGGCTACTTTTGGACAGGACGTCGGGGCTGACGTGAGTGGCGGCGCCGGGATCTTTCGCCCTAAAAATCCTGAGACTCGCAAGAAGACTGCAAAGCCGGCCACACCAGTAACCAAACCTGGCACTTCAACGCGGGCCACGCCGCGCGTTACTCGTGTGACAACTCCGGCAAACGACGATCGCGTTGAGGATTTGCTGGAGAAGGGGAACGAGTTACGCGATGTGCGTCGGTTTGCCGAGGCTGAGCAGTCTTACCAGGGAGTGTTGAAACTCCGGCCGCGTGATGCTCGTGCAGCGTACGGTCTGGGTAATGTATTCACCGATCAGCAGCGCTGGGACGACGCGGAAACGTCTTACCGAAATGCCGTGCTGTGGAATCCCAAGAGCGTTGACGCACTCGTCGCCTTGAGCGTCGTGCTGGTCCAGCCGCGGACCGGCGCCGGCAATGCCAAGCGTTTGGCTGATGCGGAAGGCTTCGCTCGCCGTGCCGTACAAATCGAACCAATGAATGCGGTGGGTTGGGACCGGCTGGGGGTGGCAATGGAGACGCGTGGCTCATTCACTCCTGAGCTGGAACATTCTTACCGCCGCGCGATCGAAGTTGATCCGCAGTTTGCTGTCGGCTACGCCCACCTCGCTCGCGTTTTGAAACGATTTGGGAAACAGGTTGAGGCCGCGCCGCTGTATGACAAGGCCTTCGAGCTTGCGAAAGATCCGGCGACACTAAACCTGATTGCCCAATCCATGCAGGAAGAGCAACTTTGGGAAAAGTCCGGACCAGTGATTAGAAGAGCGCTCGAACTGGACGCCCGAAATCCGGTCTCGTTGATGCTAATGGGACGAATGCTATTAGTCCTGAGGCGGTACGATGAAGCTGAGCCTTATTTGAAGACGGCGACCGAAATGAGCCCCCGCGCTTTCCAACCATTTAACCTCCTCGGCAGATCCTACTTGGCGCTGGGCCGTCTTTCCGAGGCCGAGAAGGCGTATGAGCGGGCGGCAGAATTTGCTCCGGAAGGTGACCGCAAACAGCTCGCAGGTGCTTATGGTTTCGCGGGTGTCGGCGACGAGTACATGAAAGCGCGAGACAAAGCCGGCGCCGAGCGAGCCTACCAGCGTGCTTTGGAGCTTGATCCCGGCAATCAGGAGTTGCAGCAGAAACTTTCTCAGGCCCGTTCGCGTTGATTTAGTGAGATTATAAGAGAGGATCCCAAATGAAGCGTTGCCCCAAATGCAATCGTTCTTTTCCCGAGGATAGTCAGAAGTTTTGCACGGTTGACGGTGGTCTGCTGATCGCCGAGCCCGCTTTTGATCCCAGCGCTACTATGCGGGCAACGTCCGCCGATCTCGGCTTGCCGACCGAAACGCTCTCGAGCCAGGCAGCGACCAGCCGGAAGCTGCCGAATATGGCTGACACAATTTTGTCCACGGGACCTACCGCGACGGGATCAGCTTCAACCCCGCCGCCGCCCCCGAGTCCGCCCCGAGTCGTAGTTGCCAGCGCGCCGACATCTGCGCCGCTGCCGTCCCTGCCGGAGTCAGAGACGAAGGCCGAGACCGGAAGCTTGCAGCCCGCCAAGACGAAATCGAAGCTGCCTCTAGTGCTAGGCATTCTGGCAGTGCTCCTGATACTCGGAGTTGGTGGACTTGCCGCTGCCTTCTTCTTCGTGATTAAGCCTCGCCTCGACCAGATCGAGCGTCCGATCGTAGTCCGAGAAACTCCGCCAGCCGAGGTCCCAACCAACACAAATGAACCTGTAGTCACGACTCCCGAAACAACTACGACGCCGGATGACTTCGGTCCCCCGCCCGACGCGACAAAGTTTGAAAATTCGAACGCCAAGCTTGACGGCAAATTGGCGGAACACTATCTCGACTTCTCCTTCTATTATCCCAACGGCTGGCAAGCAGACTCGCGAGCTGGAATCGCCGGCGCCACGAACTTTGTGAAAGTGGAAAGGAGGTTGCCGCCAGACTTTACGCAAGAGAACTTTGCTGTGGGTTGGTACACCAGTCAGGGAACCTTCGAGGCAGACACTCCACTATTTCCGCGCCTCGTGGAACTTTTGAGCGCGAATCTATCAAAGGACTTTCCTGAATATCGGAAAGTTTCTGAAGGTCCCACGAGGATCAATTCGATGGACGCTTACGAATTCCGATTTGTGAGCTTGTCGAAGGAAACCAAGAAGGGCGATATCCAGGTTTGGGGCCGCGTGGTTTTCCTTCCCAGTGGCACCGCCGGTCAAAATACCGGAGCCACCTTGATCATGCTTGCCACCTCGCTCGCGCCTGAGTTGACGGGGGTCGAAGACGTTGGCGTTAAGGGCCAGCTGCCGGTAATCCTGGAATCTTTCAGATTCGAGAAGAAGTAGTAAGCCTGGCCACTAGTCGAGTGCTCTTGGCAGTCGGCGATTCGACGGCCGGATGGGCGAATGTTATTCTCGCCACGACGTTGAGTATTAGTAGAAATTATTCATGGCTGCTAAAAAACAGAAAAGTAAACGAGAGAGTTTCTGGACACCGCTACGCGTCGCGGCAACCGTCATGGTGCTGTCACTCGTAGCGTTGTTCGGCGCCTCCAGTTGTAATTCCAACGATGAATCGGTTAACCGGGAACCCGCGCCGAGAGCGAATTCGGCAAATCCCGCTGCCCCTGCGCCGGCAAATCCTGCAGCCCCGGCACCTGCGACCGCATCGGCGGCCTTGCCGATTACGGTGCGAGATGCGGAACTGAAGGCAGTTAACGGTAAGCCTATTAAACTGGGTGATTACAACGGAAAGGTGCTGCTAGTTAATCTGTGGGCCACGTGGTGCGGGCCTTGCCGCTCTGAGATTCCGGAACTCGTCAAACTTTATCGCGAGTTTCGGCCCCAGGGCTTGGAGATTGTGGGACTCTCGACCGAGAACCCGGAGTCTTCGGCAGACGGCGTACGGAAGTTCGTAAGCGACTACAGTATGAACTATCGCGTGGGCTGGGCGACGAACGACGTCGCTTTGACGTTGATGAACGATCGGAATGCAATTCCGCAGAGCTTTGTTATTTCTCGTGACGGCCGGGTGCTCACCAGGTTCGTCGGCTTCAACGCGTCAGAAACGCCTCTTAAGTTACGCAAAGCTGTCGAAGAAGCTTTGAATGATAAGGGCAAAATCTAGTCGTTGTTTTCAGCCGCAGCTTCCTTTAATTCGCGTTCACCTTCCGCTCTGAGACGCTGGCCCTCTTTCCTTAGTTTCTCATCCTGTAAACCGTCAGCTACTTGTTCTTTCGCCTGCCCCTCGAGAACTTTCATTTCTGCTTCCACACGTTCTTCAACCTGATCAATCGGCGCCGGTTCACCCAGTTCGTCCTGCGTTACGATCTTGTCCTTATCAATCTCCATTTGTTGTCCGCCCCCCAAGTGATTTTCGATTGCCGATTGCCGATTGCAATTCCCGGTCGACAATTTTGCAATTCCGCGCAGCGCTGATTGGCATTAAGCTGTCGCTAGCCAGTCTTCGTCAATCGGCAATCGGCAATCACCGTCAGTCTAGCCGAAGGCACAATCCAAGTCACATCGCTACGAAGCTCTAACAAAAATTTAACGAGCGCGGGGTTTCTAAGCCCTGGTTCAATTTGGACGAGCGTCGCGTGATTGCGTTCGCGGGTGTGCCTTTGTAGCGCAAACTGTTAGTTTGCGCTGAATGAATGGCATGCAAGGCCCACGCAAACTAACAGTTTGCGTTGCAAAAGACGTAACTAGGGCACTACGTGTTCGCCCTTTCCTCGACAAGCTTCAAGGTGCGGGTTAAACTTCTGACCAATGTTAGGCGTTGTCACGAAAATTGTTCGCGGCGGTTTGGGACTGGCTCTCAGCTTTTGGATAGCCGGCGCCGGATGCATGTTCGGCTGCCAAAACATGGTTGCATTCGCCGCGTCTCGGGATGAAGCCGTGGACCACGAGCCGAGTCTGGCCGCAGTGGTTTCCGGCGACGCTTGTGCTGCAGCCGGATCTCACGATTGTTGTGCCAAAAAGAAGGCTGAGGCTAAGGCTAAAACTCAGAACGCCAACAATCGACTTACCCTCAAGCTCGCGACGCTAATCTCGCAAAGCGAGTCTCTCAATACTGTTCCTTCGAGTGGCGGTCGCGAGTGTCCGCTCGCTGTGAATCGCGCGATTGCAGTTACCAAGAGGAGTGACAACAACAAACAGTCAGCCACTCCCGCTGTGATTGCAGTATCAACGCCCGCGGTGCCAGTACTCACAGAACAACACGCCGCTCTATCCCGGTCCTGGCATTTACCGAATCGCGGTCACACCTACCTGCGCTGTTGCGTCTTCCTGATTTAGAGACAAATAAGACAGACGCTCGTCTGTCGCCTCCGCCTCTACGGACAAGACTGTCTGGCCTTAGCCATTCGTGTCTGTCTGATGTTGCCGGCGTTCGCCGTTTGAGCGTCGGTTCGCGTCCAATCTCTTACAAACAGGAGAACGAAATGAAAAGTATCAAAAATATCAGGGGATTTGCCCTCGGACTGGCGCTGGGAATTGCAGCTGCCATCGCAACCGTGGGCCTGGCGCAGACGACAAAGCCGGCTGACCAGGGTCAGAAAGCGGAATCCTGTGCGATGACTTCATGTTATTGCCACGGTAATTCCGCGAAGCACAGCGGCGCAAAGGAACATTCCCAAGCGCAGATGAAAAATTCGGGTGAAGCGGGTTGCTGTTGCTGTGGCGGCGACTCGTGCGAAATGCAGATGAAGATGAAGATGAAGATGAAAGAGGAGATGCCGAAGCCTGAGTAGTCTTTCACTCATCAGGTGATTTCTCGCCGGCATCCCGAAGTTTGAGGTGCCGGCGGGAACCGGTTGGCAATGCTATGAAGAAGTTATTCACACACTTAAAGTTATTTTTCCTTTTGGCAGGTTCGTTAGCGTTGGTCCTGGTTCTTGCGACGATGGCTTACTCGCAGCACGAAGGCCATAATCCGCCGCCGCCTCCGCCCAAACCGCGACCAAGCGCGGCCAAACCATCTCCATCACCCCTGGCAACTCCATTAGTGACTCCAGCGCTCACTCCAGCGCCGGCGGCGACGCCTTCCCCGACTGACGAGCATAAGCATCCGGCTGGAGAGCCAGCGCCAACGCCCCAGGTCGAGTCTCCGGATCACGACGCCACAAAGGCGTCGGGTCACCCGAGCGAGGGATTGCTCGTGATGTCGGAAAAAGAGATGGGGATTCGGATCGGTTCACACGGCTCCAACTTTCTTTCAATGGGTCAAATGGCTTCCGGTACTGCGTGGAACCCTGCCTCGTCGCCGATGCACATGCACCACAAGCAATCCGGCGACTGGCTGCTGATGTTTCACTACAACACAATCGTCGGCGTTAATTCGCAAGTCGGTCCTCGCGGTGTAACGAAGCTCGAGTCGCAGAATTGGTTCATGCCGATGGCTTTTCATAAGCTCGGGCGCGGCACGCTCCAATTGCGTGGCATGTTCAGTTTGGAACCGTTCACCTTTCCCCCTGGCGGGTCGCCGCTCTTGTTCCAGACGGGTGAGACTTACAAAGGTCAGCCAATCATCGACGCGCAGCATCCGCACGACCTCTTCATGGAGTTGTCCGCCGCATACACCCTGCCGCTCGGGGAACGCGGAACCTGGTTCACATACTTTGGTTATCCCGGTGAGCCCGCGCTCGGTCCCACAGCTTTCATGCACCGCGCGTCTGCTTCCGAGAATCCGGCCGCAGTCCTGTCGCACCACTACCAGGATTCTTCGCACATTACTTTTGGAGTAGTGACCACAGGATTTACCTATCGCTGGTTTAAGCTGGAAGGGTCGATATTCAACGGCCGCGAGCCGGATGAAAACCGCTACAACTTTGAAGCACATCCCTGGAACTCACGCTCAGTCAGATTTTCCTTTGCTCCCAATCAAAATTGGTCGATGCAAATCAGTCACGGTCTTTTGCGCGATCCCGAAGCTCTCGAGCCGGGCGATGTGCGACGCTCGACAGCCTCAATTTCCTATAACAAACCTTTCAATCGTGGGAATTGGGCCACGAGTTTAATCTGGGGCCGCAACCATGAAAATCACAGCGGAGAGATCTTTAATCTGAATGGCTACGTGGCCGAATCGACCGTGAATTTCCTGGACAGGAATTATCTCTATACGCGTCTCGAATTGGCCGATAAGAACCAATTGCTGCGGGCTGCAGATCGAGCCTTCCTGGGAATCACCGATCATCATCCTTCTTTCAGAATCGGGGCCTACACTTTTGGTGCGGTTCGCGATGTTTGGAACACTGACAAGATTTCGTTAGGGCTTGGCGGCGATGTGTCGTTCTATTCGAAACCGGCAACGCTCGACGCAGTTTATGGTCAGCACCCCACATCGTTCCGTTTATTTCTCCGTATCAGACCTATCCAAATGAAGATGAGCGACAAGGGTCATGGCGATGCGACGCATTGAGTTTCAGGGGGAACTATCTATGAAGTTTTGGTTGGGTTTAGTCTTACTAATCGGTGCCGCGAGTGGGGTGCCTCTGGTTGCGCAAGAAAATGTCTCGCTCGAAGGCCAGGTTGTCTGTTGCGCAGACTGTTGGGCAGAGGTGGACCGCACAACTGTGGAGTACGGCACGGCCGAGAACCTCTTGAAAGCCAAATCCTGCGTGGAGGGCGGTGACCCTACCTTGCTCGCGGTGCGAGAAAGCGACAAGTTCACGCTTTACCAGCTCAGCCCGCGGCGCTTTCGTTTGCCTGGTAAGAATTGGCTGGAGTTCGTCGGCAAACGGGTCGCTGTCGGCGGCATCATAGAAAGAAAGAAACAGAATGTTATTCGTGTTGACACTCTGCGAGTGCTGGCGCCCAGTCTCGCTGAACAGGAAGCAGCGAAGATTGTTGGCAACGAAGTGGAGTTGAAGCTTCGCGACTTGTCTGGTGTCGAACAAAGTTTGGTTGGCCTTAAGGGACGCGTGGTGATCTTAAATTTCTGGGCCACTTACTGCATTCCTTGCAAAGCCGAGATGCCCGATCTGGCGGCCATTCAAAACGATTATGCTCCACTCGGTGTTCAAGTCGTGGGGGCTTCTACTGACGAAGCGCAAGAACGCGGCAAAGTCTTGGTGTTTATTAAAGAAACAAAAATTAACTTTCCCGTCTGGATGGGAGCCACGACTGCCGACATGATTCGTTTCGGGCTGGGTGGCGCGTTGCCGGGGACGGTGATCATTAGCAAGGACGGCAGAGTTGCTAGAGTAGTTTCGGGAGTCGTTAATCAAGCTGAGCTGCGGAAACGGATCGATGCACTCGTCGCCTTACCTGCGACAGCGCTTACTGAGTCGCCGAATAAGGTTGAAAAGGTGGCAAAGAAAGACTCGCGTGTCACGGAGGTTTCTTCGGTTCCCAGTTGACCGCTTTGACCGGGCGAAGGCCGCGCCGTGAGCGGGGCAGGACACGACATTACTCATCGTTGGACTTTCGGGTTACGGTTGTTAACTAACCAGATTCCCAGAGCGTCGGTGCGAACGACGCTGACGTACCGATTCCACGAACGCGTGCAAGCCGGGATTGAATACAATCCGCGTGCAGACGAAGTCGGCGTGATTGCTAATGTGTTGCTGCTGCGTGAAACGGAAAAGCGGCCGGCGTTGATGATTGGAACCAGCACCGACCGTATCGGCACCCCCTCTGGACAGTCGTTTTACGCAACGGTTAGCAAGAATTTGCGCAGAGAAACTGGTCTTCCGATAGCGCCCTATGTTGGAGCAGCTTACGGCACATTCGAAGATAGGCTGCGTCCGGTTGCCGGCCTCAACATAACCCTGTCGCGGAGGTTCGCGCTGTTAGGGACCTTCAACGGGGTCAATGTTCATGGGCTGCTGAGTTTCACGCACAAGCAACACACCCTTTCCC
>JBPCMI010000075.1:0-8362 GCA_051002415.1 Pyrinomonadaceae bacterium
GTTTCAAACCTGCCCACTTTTCCTTTGTTCTGAGGCGCGACGCGCACGCCATTCAATTCGCGTTCGGAATTAGTTGCGGCAACCGCCCCGAAATCAGCGCCCGCCCGTAGTTGGGTCACCAATTCCAACGCCTTCGCTTTCACGTCGGCTTCATTCTTACCTGCGAAGGTGAGATAGATTTCAGAAATCACCACATTCTCAGGCTTCAGGAATTTCTCACGATTAGCTTCGAAATATTTCTTCAACTCGTCCAAGCTGAGACTGAAATAGATCTTGCGATCGACTTCCTGCTGCATCACTGCCTGCTTCATGAGTTCCTGGCGCAGACTCTGGCGCGTCATTACGGGATCGAGTCCGCTTTCTTTCATTGCCTGATCGAGCTTTTCAATGGTGGTGATGCCCTGCTCTTTGGCGACGTCAAGCATACGGCGGTTTACCTCAGCTTCAACGTCCGCGGTCAGTTCAAGCT
Organism: Pyrinomonadaceae bacterium; assembly: GCA_051002415.1. GTDB lineage: Bacteria > Acidobacteriota > Blastocatellia > Pyrinomonadales > Pyrinomonadaceae > PSRF01. The sequence continues at coordinate 470 of JBPCMI010000075.1, forward strand.
CTTTGCCCTTTTGCAGTAATAACCGCTCGTTGATTAGTGTGGCAATGAGTTCAGCTTTATGTTTGGTGACTTCGTCCGTCGCCTGTTGTGCACTCATGCCATTCTGTTTCAGCGACTCAATCCGTTCGCGGGATTCGCGCTTGAGCATCGAAAGCGTAATGACGTCTTCGTTCACCTGAGCAATCACTTCATCGACGACCGTCACTTCAGCTTCCTGGGCCAGAGCTGAAGGGGCTGCGACAGCAAACGCGATCAGCACCATGAACACCGACGATAAAAATTTGTTAGATGTCACAAAACCTACTCCTAAATGCATTTGTGGATTTGTAAAAGCAGTAGTCAGCGTCAATCAAAACTGACTTCTGATCCTGCCGTCCGCCTACTACGTTCTGCATTCCCGCTTTCAAGGCCCCGATTCTAAACGTCCTGGCGAAGTTCGAGCAATGCCTCACGCGCCGCCTGCAATTCACTGTCAGCCTGCGAGTCTTCCAAATTGAGTCGCAGAACGCCGGCTGGCGTGAAAGTTGATTGACCCTCGCGGCTCACAAACACGGTTAGCTTTTCCGGCGAAATACGAGCATTTTCACTAAACTTGATTGCTATTCCCTCCGCGGTTTTGTCTATTGAAAGTACCCCAATTTCCTCCGCCAGGCGTCTCAGTCGCGCATAAGCAAAAAGATCTTCCACCGATTGCGGGACACGACCGTAGCGATCCTCAGTCTCACGGCGAATGTTGGAAAGCGTCTCTTCATCTCTGGATGACGAGACGCGCTTATAAGTCCGCAAGCGCTGGCCCATGTCCTGAATATAATCCTCAGGAATGGCTACGTTGACACCTAGGTTTATGGAGACGCTGGTTTCGTCTTCGACTTGTTCGCCGCGCAGCTCAGCCACCGTGCGCTCTAACATCTGTGTGTAAAGATCGAAGCCAAGGGCGTCCATGTGGCCTGATTGCTGGCCACCAAGAAAATTGCCGGCGCCGCGCAATTCGAGATCAAGGGCCGCGATCCGAAACCCAGCGCCCAGATCCGAGAACTCCCGGATAGCCGCGAGACGTCTCCGCGCTATCGGCGTGAGCTCCTGTTCGCCCGGTATTAACAGATACGCATAGGCGCGGCGGCTGGAACGACCCACTCGTCCGCGCAACTGATAAAGCTGAGAAAGACCGTATGTATCGGCGCGGTTTATGATGATCGTGTTGGCACGGGGGATGTCTATCCCGTTCTCGATGATGGTTGTTGCAACCAGAACATCATATTTATGGTCAATGAAATCGAGCATTACCCGCTCCATTTCCTTCTCATTCATCTTCCCGTGACCCACCACCAGGCGCGCCTGGGGCACAATCCGCTGCACGAGGGCAGCAATGGTTTCAATGGTTTCCACCCGGTTATGAATCAGAAAAACCTGGCCGCCGCGCGCCAGCTCCAGCTCAATCGCCGATTTGATGACGTTTTCAGAAAATTGAACTACTTGAGTTTGGATCGCGAGACGGTCTCGCGGCGGAGTCTCAATCAACGACATGTCGCGCAAACCCGTCAATGACATGTTGAGAGTACGTGGGATTGGCGTCGCTGAAAGCGTCAGGACATCCACTCGCTTTTTCAGTTGCTTCAATTTCTCTTTATGAGCGACGCCAAACCGTTGCTCTTCATCGACGACCACCAGACCGAGATCCTTAAACCGCACGTCCTTTGAGAGGATCCGGTGAGTCCCAATCACCACGTCAATTTCACCTGACTCGACGCGCTTGACGATTTCTTTCTGTTCCTTTGTCGAGCGGAAGCGCGAGAGCAATTCCACCTTCACCGGAAACGGCGCAAAGCGTGAGCGCAACGTGTCGTAGTGCTGATACGCGAGCACGGTGGTCGGCGTCAGGATGCCAGTCTGTTTTCCTTCCATCACTGCCTTGAAAGCAGCGCGCATCGCAACTTCGGTTTTGCCGTAACCGACATCCCCACAAAGCAGACGATCCATCGGGGTCGGTTCTTCCATGTCGCGTTTCACATCTTCGATAGCAGTTTCCTGATCAGGCGTCAGCACATATTCAAAGCCGTCCTCGAACTCACGCTGCCAGGGAGTGTCAGCCGCGAATGCGTAGCCACCAACCAATTTCCTTTCGGCGTAAAGACGTAGCAGCTCATCTGCCATGTCGCGCATGGCGCGCTTTGCTTTGGCTTTAGTTTTCTGCCAGCCGAGGCCACCCAGCCGATCCAGCGTTGGTTGGTGGCCCTCCGCGCTTGAATATCGTTGCACGAGGTCCATCCGCTCGACAGGCACGTAAAGCTTCGCTTCCTCCGCATAAAAGAGCAGCATGAACTCGCCGCTGCGCGGACCGAGATCAAGAGTCTGCAAGCCACCAAAACGCGCGATGCCATGGTCGATGTGCACGACATAATCGCCGACTTTCAAATCGCGAAAATCTGAAAGGAATGCCGCTGTCTTCAGCTTCTTCTTTTTCGCCCCGGGTTTTTGTGCTCTGCCGTCAGCGGTGACGCCACGTCGCTCCAGCTGAGTGTCTCCCGCTTCGTCAAAGAGGTCACTTTCGACGTGCACCACCAGGCGCGTCGCGGGCAAGGCAAAACCGCCGCTGACACGGCCGACCGTTACCAATGTCGCGCCTGCGAGAGCTTCACCTGTGAGGTCTCCCGACCGCCCAAGCATTTGCGCATCGAGATCGTATTCGAGGAGGATCTCGCGCACTCGTTCCGCTACACCTAAACTCGGCATCACCAGCAGCGTGTTTGTTCCTTCAGCACTACTACGGCTAAGCTCGGCGGCAAGATCAGCCAGCCTGCCGTGATAGCGCATTACCGACTGCGACTTCCATTCAATTTCCGGCACCGCTTCTACAGCGGGAAACAGAAATAAGGGACGACGGCGGACACGTTTGCGACCGAGTTGGACCTGTGGCGCTTCAGAGTCCAGCAGTAATTCTTGATCGACAGTCGCAGCAGCGCGGCCGAGAGTACGCAGCTCGAGGCGGGGAAGCTGTTCGAGCTTCGTACGCAGCTCATCCGCCGTGAGATAGAGCTCTTCCGGACTCAGGGCAAGATCATCAGCGGCGTCCGTTTCGTTGAAGCGATCGGTGAGTGCTTGATAAACCTCGCCCAGGAACGAGTCGATGCCGGTGGGCTCATCGATTACCAGGACAGCATCTTTCAAATACTCAAAGACACTTGTGTTGCGTTCGCGCACCAGCGGCATCAGCCACTCCCAGCCAGTAAACGCCTCGCCTTCGTCGGCGAACGCCGTATGATCACGCAGGGAGCGCGCGAAGCGTGAATCGGTCCAACGTTCCCGGGCGACGTCAGCCCAGGCTTTGAAATCATTGGCCGTCACGGCGAGCTCGCGCATGGGTGCGATATCGATTTGTTTTAGTTGAGTGGTCGAGAGCTGAGTCTCCGGATCGAATTCGCGAATTGACTCAACTGTGTCGCCAAAAAACTCTAGACGAACCGGCGCGGCCGCGCCTGGCGACCAGACATCCAGAATTCCGCCTCGCAGGGAAAACTCTCCGACACCGCTTACCGGATCTTCCCTCACGTAACCCGATGCAACTAACTTTTCGACTAATACTTCCGGCGACTGATCCTCGTCGCGTTTGAGGAGCGTGCCTAGCCCCGCCAGCTCCTCAGGTCTAACAGTCTTGCGGGCAAGCGCACGGGCGGTGAGGAGCACAAAGTCTTGCGAGTGCTGCGTCAGTCGCCAGAGCGTCAGCGCGCGCTTCTCAAGCGTCTCAGCATGGGGCGAGGAACCGGCATAAGGATCGCTTTCGGAAGCCGGCAGCAGCAAGACTTCGTCGTCACAGTCGACTTCTCCATGCAGCGCGCAGTACCAGAACCGCAGATCGTTTTCTAGAGGTTCAAGATCATGATTCGCCTGCGCCACGATCGCGAACAACTTGCCGGTTGCGTGTTGAAGACTGGCGAGAGCGAGTGCCCGTGCTGATCCGGTAACTAGACCGCTGATTGAAATTACGCGCGCGCCACGAGATATTTCGTCGACCAGCTTTTGGAATTCAGCGGCCTCGCGGATGCGCTCGAGCGCGCTTTGCAGCACTGACGTCGTTTGAATCTGACTGCTCATTTGAAAACCTGTTACCGGATCGCGGGCCTCCCGCGCGCAAAAAGCGCGAAGCGCGAACAAAGGGGCTGAGGAGAACCCATTAAAATTGCGCGCCGGGAGCGCGGTGCGTACGAGACGCCCGCGATCCTAAATCCTGATCGCTAACTCATCCCCTCAGTCGCTGAATGAGGGCACTTGTAGATTCTCCTTCAACGAAAGGCAAAGAAATGACGCGCCCGCCGGCTGCCTCCACTTCCTCACGCCCGTGAATTCCATCCAGACCGTAGTCACCGCCTTTTACCAGCACATCGGGAAGCAGCTCTTTGATCAACGCTCGCGGCGAAACTTCATTGAAGATCGTCACATGGGTTACGTCTCGCAGCGCCGCCAGGACCTCTGCCCGCTCGTCCTGGTTAATGATGGGGCGATCGTTGCCCTTCAATTCTCGTACGGCGCTGTCGCTATTTATTGCCACGATAAGAGCGTCGCCCAACGTGCGTGCCTGCGCCAGGTAACGCACGTGTCCGACGTGTAATAAATCGAAAACACCGTTCGTGAACACGACAACCTGGCCGGCGGCGCGCAGACGTTGGCGCTCCCGAAGCAGATCTTCGTGGGTCATTAACTTTCCGCTCATTCAACTAAAAGACTAGCAGCGTTATTGCCGATTGGCTATTCGCAGCTCGACGACGGCTGTAACCGCCAAGACGCAGAGGCGCCAAGCCGCGAAGAGACTTCAAACAGTTTAGAGCTCTGACCCAAATGGCGTTGAATAATCCCAACTTGGCCAGATTGCGAGACAATCTCTTGTTGTCTTGGCGTCTTGGCGACTCTGCGGCTTGGCGGTTATACCGATGAAGGTTCGGAAATTGGCAATCGCCAATCGGCAATCTGTATAATCAGCGCTTTCGTTTGGGAGCATCAAAGTTGTCGACACCTTTCACTGAAATCACCGGCGAGAACGATCAAACGCAGGCCCGCCAGGATCACCTCGAGGCGCTGCGACAACTCGTTGGCAACGTTTACCCGAACCGCTTCGAACGCAGCGAAGTTGTTGAAGCCGGCCGGGAAGACACCATTACCGCGGTAGTCGCAAAATTTCGGGACTTTGAACCGCAGACCGCTGAAGGTCAGCGACCCGCCCCTGAAGCGATCGAACTCGCCAACCAACAACTCAACGCCATCACGGTCCGGCTCGCGGGAAGGATTGCCTCACCGCCACGCGTGATGGGCAAAGCGGCGTTTGTTCATCTGTCCGACGGCGTGTCTCGTTTGCAAATCTATATTCGCAAGGCCGACGCGAAAGCCGTCAGCAATGCGACGCGACGATTAATTGATGAGGAAGGCAAAGGCTGGGAATTGTTCGAGCTGTTGGACCACGGCGACTTCCTCGGCGCTGAGGGCTACCTCTTCATCACAAAGACTGGTGAGTTGTCCGTCCACGTGACGAGTTTGCAGTTTCTCGCGAAGGCGTTGCTGCCGATGCCTGACAAGATGCACGGCATTCACGATCCGGAGATTCGGCAACGGCAACGTTACGCCGATTTGATTGCCGGCAGTCTCAAACTAGAGCATCTCGAACACGAACTTAGCCCGCGTGAAGTGTTCGAACGCCGGTCGGCGGTGATTCGGGAAATGCGCCGCTTCCTCGACGATCATGGTTACGTGGAAGTCGAAACACCGATGCTGACTTCCAAAGCCACAGGCGCCGCAGCTAAGCCTTTCGAAACCTACCACAACGCGCTCAGCATTCCTCTGTACGCGCGCATCGCGCCGGAGCTGTATCTGAAGCGGCTGCTGGTCGGAGGCTTTGAAAAGGTTTACGAGCTCAATCGCAACTTCCGCAACGAAGGCATTGATCGGACGCACAATCCGGAGTTCACGATGCTGGAGTTCTACTGGGCTTACGCTGACGTCAACCAGATGATGGATTTTTGCGAGGATATGATTCGGACGACGGTGTTGAAAGCACTTGGACACGCCAAGGCCCGCTACGGCGAGGTCGATATCGATTTCGCGCCGCCCTTTCAACACTTGACGATGAAGGAAGCCATCAAGAAGTTTGCCACTGAACCGAGCGAGCTCGAGGTGCTCGACGGGCCCAACGGGCTGGAAGGCGCGGCCATTGCGGAGCTTTTTGAGACGACGGCGGAGCCACACTTGATCCAGCCAACGTTCATTACTGATTTCCCTAAAATCATCTCGCCGCTCTCGAAAGCATCGCCGGGCGATTCAGCAATCGCTGAACGCTTCGAGCTTTTCATTGCGAACATGGAATGCGCCAATGGCTTTTCGGAGCTAAACGATCCGCGAGAGCAGTACGACCGCTTTAATGATCAGATGCAGCAGCGCGAGCGCGGCGACGAGGAAGCGATGGTGATGGATGAGGACTACATCCGCGCCCTCTCTTATGGCATGCCGCCGGCAGCGGGAATTGGCATCGGCATCGATCGCTTTGTAATGCTACTAACTAACCGCCAGTCCATTCGCGACGTGATTCTGTTTCCGCACATGCGCCCGGAACGTAAAGCGGAGGCAGCTGACGAATCCGAGAGCGAATAAAGAAAACGACACCGCCAAGCCAGGAAACGCGGGGGTTCGCGAAGAAAGAATAAAATGGACTTAGTACTTGGTTCTTTGAACTTTGAACTTGAGAGGCCCTAAGGTTGAGCTACTTCAAAGGTATGTTGTAAGAGCAAAGTACCAAGATCAAAGTTCAAAGCTCGTCTTAATCTTGGCGTACCCCGCGCTTCTTGGCGGTTGGATGTCTTGAGTAATTATTGCTTAGGCGTGTGGGTGGCGACTTTTTCGCGGAGAGAAGCAAGCCGCGAATCGGACCAGTCTGGTTTGTGACCCAGCTTTTCCTGGCGCTTTATGTAATTTTCCATCGCCACAAGGGCCCCAGCGAAGTCTCCACGTTTCTCACGCACGCCGCTCAGGTTAAGCAGAAATTGAGCATTATCAACTTGATGCGCCTGAGTTGCGCGCAGGAAGTTTTCCTCCGCTAGCGGCAGGTCACCACGTAATTCGTAGAGCCGGCCGAGATGGTAGTAAACAATTGGAAATCGGCCGGCGTCCTTCTCGGCAACAAGCAAGAGCGCGGCAATTGCTTCATCGTTGCGGCGCAGCTCCATCAGGGAATAACTCAGTTCGAGATTCGCCGGAGAAAAATAGCCGTCTTTGCGCGCAATGACGCGCCGAAAACTGTCGACCGCTTCCTCGTAGCGACCCTTTTCATGAGCAGTGCGAGCGCGTTGCAGTAAGTCGTGAGTCTCTGGATCCAGAGTGAAAGTAGGTGCTGTGGAATTCGCCGCCGACAACGCATTCCCATTTCGCCCGGCCGCGCGATTAGTGTCCACCGCACGCGTCGCCGCAGTCGAGTTAGAAACCGAGCGGCTCGGGCTGCCTGCGCCTCTCAACGCCTGGGCGGCCGCGCTGTGTTTCGGATCCACGGCGATCGCTCGACGCCACTCGCGGACAGCAAGATCCATTTCGCCACGCGCGGCATAAAGGCGGCCGAGGTTGTAACTCGCTTCGGCGTAGTTAAAATTTTCCGTCCGCAACGCTACCAGAAAAGCGTCGTAGGCTTGATCCCAAAATCCCTGCCGCAGCAGGATCACGCCGAGATTATTCGAAGCGCGTGAGTAGTTACCCTTACGTTGTTCGATGGCTTTCCGGTAGGCACTGATTGCAGCGTCGGTGGCCTCGAGACGCGCGAACGCATTCCCGATGTTGTAAAAGCCCTGCGGGTCGAAACGATCTTCGGCAGCGAGTGACTGCAGCTCAGCAAGCGCTTCTTGTTTCAATCCCTGCGCCACCATCTGC
>JBPCMI010000076.1:0-16226 GCA_051002415.1 Pyrinomonadaceae bacterium
CATCAATGCACTACAGACATTGAGCTGGACCTTGGACTTAGGTTTTTGAGCGGTGAGCTTTTTCTGTCGTCAACAACTGCCGCTTTCGATCCAGGCCCCAACGGTAGCCACCCAGGCTCTTGTTTTCGCGAATAACGCGGTGACAGGGAATCACCAAAGCTACGGGATTAGTGGCGCAAGCACGAGCGACCGCGCGGACTGCGCTTGGCCGGCCAATTGAAGCGGCCACTTCGCCATAAGACATAGTCGAGCCGTAAGGAATTTGCTGTAGCGCCTGCCATACCTGTCTCTGAAAAGCAGTGGCTCGAATATCAAGCGGCAGGGAGAGGTGCGGCTGTTTGCCTTCCAAATGCCCCACAATCTGCTTCACCATTTTTGTGAGCATCTGAGCGTCGTTATGAATCTCCGCGGCCGCATATTCTTTTTTCAGATTAGCTTCCAGATCGCTAACCTTGTCACCCAAGGTCACCGAGCAAAGACCTTTGCTCGTTGCTGCGACCAGTAAATAACCGAGCGGTGATTCGGCTATCGCGTAATCGATTCGCGCCGCGGCTCCCGCGCGACTGTAGGTTGCCGGGGTCATTCCCAATTCAGCATCGGCGCGTGCGTAAAGCCGGCTGCTCGACCCGTAGCCCGCATCGTACATCGCGGTAGTCACGGATTTGCCCGCGCGCACGCCGGTCTTGAATCGGTTGGTACGGCAAGCCTCGGAAAATTCACGAGGCGTCACTCCCATAATGTTTTTGAACGTGCGCTGCAGGTGAAATGAGCTTAGGCCGAGACGGTTTCCCAGAGTTTCGAGATCCATCCTTTCCTCGAGACTTTCTTCGATCAGGCGGCATGCGCGTCGCACCAATTCAACCTGCGGATCGCCGGCAAGATGTTTTTGGGGCTGACAGCGTTTGCAGGGTCGGAAGCCGGATTGTTGAGCCGCTTCAGGCAGGGAAAAGAAAGACACTCGATCGCGACGCGGACGGCGCGCCGGACAGGAAGGCCGGCAATAAATGCCGGTTGAGGAGACCGCGAAAACGAATTGTCCGTCAAATTGCGAGTCGCGCGTCTGGACTGCATTCCAAAATAGATCCAGTTGGTCGTTCGCGCTCATCATCTTTTGATCCAGCAATGCACTCATATTAGCACCTCCAAAACTCCAGAACTTGGGTACGCGGCGATACTAATAGGTTGCGAATTGTGAATCTATCCGCTTCTTGCGGTCAAACCGAAGGTCAGTCGTCAGTGGGTCAGTGGTCGGAAGTCAAGTAGGAGTCTGAAGTCAGGAGTCAGGAGTCAGGAGTCATAGTTAAGTCGGAAACTAGTGGTCAGTAGTTAGTAGTCAGTTTAAGTTCTCCGTAGTCAGTTGTCGGTGGATCACTTACCACGAGCAACTGACAACGGACCACTGGCTACCGACTCCTGACTCCTGCCTCCTGCCCTATTCCACCGTTACGGACTTCGCAAGGTTGCGCGGTTGGTCAACGTCACACCCACGCCGCACGGCAATGTGGTAAGCAAGCAGTTGCAAAGGAATGATTGAGAGCAAGGGAGAGAGAAGATCGCTCGAAGGAGGGATTTCGATCACGTAGTCAGATACTGCGGAAGACATCGTATCGCCTTCAGTTAAGACTGAAATCACAATGCCCTCCCGCGCTTTTACTTCCACGATGTTCGAATGGGTTTTCTCATAACGCAACTCAGAAGCGCGATTGCCTTCCTCACGCGTGTTAATGAAAAGCACCGGGAGCCGCTCATCGATCAGCGCATTCGGCCCGTGTTTCATCTCACCAGCGGGGTAACCCTCCGCGTGGATGTAAGAAATCTCTTTTAGTTTCAATGCGCCTTCGAGAGCTACGGGAAAATTGATCCCGCGCCCGAGATACAGAAAGTCGGTCGCGCGGAAGAATTCCTTTGACAGCTCTTCCATTTGGTCCGACTCGTTCAGGAGGTGCTCTAGTTTTACCGGCAACTCAGCGAGTTGTTGCGCATGGCGTTGAGCCTGTTCGGCCGATAAGGTGCCGCGAATCTCTCCGAGATACAGTCCCAGCAAATACAACGCAATCATCTGCGACGTGAAAGCCTTGGTCGAGGCCACGCCGATTTCCGGACCAGCGTGGGTGAGGATGGTGCCGTCCGCCTCGCGCATGATCATTGACCCTTGCACATTACAAATGGCGAGAACTTTGGCGTTACGTTCTTTAGCTTCACGGAGTGCGGCGATGGTGTCAGCCGTTTCACCTGATTGCGAGATAACTAATAACAGCGAGTGTTCGTCGATCACCGGATCGCGATAACGGAATTCGGAAGCGTAGTCGATATCAACAGGAATTCGCGCCAGTTGTTCGATCATGTACTTACCGGCGAGTCCGGCATGCCAGGAAGTTCCACACGCAGCAATCTTGATTGAGGTGAAACGCTTGAAGTCGCTCTCGGTGATGTTCTTCATCTCATCGAGAAAGACGCGTCCGGAATCGAGCGAGATGCGGCCCTGCACGGTGTCGCGCACAGCGCGGGGCTGTTCGTAGATCTCCTTCAACATGAAATGCTTGAAGCCGCCCTTCTCCGCCATGATTGGATCCCAGGTAATGCGCTGGATCGCCGGCTGCACCGCGGCACCATGAAAGTCGGTGACTTGCACCGCATCTTTCGTCAGGATGGCAATCTCGCCATCACCAAGAAAAAACACGTCGCGCGTGTGCTGAAGAATCGGCGGAATGTCTGAGGCGACGAAATACTCGCGATCGCCAAGGCCAATCACGACCGGCGGTCCCTGGCGCACGGCAATGATGGTGTCAGGCTCGTCTGAATTGATAATCGACAGCGCGAAAATGCCGCGCAGCTCAAGCGCGGTGTGATGCACTGCCTTCTCAAAGCTCTCACCTTCTTTTAAATACTCTTCGATAAGGTGCGCGATGATCTCAGTATCAGTCTCGGTTACAAACTGGTGATCGAGTCGACTGAGTCGTTCTTTGAGCTGGATATAGTTTTCTATGATTCCGTTGTGTACGACGACTACGCGGCCGGTGCAGTCGCGATGAGGATGGGCATTCTCTTCAGTGGGACGGCCGTGGGTAGCCCAGCGCGTGTGGCCGATTCCATACGTGCCATCGAGCGGCGTCAAACGAATCGCCTCTTCGAGATTACGTAGCTTGCCTTTTGCGCGACGAATCTCCAGCTGGTGGTCTTCGTTGACTACGGCAATTCCTGCTGAGTCGTAACCGCGATACTCGAGCTTTCGCAGTCCGTCGATGATCAACGGCACTACTTGTTTGTTGCCAACATAACCCACGATTCCGCACATAGAGTTTTTACCTTAACCGGCGTCTTTCTTTAATCTTTTCTTAACGACCGCGGGCACTCCAGCAACAAGCGAGTTTTCCGGAACGTCTTCGGTTACCACGGACCCGGCTGCTGTCACGGCGCCGTCGCCTACCGAAACCGGGGCGACAAGCATTGTATCAGAGCCGATTTTTACGTTGTTGCCGATGATGGTTTGGTGTTTCTGCTGTCCGTCGTAATTACAGGTCACAGTCCCGGCGCCGATGTTTGTTCCCGTTCCAATAGTTGCGTCACCGAGATAAGTAAGATGCATCGACTTCGACTTTCGACCGAGTCGAGTTTTTTTTACTTCGACAAAATTGCCGACCGCTGAACCTTCTTCCAGGTGTGCGCCCATGCGCAGGTGAGCAAACGGACCGACCGAACAGTTTGACTCAACAGTGGAATCGACGATCACGCAGTGATCCTTGATCGTCACATTGTCGCCGATCTGAGAATTGGAAATTCTGCTGCCGGAACGTACAACGCAATTTTCACCAATCACCGTCGGTCCTTCGATGATGACATCGGGATGAATTACGCAGTCGCGGCCGATTTGTGCCGTGGCGCTAATGTAGGCATGTCCGGGATCAATAAAGGTGACGCCGGCAAGCATCAAGCTGCGAACGGTGCTGCGACGCAACAGGTTCTCGAACTCCGCTAGCTCCGCGCGGGAGTTGATACCCGAAACTTCCCGAGGATCGTTGATCACAAAAAGCTCAACCTTCTCGCCGCCGGCTAAGAGAATTGCGGGCGCATCCGTTAAGTAGTACTCCCGTTGCTGATTGTGGGGTTGGACCTGCTCGAGGGCTTTAAAGAGCTTAGCTGTGTCAAAGCAGTAAATGCCGGAGTTGATCTCGCGAATCAGCTTCTCCTCATCACTGGCGTCTTTCTGTTCCACGATGCGCGAAAAATCGTTCTCACTGTCGCGCACCACGCGGCCATAGCCCGTCGCGTTTTCCAATTTCACAGTAAGTATCGAGCAAGCGGCTCCCATGGCGATGTGATGCGCAGCTAACTTGCACAACGTTTCTTCCCGAACCAGAGGCACATCCCCTGACAAGATCAGGAGCGTTGAATCGGCGCCTTGTAAAACTTCGCGCGCAGACATAACGGCATCGCCGGTGCCGCGCTGTTCACGTTGCAGAGCAAAGCCGACTAACTCATCGTTGTTCGCCTCTAAACGGACGGCCGCTTCGACGCTTTCTGCCTGATGCCCCACAACTACAAAGATTTTTCTCGGCTGGAGCGCGAGGGCTTTTTGCACGACGTGAGCGATGATGGGCCGGCCGCCGAGCTCGTGCAGCACTTTGGCCTTCTGGGACTTCATTCGAGTTCCCATTCCGGCGGCCATGATTAGCACATCAAGCGGGCGTAGTTGTTGGAGGGTCAATCGCGGATCTCTTTCGGTCACTAGGCTGAAACGACCGGTCGTGACGCGGCCTGGCGCCAGCAGGCAAACACTACAGCGGCAAGGCGGTCGGAATCGTGGCGGGCTTTCTCACCTTCATCAAGCAGCGCCGCGCGCACGACTTCTGCTTCGCCATCCAAAGCTGCTTCGAAGTTCTCGCCTTCAATTCCGATCTGGTGGGCGCCTTCAACGGCGTAACGGGCGCGCTGCTCTTTACTGGCAGGTTGATCGTTTACAACTACAAAATCAAAATGAATTTCCGGCGCGTAGGCCTTTACAGTTTCCAGATGCTGCCGGGCTGTATAACCGTCCGTCTCGCCAGGTTGAGTCATCAGGTTACAAATGAAAATCTTGATTGCGCGCGAGTCACCAATCGCCCGTGCCATGCGCGCCACCAGCAGATTAGGCAAGATGCTCGTGTAGAGCGAACCGGGGCCTACTGTGATCACGTCGGCATTTCTAATTGCGGCGAGGGCTTCGGGAAGCGGTAAACATGTCTCCGGCTCCAGACGCAAGGAACGGATTCTTGAAAGCGATGCGGTAATTTGGGTTTCGCCCTGAGCGATTGTGCCGTCTTCGAGTTCCGCTACGAGACGCACATCATTGATCGTCGCCGGATAGATGTGCCCTTTGCTGGCGAGTACTTCGGAGGACAAGCGTACGGCTTCTACAAAATCGCCGGTTACTTCGGTTAATGCCGCAAGAAACAAATTTCCGAAGCTGTGTCCGCCGAGGGCGCCTTCGCCACGGAAGCGATGCTTGAAGAGCCTGGATAGGAGGGTCGAATCTTCTGAGAGAGCGATCATGCAGTTGCGAATGTCACCGGGAGGAAGCATCTGCAACTCTTCGCGCAGCCGGCCGGAGCTACCACCGTCATCTGAGACCGTAACAATTGCTGCCAGGTTTTCGATCCATGCGTCATCTGTCTCCCGACGCCCGACCTTACGTTTCAAGCCGGCGAGCAAAGTGGAAAGACCGGTGCCGCCACCGATTGACACCAAGTTCAAGCCACGATCCTTTGGGGAGCTAAAGCGCAATTCTTGAATCTCCACGCCACACGGGGCGACAGGGAATCATACCTAAAACGAAAAAGCTTTCAACTTGTCTTTTCGCGGGCGATTGTCTGGTGAAGGGGAAGCCAGACGTCAGGCACGAGGTTGGAAGATCAACTTGTCGAAGTCCGGGTCATTACGCAGTGAGGTCAGATCATGATCGTGCTGCGCGCGAACCCGGAGACTGGGTTGCAGATCTAAGGCTCGTTGCAGAGATTGGAGAGCCAAATCAAGTGAGCCCAGGCGAGCGCGAGTTGCTGCCAGGCCGTAGTGAATGTGTGCCGCTTCGGGTTCTCGCTTGAGGGCACGCTCAAACATTTCCTGCGCCGCGACATATTCGCCACGGTTCAGTTCAATCACACCGCGATCGTACAAGGAGTCGGCATCGCGCGGCAACATGTTTTCCGTCCGCAAGCGCGCTTCAGCCACGGCAAGGTACGTGCGTGCTCGAGCCGCGACTTCGGAAACCTGAGAATACTTTTCCAGAAGTCCGCGAAATTGATTGCGGGCTTCTCCGAAATGCCCGTTTGTAAATTCCTTGTGGGCGTGTTCGAACGCTATCAAGGCCGCCGATTCATCAACTGTAGGCGGACGCCGCGGAGGTGCAGGAGCGACACTGGGACGTTGTGCGCGAACCGCCGCAAGCTTCTGAGTCTTTTTGACTCTTGAGACTAACGCTTTCTTGGGAGTCGCAACCGCGGGCTTCCTGGCTGGCACTTGCCGGGCTACAGCCTTCTTCACCGGCTTGAGTGCTTTGAGTACTTTCTTTTTCGCAGGTGTTGAAGTCTTTCTGGTTGAAAGTTTTTTTGCTGCAGTTCGCGGCGCTGCCTTTTGCGCTTTGCGTACTGGCGGCTTTGCAGCTGCTTTTGCTTTTGGTCTAGCGGGCTTCGCTTTCAACGTACGCCCTTTGACAGACGATTTGGTCGCAGGTCGTCGCGCCGGTGTGCGCGATGTCGAACGCCTTAATCCTTTTGTCATGGGGCTGCTCATGTGTGGGGAAGCTTTCAATTTGAAGGACGCTAATCTGTCCTCCAGACACGCTTGAGAACGGGGCGGAGTTTAACACAGCCTTCCTTGTAAATCAACGCGGAAAAGGGAGTTGCGGCTTTATTCGACCTTCGCGGAACTACAAATGATGTCTCGTGGCCAACCAAGAAAAACACTTGTAGGTCATTGTTGGCTATGTTAGAGTGCCCAAGGCTCAGAAAAGCCGAACCGCTCCGCTAAGTTTGCATCAGCAAGTCCTGCTGGAAAATTCCTAGGCAGTCAACATTTTGCCTCAAGAAGCCCCCTATTTTCCGGTCATTAACCTCCGATAGTCTTGCCCACCCTTTGCCGAAGAAAGCTGTATTGATGCCAGACACACCGATCCTGCTGCGGGAGCAGCAGTACCACCAAATCAAGGCTGTCCTGGCGCGGCTCCGAATGGACGCGGCAGCCAAAGTGATTTTCCTGGTTGATAAGGATGGTCAGGAAATCGCCGTTCAGGGGGAAGTGGAAAATCTTGACACAACCAGCCTCGCCTCGCTGGCTGCGGGTAATGTCGCCGCGACCGGAGGAATGGCGCAGTTAATTGGCGAGAAAGAGTTCCCCACGCTTTCGCATGAGGGACAACGGGAAAGCATTCACATCTCCGTCATTGGCCGACTCCTCCTCGTCGTCGTCTTTGATGATCGCTCCAGCCTCGGCTTGGTAAAGCTGCGGAGCAAGCAGGTCTCACAGCAACTCTCGTTGATGATGGAAGAAATCGAGAGCGCTGACAATCACGATCTCGAATCACCATTTGCAGGAATCACCGACGCAGATATAGATAGCCTTTTCAGTTAAGAAGCGCCATGACTTTCATTAACTACGCATCACGGGAAATCAATTGCAAAATTGTCTACTACGGACCTGGTCTCTGTGGCAAGACGACGAACCTACAGTACATCTTTGATTCAACGGCCCCGCAGGCTCGAGGCAAGCTGATCAGCCTCGCCACGGAAACGGACCGCACGCTGTTCTTTGACTTCATGCCGTTAGAGTTGGGAACTGTCCGCGGGTTCAAAACCCGTTTTCACCTTTACACTGTTCCGGGTCAGGTTTTTTACGATGCCTCTAGAAAGTTAATCCTGAAGGGGGTGGACGGAGTTGTTTTCGTTGCCGACTCTCAGGAAGAGCGCATGGACGCAAATATAGAGTCGCTTTACAACCTTGACGAGAATCTTCGGGCGCAGGGTTATGACCCTGAGAAGATTCCGTACGTGCTTCAGCTTAACAAAAGAGATTTGCCGAACGTGCTGCCGCTCGAAGAAATAACCGCGGAATTGCGCCGGAATGGCGAGCCAGTGATCGAAGCAGTCGCTTCTTCAGGTCCTGGAGTGTTCGATACTTTGAAAGCAGTAGCGAAGCAGGTGTTAACTGAATTACGGAAAGGCTAGACAGAATTAGCTTTTAGTCGAGCGATTTGAGCATTAGCAGCCCATCGCCGCCGTTTGAGTAGTATTTTGGCAGCCGCTGCGTGACCGCATAACCTAAGGTTTCATAAACTCTTTGTGCGGCAGTATTGAGTGACCTCACCTCAAGACGAACTAACCTCACGTTTCTCCGCCTGAATCCCTCTTCAACTTGCAGCATTAGCCGTTTGGCGAGATGCCGGCGACGGTGTTCCGGCGCTACGCCGATCGTGGTGACGTGACCTGTGTGATCCGGTTCCACCAGCCCGATTACAAAGCCCACCATCACGCCGCCAGGAGTTACTGCGCGATAGGAAACTGATTCAGCCGCGGTTAGGAGATACTCGAAAGTTTCGCGACTATAGGCTTCGCCATCGACGAAGCAGCGCTGATCCAACCGCCAGCATTCGTCCAATTGCGAAATTGTGAGTGGACGTACGTCATATCGGAAGCCTGATGCGGGCACAATGGTGCGCTCCGCTGGCGCCTGGTAGGGCTCCGGAGGAACTGCTGGTGACCACCAGCGCGTGCGAATTTTTTTCAGAACAGCCATGCTTCTTTAACGACGATTCGTCGTTGCTAGTTTAGCATCATATTTTTCTGGATCACTAGATCACGAGCATGCAGTCGCCATAGCTATAAAAGCGATAACGTGAGGCGACAGCGTGACGATAAGCAGCGAGTATTAATTCATGGCCGGCAAATCCGCTGACCAGCATAAGTAACGACGAGCGAGGCAAGTGAAAGTTAGTTAAGAGGGCATCGACGACGCGAAACTTATAACCCGGGACAATGGTCAGCGCTGCGCTTCCCCGAATCGGATCTACAAATCCCCGTTCGTTAACTGCGGACTCCAGGGCACGCGTTGTGGTAGTTCCCACCGCAATCACGCGCCCACCCTGCGCTTTGGTTTCGTTGATCGCCTCCGCTGCGGCTCTGCCAATCTCAAACCGCTCAGCCGAAACCTTATGCTGTTCTGTATCAGCGACACGCACAGGCTCGAAAGTTCCATAGCCCACGTGCAGTGTTATCTCGGCGAGCCTCGCTCCCCGGGACGCGATTTGATCTATGACATCTGGCGTAAAGTGTAATCCGGCCGTAGGCGCGGCAATGGCTCCGCGCGCTTTTGCAAAGAGCGTTTGATAACGTTCTCGATCCGCACTAGAACCACCACCGGGCCTGCTGATGTAGGGCGGCAAAGGCATCTCACCGAACTCATCTAGGACTGAGGTCAAAGACTCGCTTGCTTGTAGACGAATGTGACGCAGTTCTTTCCCTGGTTCGTCGACGATTTGGGCACTCAAAGGCGCCCCGTCGAAACTCACTTCGTCGCCCTTTCCTAGTCTGCGACCGGGTTTGACTAAAGCTTCCCAAAGATCCGGTTCCAATTCGCGCACTAGAAGAATTTCCACGCGACCGCCCGAAGGCGCGCGTCGCCCAATCAGGCGCGCTGGAAAAACGCGCGTGTTGTTGATAACCAGCAGATCACCGGGTTCCAATTGCTGTGGAAGTTCCCGGAAGCGCGAGTCAGTCCAACTCTGCTTCGCTCGATCGACTTTCAACATGCGCGACGCGTCGCGTTGCGGCAGCGCTTCCTGAGCGATCAGTTCCGTCGGAAGTTCATAATCAAAAGCGGAAACGTGCATTGCTGTGGGCTTAAAACAAAAGTGATTACGCGGCAGGTTTTGGGTCAGGGTAATGCGGATGTTCTCGATGAAACACGGCGGTGAGTTGCGCGCCAAACAAAAGAATCAGGCTCGAAACATAACTCCAGGATAGGACGGCCACGACTGCGCCAACGGACCCGTAGATTTGATCGTAATGAAAATAATTTAAGCTCCAGGCAAAAACATACTTCGCAAGTTCCCATAACAACCCGCCGAGCACCGCTCCGGGCAAGGTGTCTCGCAGACTAACTTCCGCCTTCGGCATGAAACGATAAATGACGACGAAGAGCAGAACAGTCACGAGAAAACTGACAGTAGCGTAGATGCCTTGCCAAAAAACGCTGCCTGCCGACAACAAAATAGGATAGCGAACAATCTGACGCGGTGAAAGATTGCCCGCCATTTGCCGCAACGCTACGACCACTGATGTGGTCCCCACGGAGAGCGCGAGTAGCAAACCAATGATGCCGATCATTCCGATGGTGAGGGCGCGACCGTGCCAAAACGCGCGTGAGGTCGACCCCCAGATTCGATTCAAAGCGCGTTCGATTACTGCGAAGACCCACGATCCAGCCCACAGCACAACGATGAAACAGCTGGTGAGTACGCCGGTGCTTACTGAGGAGAAGGAGCGCAGCGTCTCGCGCAAAAATACTCGCGAGCCGGGGTAGACATCGACGGCGTGGTTTATGAGCTCATTAGCTGCCGTGATTTTGTTACTGAGTGCCAGCATCAAAAGCAGCGCCGGAAACAGCGTCATCAGACCGAAATAGCTCATGGCCGCAGCCGAGGTGAACAGGTCGTTTTCGTGAAACTGGTGGAGGGAGTGGCTGAGAATTGACCGCCAGGGACCGCGATTGCGCACGCCGAACGAATGACGAGTAAACGAGGACAGACTTCTCATAAGATCA
Source organism: Pyrinomonadaceae bacterium (assembly GCA_051002415.1). GTDB lineage: Bacteria > Acidobacteriota > Blastocatellia > Pyrinomonadales > Pyrinomonadaceae > PSRF01. The sequence continues at coordinate 10,789 of JBPCMI010000076.1, forward strand.
TAAAACCGTTGGTGAGCGCCGAAGCAACCCTACCAAAATCTTCACTGGGAATCGAACAGGCTGGGTCTAGAGGGATGGGCGGCACTGATGCCGAAGTGTTCGTAGGCACGCCTGGTTGCCATGCGACCACGGGGGGTACGATCCAGAAATCCAATCTGGATCAGGTAGGGTTCAATGATTTCTTCAATCGAATCTTTCTCTTCGTGGATTGAGGCGGAGAGGGTTCCCAACCCAACCGGACCGCCTTCAAACTTTTGAATAATGGTCAGCAACAGTTTGCGATCCATCTCATCAAGGCCATAAGTATCTACTTCCATCCGATTGAGGGCATCATGGGCGACGTCTTTAGTGATCTTGCCTTCGTAATCAACTTCCGCGTAATCGCGGACTCGACGCAGCAGCCGATTCACAATTCGGGGAGTGCCACGCGAACGTCGCGCGATTTCGCGAGCGCCGTCTTCGTAAATTTCCACACCGAGTATCTCAGCCGACCGTTTGCAAATCACTTCCAAATCTTCGTGAGGGTAAAAATCCAGATGAAAGACGATGCCGAAGCGGCCGCGCAGCGGCGCTGTGATCAAACCGGCGCGCGTCGTGGCGCCCACGAGTGTGAACTTCGGCAAGTCGAGCTTGATCGAGCGCGCGCCAGCGCCCTGACCGATCAGCAAATCGAGGTTGTAGTCCTCCATTGCCGGATAAAGTTTTTCTTCGAGTGCCGGCATCAGCCGATGAATTTCATCGATGAAGAGCACATCGCCTTCCTGCAGGTTGGTCAGGAGAGCCGCAATGTCACCAGCTTTTTCGATAGCCGGTCCCGCAGTTGAACGTAACTCGGCGCCCATCTCATTAGCGATGATGTTTGCGAGGGTGGTCTTACCCAATCCCGGCGGCCCGGTTAAGAGAACGTGGTCAAGTGCTTCGCGCCGCCCGAGCGCCGCCTTCATGTACACGCGTAAATTCTCTTTGACTTGTTTCTGTCCGATATAGTCGGCAAGTCGCGTCGGGCGCACCGTCAATTCGAATTGACGATCGACATCGCTGGGAACTTCGTCGCGAACTCTTACCGGTTGTTCTTTGGCCATGTTCTCACCACTTCGCTATCGCCTAATTAACCTTTCGCAAGTTTACGCAAACTCGATCTTAGGATTGATTCCACGGAAACTTCGCCGTCGTCGCTGAGAGAAGCCGCGACGGCCTTTTCTGCCGCATTTCTCTGGTAACCCAGATTGAGCAAGGCTGACAGTGCGTCGGCGCGCATAGAATCCTCGGTCGGAACGGCCGCGGCGTCTGACCTGACGCCTAAGTCTTCATCCACTCCGGCCGAAAGTGAGGCCACCTTGTCTCGCAATTCCATCACAAGACGTTCGGCCGTTTTGCGTCCGACACCGGGAATCAAGGTCAACTTGGCCAGGTTATTGTTACGGATCGATGTAATCATTTCATCGGCGCTCATGCCCGAGAGCAAGGTGATACCGAGTTTGGGCCCGATACCGCTGACGGAAATCAGTCGCAAAAAAAGCTCGCGTTCGCGCGCCGTTTTGAAGCCGTAAAGTTGCAACGCGTCTTCGCGCACATGAGTATAGATTCTTAGTTGAACATTCGAACCTGGGTCTTCAAGTTCGTAAAAGGTCGAGAGGGGAATGGACACCTCGTAACCGACACCGGCAACGTCGAGAATTACGGAAGTGGCCTGCTTCGAAAGCAGTGTACCTGAAAGGTGAGCAATCATTGTCTCGGCTAAACAGTCGCGATTGTAAGTTAGGATACAACGTTCGGCAACGGGATCTTGGATTGGCGATTGCCAATTGCCAACTGTCGATTCTCTTTGCGCTCATTCTTTGGAGGCTAATTGGCAATCGGCAATCGCCAATTGGCAATCAGCGGAGCTATACTTGGCGCGGCCTGCAATCAGAAACACGATGAAATCCGAAAAGATCTCTGAGCTGACGACGAACCGGCTGAGCGTTTACCTTCGCTGTTTGAACACACTCGCGGCCGCCGGCATCAAAACAGTGTCGTCGCAATCCCTTGCGGAACAGTTCAATCTAAATTCAGCGCAAATTCGCAAAGACCTCGGTTATTTTGGTGAGTTTGGCGTGCGCGGTGTGGGTTACTACGTGGCGGATCTGCGCGCACATCTCACCAAAATCCTTGGTTTGGATACTGCACATCGGGTGGGGATTATCGGAGCTGGCCGCCTGGGCACAGCCCTCGCCAACTACCAAGGCATCGAAAAATCGAACTTCACTGTCGTTGCTCTGTTCGACAACGATGCGGCGAAGATTGGGATGCATATCGGTCCCGGTAAAATCCTCGTCCACGACGTGAAGCGAATAGCGCGTGTCGTCAAGGAAGAAGCTGTGGACGTCGCGGTGATTGCGGTTCCGGCGCGCGCTGCGCAACGAGTCTTAAATCAGGTTACCGCGGCGGGCGTAAGAGCGGTATTAAATTTCGCGCCGGCAGTGTTGAGTGCGCGTCTCGGGGTAAAAGTTAAAACCGTTGACTTAACAACTTCGCTGGAATCATTATCCTACTTCCTCTCGCGGCCGCAGGCGAGCGTGACAACTAAAGCGCGCAAAGGCGCCGAACCCGAAGAGCTGCCCGCGCAGAGCGAACGCGAGCTGTAGGGACGTTACCCGTTATCAATGGATGAGCAAACCGCCCGGCGCGAAATCGTTCGCATCGGACAACTCATGTACGAACGCAGTTATGTCGTCTCATCAGACGGCAACGTGAGCGTGCGTCTCGATGATGGCCGCATTGTTGCCACGCCAACGATGACGTGCAAGGGCCGCATGACGGAAGACTCGTTGGCGGTGACTGACGCGACGGGAAAAGCACTCAGCAATCGCAAAGCATCGAGCGAGCTGGCGATGCACATCCTGATCTATAATGAGCGACCTGATATTAAGGCCGTATGTCATGCTCATCCGCCGCATGGGACAGCGTTTGCTGTCGCCGGACTTGCAATCGATCAGCCGATACTTTCCGAAGTGATTCTCACCCTCGGCTGTGTGCCGCTCGCTGCATACGGAACGCCGTCCACTGAGGAGCTGAGCGAAGCGATGCGTCCACTCGTGAAGCATCACAACGCACTCTTGATGGCAAATCATGGAGCTGTAGCTTACGGAGCGGATCTCTGGCAGGCATTCGATCGACTAGAGACACTCGAACATACAGCACGCATTGCGATCTTTGCGCGCATACTGGGTGGTTCAAAGAATTTGCCGGTAGACGCGATCGAGAAGCTGATCAACGTTCGAGAGGCGGCAGGATATCTTGGCGAGAGTGCTCGTTGTCAGGCGTGTGGTTATCTTCACGAAACACAACTGACGTGTCCTACGGGCGACCGGCCGGCAGTTTCGAGTTATCATGAGCCCGCGACAAACGGCAGCGGGAAGATAGCGTTGACGAGGGAAGAGCTAGTTGAGCTTTTGGCTCAGGCTGTGAACAATCGTAAATCGTAAATCGTAAATCGTGAATCGTGAAATCGTAAATCGTGATTGGAATCGTAAAGATTCGTTGATGAAAATCGCGGTAGACAGATGTCGTTGCTCGTGACCTGAATCGTTATAGGAGTATTGTAGGGGTTCCCCCGTCACCCCCAGATCTACGATTCACGATTCACGATTTACGATTCACGATTCACGATTTCACGATTCACGATTCACGATTTACGATTCACGAATATACGATTCACGAAAAGAGGAGCATAGAGATGCCACAAGAAGCACTCGGAATGGTGGAAACAAAAGGACTGGTGGCAATGATTGAGGCCGCCGATGCGATGGTGAAAGCTGCCAACGTAACACTGATTGGCTACGAAAAAATTGGCGCCGGTTTTGTTACCGCCATCGTTCGCGGAGACGTTGCCGCAGTAAAAGCCGCTACTGATGCCGGCGCCGCCGCCGCCCGACGCGTGGGCGAACTGGTGAGCGTCCATGTAATCCCACGACCGCACGGCAGCGTTGACGATGCACTTCCGATTGGGAATCGCGGCTAAGCATGATTATCGCGCGCATCCTCGGAACCGTTGTTGCCACGCAAAAAGACGAACGCCTGCTTGGTAAGAAGCTCTTGATAGTTCGTCCGGTCAACGTCGATGGAACAGACACCACCGGTTATGTTGTGGCAGTTGATACCGTTGGCGCGGGTTTCCACGAAAAGGTTTTGGTGGTAGCAGGTTCCAGCGCGCGCCTGGCGCAGGGAATGAAAGACGCTCCCGTCGATGCCGCCGTCGTCGGGGTCATCGATGAGGTGGATATTACTGAATAGTCCCAAGTCTCAAGTTTGTTCGGACGTGAGACCTGAGACCCCGAGTTCAAAAGATGCAGCTCGCTCGTGTCATCGGAACGGTAGTAGCCACGGTCAAAAACGAATCCCTTGACGGTCGCAAGTTGCTCGTAGTGCAAACTCTAAACAAGGATTTGCAGCCCTCAGGCAAACCGCTCGTGGCGGTGGATTCAGTTGGAGCGGGTGTCGGCGAGCTGGTTTTTTGGTGTCGCGGCAAGGAGGCGAGTTTTCCTTTCAAACGCGAGGACACGCCAACAGATTGCACCATAATTGGCATCGTTGACTCCGATTTCCATGTAACGCAGAGCGCCACTTACCAGAAAAAGGTTTCGTAGTCTAATGATTCTCGCGCGAGTGCTTGGAAACATCGTTGCTACGCAAAAGAATCTGCGCTACGAAAACGCGAGTGTCATGCTGTGCCAGCAGATCACGCCCGAAGGCGAGGAGACCGCGTACACCGTGATCGCTTTGAATTCCGTGGACGCGGGAGTCGGCGATACCGTACTGATTGTTCAGGAAGGTTGGAGCGCTTCGACCGCGGCCACAGGCAAACCGGGAGCGGCTATCGATTCCGCAATTGTTGGCGTCGTCGATCGCATTGATTTGTTATAGAACTGATGAGCACGGACGAAGATCAAGCTCGAGAGATTGCGGAACGGATCGCGCGGCGCGTCTCGGGCAGTTCTTCTAGTGCAGGCTCCACCGCCCGGCCCCATTCTGAAGTTAACTCACAGTTGGCGGCAGTGCGTGCCGGCATCAATGATTTGCAACGGAAACTGGCTCAACTCGAAGCCGCGGTTTCCAGTCCTGCCGAAGTGACGAGTCATCAATCATCTCCATCACCTGCTGCTCCGCGTGCTGGCCTGGTAACGCACTCGCCGTGGCTGGCTGGTATCAACAGTTCCTATTCCCATCCTAGTGAAGAAAAGTTTGGAGTGGAGGAGGCAACTGTTTCGGCGCTTGTGGATTTTTTCGAGAAGGAAAAACTGTGCAGCATCGAGCCCGGCGGCAAGCCCTGCGACCACTGCTCGATGTGCAGCTCACGAGGATTTTGAATTTGTAGGGGCCGCACCTCCGTGGGGGACCCCCTTTTTTTGTGGCCCACGACGGAGGGGCCAGCAAGGGACGCTGAGAATGCATCGTGA
>JBPCMI010000077.1:0-3906 GCA_051002415.1 Pyrinomonadaceae bacterium
CCATGGCGTTGGAGCAGAAGATTGAGAAGCACCTGCTGCAGGCTTTGGGTTATGAAGTGGCAACGTTTGTAAGATCGATCGACGAGGTGGTGAGGATCGCCAACTCCGAGCCTTTCAGCCCGGCGCAACTGAAACAAAGCGGCAACACACTTTTCGTCGGGTTTCTGGCCCAGTCGCCTTCGGAAGAATCACGACGCGAGCTCGTCAAGTGCGGCAACAAAAACAATGAGTTCGCCATAAAAGATCGCGAACTGTTTTGGTTGTGCCGCGTCAAATTTAGCGAGAATGATTTTTCCGGCGCCCGACTGGAGAAGATTCTGAAGCTGAAAACTACCTTGCGAAATGCGAACACGCCTCAGCGCATCGCGGCGAAGTATTCAAAATCTAGACAAGCGGATTGAGAAGGCATTTACATCATCACGCCTTTCAACTTCTCAAAAACATCATCAGGCTTGAGCTCAACCAGACACGCCGGTTTAAATGTAGCGGGTCCGGGATAGACGCATTCCGTTTCATGACAGCGCACGCAGATAAATTGCGAAGCCAGATGAAGCTGGCGCTTGCCGGTGGCGCCGACAAGGCGCGGATCGGTGGCGCCGTAGATCGTGAGTGAGGGAATGTTCAGTGCGGCGGCGATGTGACTCAAGCCCGTATCGAGACCCACCGTACCGGCTGCCGCATTAATGATTGCAGCCTTCTGAGAAATTGATAATGGCGGCAACACGGTAGCTCGGTCATTTCCATTTCGAATACTCATCGAGCGCTGTCGCTCGGCTTGATCACCCCAGGGCAGGACAACATAAAACCCGGCAGCTACCGCGCGCTTTAATAATTCCTGCCAATACCGTTCTGGCCAAATCTTCGACGCCCAGCTGGTACTGTGAATGAAAACGAGATAGGGATGGGGCAGATCCAGTTTTGGGGAGACGAACCGTTCCCTCACAATTCCGTAGTCGACATCGGTTTCAGGGAACGGATAGCCCAACGATTCGGCAAGCAAGCGTCGCATCCGCAGAATCGAATGCATGCCTTTCGGCACCGCAAACTGTTTCTGGTAGAAAAACTGTGCGCCCCAATCGTGAACACCGCGCCGGTCATGACCGGATCGCAGACCTTTGGCAAGCCGGCTGGCAAAGGCGCTCTTAAATCCTCCCTGAACGTCGATCACCATGTCATAGTTGGTCGCTCGCACCCGTTTCAATAACGCTTGTGGTTCACCGCTCTTGAAAGCATCGATCCAATTCTTTCCCCAGCGCCGCAATGCCGTCGGAAATATTTTTTCTACGTGAGGATGCCAGCCCGGCACCTGGGCAAACGCCTCATCCACTACCCAATCAAACTTTATTCCGGGAATTGCTTTGGCGGCATCGGTGAGTGCGGGGAGCGTCTGCACTAAATCTCCCATCGCGGAGAGCCTGACTATTAAGATACGCATGGAGTGTGACTACTTCGGATTGTATAGTCACGAATCATCAGTGTCTAACGAGTCGAGGCCTTTCAACCTGGGTCATAGTAAACCGCCAGGGCGCGAAGGCGCAGAGACGCAAAGAATGATGTGGCAGCTAAGAAGTTGCTGGCTCAAACTCTTACTTCGTCCAGCCTCAGGGTAATCAATAAGCTCAGCTGTTTTTTAGTCTTCCTTGGCGTCTCTGCGCCTTCGCGCCTTTGCGGTAGCTGCGACCCTGGCCGCAGACCACGTTGACGCCTGCAACGCTCGCTTCTATTCTCTGATCGCTCTTGAGACCAGCGTCAGATTGCGTCCCGCTTGCAAATCACTGCCACCATTATCACGCTCAACGAGTCGGAGCATATTCGGCTCGCCTGTGAATCCGTTTCCTGGGCTGACGAGATAGTAGTTGTCGACTCAGTATCAAACGACGACACCCGCGAGATTGCCAGAGCCTGCGGAGCGCGCGTCATTGATAACTCCTGGCCTGGTTTCGCCGCCCAAAAACAATTCGCTGCCGAACAGGCCACACACGAATGGATCTTCAGTCTTGACGCTGATGAACGCGTCTCCGAGCAACTACGAGATTCCATCCAGGCCTTGCGCCACCTCGATGAGAATGGCTTGGCCGATGGCTACTCCATTGCTCGGCGGGCGTTCTATATGGGACGTTGGATTCGTGGCGGCGGCTGGTATCCCGATCGCCAGTTGCGTCTTTATAAAAAAACACGCGCGCGTTGGGAAGGGCCGCACATTCATGAATCGGTGAAGCTGAAGCCGGGCGCCCGCTTTGCGGATTTGGAGGGTGACATTCTCCACTATCCCGGCAGCGATGCCGCCGAGCATCACCGCCTCATCGGTGAACGCTATGCGCCCCTGGCGGCGCGTCAGATGTTTGAACGTGGGCAGCGCACTTCCCCGCTCAAGATCGCTCTCGTTGGCCCTGCCACGTTTGCGCGCAGTTTTATTTTAAAGGGAGGCTTCCGCGACGGGCTCGCCGGTTTTAGCATTGCGCGATTTGCGGCTGACCACGCGTTTCTGAAGTATCTCATGCTGTGGGAACTTCAGAATGGTTCGAAACAGTAAATGACAGAGTCTCGATCACCGATCACGTTGCGTCTCGCAACCCCTCAGGACATTCCGGCACTACGACACTTGATCGATCAATCTGTGCGCGCACTCAGCATTGACTACTACAGTCCTGCACAAATCGAGAGCGCGCTGACAAACGTCTTTGGAGTGGATACGCAATTGATTGCGGATCAGACCTACTTTGTGGCCGAAGCCGGCGCGCAAATCGTTGGTGGCGGTGGTTGGAGTAAGCGCAATACGCTTTTCGGTGGCGACCAGGCAAAGTCACATGAAACAGACGCATTGCTGAAGCCCGGCGAGCAGCCGGCAAGACTACGAGCTTTTTACGTACATCCTGAATGGTCGCGCCTAGGAATCGGTAAACTGATTACAAAGGCGTGCGAGACTGCGGCCCGAGATGCCGGATTCACAAGCGTGGAGTTGATCGCCACGCTCCCCGGCCAGCCACTCTACGAAGCCAGCGGCTATGAGATTGTTTGTCCTTTCGAGATTCCGCTGCCCGATGACTTATCGCTGCCGGCTTTTCGCATGGCGAAGAATCTAACAACTAGTTCTTAAGTCTCAAACACGTCACTGCTAAGGCGCCAAGAATCAAAGACAGGTTGGGCCGGTCGGTTGGACTTTTGAAGTCGGAACCGCCAGCCGGACCAAATTGAGTACCTAACGAGTGTAATCGCTTCGCTTGTGGGACGAGCCGCGCTATTATTTCAGCGCCACTCGCGTTCCCTGTGATTAGCATGAAAGACTTTCTCGACGACTTTCGTCAGACGATAGAAGATTCCGCCGGGCGCTTGCTTTCGTTATCATCTTCCGCGAGTCAAACACCGCCATCTGTTGGCAAGTGGTCGCCACGTGAAGTGATTGGCCACTTAATTGATTCCGCGTCCAACAATCATCAAAGATTCGTGCGCGCTCAGCTTACTGACGACCTCGAATTCCACGGTTACGAACAAGCAGAGTGGGTGGGCGTTCAGGGTTATCGCGAAGAGAGTTGGGAACAGCTGGTGCAACTTTGGAAGTTGTACAACCTGCACTTGTTGCACCTGGTTAGCAGAATTCCTGATGAGCAGCTGAAGAAGCAGCGGCGCGGGCATAACCTTGACCAGATTGCCTGGCAAAGCATTCCAGTCGAGCAGCCGGCGACGCTCGAGTATTTCATTCGCGACTATCTGGAACATCTGAAGCATCACCTGCGTCAGATCTCCGGCATAAGGGTCGATTAAACCTGATGAGCATGCCCTACACCTTGGAAACTTCTACTTCGAATCCGAAAACTTAACAACCAACCTGGAGTTGCAAACGATGGCTTACACCTATGAACAATTGAAACACATGACGGTCGCCGAGCTGCGCGAAATTGCCAAGGG
>JBPCMI010000078.1:0-15901 GCA_051002415.1 Pyrinomonadaceae bacterium
CAGAGTGAACCTTATGACATGGCGCGCACCTATCGCACGGGCCAGGTTATGATCCATCCGCTTTGGGGGCCGGGTGAAGTAACGGCGATCATCGAGCCGCGAAAAATTGATGTCTTATTTGCTGATCGGATTCGCCGGCTCATTCACTCCCGCGCCGACCTCTAACTCCGGCTGGTCCTGCTCACCCGCGAGCGACATGCCGCGCGGAATCCTGACGAGGCGCAAAGCAAACAACCCTAACCACAGCACTCCCGAGGTCGACGAAAGCAGTCCGGCAATCACGGTCAGGGTGCGCGCCGAAATAAACTTTAACGACCACCCCGCCACAGCAGTCGAGAAACTCCAGATCAAAAGTTCGGCAGCACGGTCGCTGGTGCCGACGCGTCCGCGCAGACGATCGGGAACGAGGCGCATCAGAAGTGTCTCCTGAATTGCAAACTCAGCCGCCAGCAGCACACGCGAAACAAAGATTAGCAAACACGCGAGCCAAAGTGACGGTGCTATTCCGATAAAAGCGAAGATCACACCCTGAACGATCAGGGCCCAGCCAATGAAAGGAATCGTTGCCTTTCTCAATTCCAGGTGCGTGCCCAACCTTCGCGCAATCATCATCCCGAAGAAAAGACCGACGCCGGCAGCGAAATAGAGCACTGCAACCGCTTCGTCGCCGCTCATGCCGTTGTGCCCCGCGAAAACAATTCCGCCCAGTCGATCGGAAATGAGATTGATTGAGCCGCCACCAGTCGCCCAAAGGATGTTGATTGCCAGGATCGCAGCCACGGGTGCGTGACTTAAGATGAAAGCCCATCCCTCGCGAATATCTGACCAGTATCCACGTCGTGTTTCACTCGTCGCCGTTTCCACGCGTTGCGCAGTCCGCGTTTGTTCGTCCGGAATTAGCCAGACTGAATAAGCAGAGGCAGCGAATGAGATGGCGTTAACGATAAAGGCTGCTCGATAACCCACCGTTGCCGCAGTCCAGCCGCCGAGAGCAGCGCCGAAAGCCATCAACAAAAATCGGGAAGAAAACATCAAGGCGTTGCCCGCGAGTAAGTCGCGGTCGCCCGTGATGTTTGGTACTGCAGCGTTTTTGGCGGCTTCAAAGAAAGCGCCAAAGAAAGAAAGTATCACCGTACAAACGTAGGCGATCCAAAGATCCTCCGGTCGCCTTACCAACAACATGGCAAGCGCTACGACAACCCGGGCCAGATCGGAAACGATCATTACGGTGCGCCGTGACCATCGATCAACAAAGGCTCCCGCAAGTGGCGCAAAGATGGTAAACGGCAGCAGGCGCGTCACTAGCATGATCGTCGTGACTTCCGGTGCTCCGTTCGAAACCGCGCGCACTAATCCCAACGCGGCAATGAAGTTAAACCAGTTGCCGAGCTCCGAAATTACCTGCCCCAGCCACAATCGTCTGAAATAATTGTTGCTGCGCAGTAATTGCAAATAGGTTAATGACGGCATGCGAATTCTTTTTGAGCTTGGTACTTTGAGCTTGGTACTTTGTTCGCCTTTGCAAGTTGCCGCGTTCTCCGTTGCCCGTTCTCAAGCGACATAAGAAGTACAAAGCTCAAAGTACCAAGTTCGATTTTCAAAAAAAGAGCCGCCAACTGGAGTTAGCGGCTCGCGACTTCTCGAGTTCTTGTAGATCAGCTACCTACAAACTTCGGTGGCCTCTTCTCGATGAAAGCCGCGACGCCTTCCTTAAAGTCTTTTGTCACTCCTGATTCAAGTTGCGCCTTCCGCTCCAGCTCCAGTTGTTCTCCATAGTCGTTATTTGCGCTCTCCTCCAGAAGCTCTTTGATACGGCCGAGAGCTGCGGTCGGCGCTCCAGCCAAAGCCTCGGCCATCGCCATCGCCTGGGCGATCAGATGATCGTCCGGAACGACGGTGTTGATCATTCCCATCGCTAAAGCTTGGGGCGCGCTTATTACTTCTCCCGTCATCATCAATTGCGTCGCTCGCCGCCAACCAACCAGACGCGGCAGGATAAACGTCCCGCCGCAATCGGGCACCAAACCGATTTTCACGAACGCTTGATTGAAGCGAGCGCTTTCGCCGGCAATGACGAGGTCGCAGGCGAGTGCGAGATTGCAGCCGCCTCCGGAAGCGGCCCCATGAACAGCGGCGATAAACGGCAATGGCGTGCGCCGGATCAGCATAATGCAATCATTCAATTCGCGGAGCGGTTCATCAAAGAACGCTTCTACTCGTCCGTTCTGGGAAGCAATTTTCTGCATCTCTCGAAGATCGCCGCCCGCGCAGAAGGCGCGTCCGGCGCCAGTCAAAACGACGGCACGGGTTCTCTGTTTCACTGCTTCCGCAACTGCTGCCTTAAATTCGCCGGCCACGGCTAACGTCAGGGCGTTTAGCGATTCGGGACGGTTGAGCGTGATTACGGAAACATCGCCATGCACTTCGAATTGAATGGTTTCGTAGGGCATTTCAAGGAGTCAGAAGTCAGGAGTTAGGATTCAGGAGTCAGGAGTCAGTCAGTTGTTAGTGGTCAGTTGTTAGTTGTCAGTTGTTGGTTGTTAGTTAACATTCGGGTATCACTCAACGGACTACTGACAACTGACAACTGACTAACTTCTGACTCCTGTCTCCTGACTCCTGTCTCCTCGCTATTGTTCTTTCGCTCGACTCGCGCTGAAACATTCACCACAGAGTACCGGGCGTCCACTCGAGGGCTTGAAGGGCACCGAGTCAGCCTTGCCACATTGATCGCAAGTAATCTCGAAGCGCTCACGTTCGCCGCCCGGCCCCCTTGAACCACCAAAGTTGGCGCGCCGCGCGTCCCTGCAAGGTTTACAACGCTTCGGGTGGGTAAGGTTTCGCTCTCGATAATATTCCTGCTCGCGCTCGGTGAACGCAAACGGGGTGGCGCATTCTGCGCAAGTGATTTCCAGGTCTGGCATGGGGCTTTGTCTCCATGAGAGCGAGACTGAGAATCTGCTCTCTCTGCTCTTCGAGGATCGCGTTGACTCGGTGTGTGTGGTGTCAACTCTTACTGGGACGATCGCTGCCGAAGCGGTTTCAGGTGGAGCAGAGTTTACTCCACCAGCAAGCGCCATTCAACATCAAGGAAGGCAGTAGGCAGGAGCCAGTGGGCCGGAGGCAGTAGGCAGGAGGCAGGAGCCAGTGGCCCAGAAGGCGGAAGGCAGAAGGCAGAAGGCACCGGTAGTAGGTCTGGGTAGGCACGAAACATTAACAGACATTCACCTTACGTGGATTGAGATCTGTCTAACCCGTATTGCCATTCCACGCAAACTGCTAACTGCCTTCTGCCTTCTGCTACTGCCTTCTGCCTACTCTAACTCCACGCTGCCAACTCAGATACATGGGCCCTAACTGTCTCACCAAGCGTTTCGAGGTTGTAGCCCCCTTCGAGACAAGAGACCAGACGGCCCTCGCAGGTCGCCGCTGCCCACTGCTTCACCGTACGGGTCATGTCAATGAAGTCATCATCTTTGAGTAACAATTGGCCGAGAGGGTCGCCGATATGAGAATCAAAGCCCGCCGAAATCAAAATTAGATCCGGACGGAAGTTAGCTCCGATCTCATCCAGCGCTGCTTCGAAGGAGCGCTTCTGTTCCGGCGCCGGAGTTTGCGCTTTAAGCGGAACGTTTAAAGTGTAACCCCGCCCGCGACTGATACCGGTTTCTCCTCGCGAACCCGTTCCCGGATACCACGGGTATTGATGCATGGAAAAAAAGAAAACGCTGGGGTCGTCATAGAAGATTCCCTGCGTGCCGTTTCCGTGATGGACATCCCAATCGATGACCGCCACGCGTTCGATTTGCGGGTAGCGGTTTTGCGCGTAGCGCGCGGCGACCGCCACGTTATTGAATAAACAAAAGCCCATCGATCGTTCGGCTGTCGCATGATGTCCCGGTGGACGTACCGGCACAAATGCATTTGCCGCTTCGCCAGCCATTACCAAATCAATTGCCTGGCATGCGGCCCCACTGCCGTGCAGAGCGGCATCCAACGAGCGCATCGAGACCGGGGTATCCACATCCAGGAACCCGATGCCCTCACTCACTGCTCGTTCTACAGTCTTATAGAGCTGCGGTGCGTGACACGCCTGAATTTCTCCACGCGGCGCCTTACGAGCCTCCGCTTCTAACAGCTGAGCCCAAAGCTGTGCATCAGCTTTCAATGCATTCATCACGACTGAGTAGCGGGAAGGAGTTTCCGGATGTCCCGGCCCAGTGTCGTGTTCTTGAAAAATCGGATGATGAACGATAGCAGTTTTCATAGAGATTTTAATTTATTGAATCATCGGGCCATGGGCATTGCCGATTGCCGATTGCCAATTGGAGTAGGCAGTTGTCAGTGGTCCCTAGTTAGTATGCTTTTGCCTTTTGGTCCTTGTATTTGGTCTTTGTTTTTTGGGTAATTGGCAATTGACAATCGCCCTCGCCAATCGGCAATCGCCAATCGGATCTGTGGCTCAAAATCATACGCCCCTCAAGACCATCCTGAACGATTCTCAGTTCCAGAAGTACCAGGATTGGCGAATTATTTCATCGTTACGCCCGGTCCCGATGAAAATCTGCCACCCGGCAGCCCCCGCCGGTGGTGGGAATGAGGATTGCACTTCCACATCTCCAGAGGACGGTAACAAGAGCTCTCTATTCAATTCAAGACTGATACTCGCATTGGCAGCAGTGCAAATACTAAGGGACTAACGGAGGAAACAGATGTCATACGATGAACAAGAGGCGCGCAAAAGCCGAGTGGTAGTTGAAACCCCGACGACGCGTCGCGAAGTTACGCATACCGAAGCCTTTCGGGGCGATCGCGATGGCGTGTCCGGCGCCACTGTTGGTGTAATCGTGGTTGTAGCAATAGCGCTCGTCACGATTTTGATTCTGTTCTTGATGAGCGGACAAAACAATGTGGCAAATGACAACCTCGCTCTGCAGCAGCAACCGGTGCAACCCTCGACCACGATTGTGCAGCAACCTGCGACGCAACAACCGCCGATAATTATTCAACAAGCCCCGCCCGCGGCACAGCAGGCTCCGATTATTGTGACGCAGCCGGCTGCTGGTGGGACTACAAGTGGACCAGACGATTCAACGATTCAATCAGAGATCGACAAGCGCATCCTCGACGATCCGAATCTCTCGACTCTGGGAGTGACTGTAAGCGTCATTAGCGGGAAGGCGACTTTGATAGGCACTGTAAAGAGCGAAACGGTTAAGTCTCAGTTTGAGCGCCTCGTTCGGGCCGTCAAAGGCATTAAAGATATCGATAACCAAATTATCGTTAGTGGATAAACCGAGTTCGCTCGGCTTTGCTAACACTTCGTCGAGCAATCTAGCTTTAAGGGCACGGTTAACGTGCCCTTTTCTTTTTCTAGCCTTCTATAAGTTGAATTAAGTCGTCTTTTATTGAAGTTTGGATTTCAATGATTCCTGTTTCACCGGTCAGCGATAGCTTTCGTTCGTTGTCACGTTCAAAGATTTGGGCCTCGGTAATCGGCCCGCTGCTTATGAGCGGAATGAATTGCTTCAAGTGCGATTCGTCGCCACCGTTCAGCAACAAGTCGATATCAACCTTCAGCTGCGCAAGCGATTCTTCATCAATCTCGAGCTCGACGACAGCAACCGGATGAGGCAACAAGCCCATCTCGCCGTCGACATAAATCTTCCAGACAAATCCGATGTCCAGTAGAAGATGAATGGCATCGCGAAGCACAAAATAACCGAGGACCGTGGTACCGATTACGTGAGCGATAACGTGGTCCTGATGAGTTGTGGTCGCAGCCTCGATCCATTCGTCTGTCACTGATTTACCTTCTACCGAACTCACCTTCACCTGCAATTCGCAACCGGCAATTGGCATTCGCCCATGTTCCGTCTATGCTCCAACGAACATGGATCAGGACGTTTTCAGATTTGGTATGGCGGCTTTTGTCACGTTACTGGTGGTCGTCGATCCGCCGGGCGTGGTCCCAATCTTTGTCGCGCTTACTAAAGATGAAACTAATGCCCGCCGCCGCGCCATTCTAACGAGAGCAGTGCTGATAGCTTTTGGCGTAGCAATCTTTTTTCTGGTCGCCGGACGCGCGGTGCTTTCCTATCTCGGCGTGTCGGTGCATGCGTTCGCGATCAGCGGCGGCATCCTGCTCTTCGCTACTGCGCTGCCCATGTTGTTTGGTCAGCGCGGCGGATTGCAAGCGCCCGAAGAAGAAGAACGCGGAGTTGTAGGCCAGGATATTTCCGTCTTTCCCCTCGCCATTCCCATGCTCTCCGGCCCGGGCGTGATCGCTACCACCTTATTGCTCACTTCAGAAGCTGCGGGCAACTTGCCCCGGCTAGCGGCAATCCTGGCAGCGCTCGCCCTCGTATTTTTTGTAGCTTTTGTTTCGCTTTATCTTGGAGCGCGGCTGATCGCGCGGGTAGGCGAAGGCGGCGTGCATATCGCAACGCGCGTTATGGGGATTGTGCTGGCTGCTCTGGCCGTGCAGTATGTACTTAACGGCATCACTGGCTACTACAGCGCATTACAGTTGCGATGATGACAGTTACTGACTTACGCTCGCCGATCTAGCTGAACTTAGTTCCGGGCGCGGCTCGCGCAACACCTTCTCAATTACTCCAATTTGAGCCAGCAATCGAATCACGTAACCAGAGATATCCACCTGATACCAGCGCCAGCCGTGAATCGCGGCGCGCGGCTGTGCGTGATGATTGTTATGCCAACCCTCGCCCAAGGTTAAGATTCCCAGCCACCAGACATTCCGACTTTCGTCACGTGTTTGATTTGGCCTTTTGCCAATGACGTGACAGACACTGTTGATGCACCAGGTCAGATGCCACAAAGTTAAAGTCCGCATCACCGTTCCCCAGAGCACGCCGCGCCAACCGCCAATCGCGTAGCAAAGCAACCCTGTTAGAAGCCAGGGCAGAGTGAATAGGAGTTTATAGTCGAGTAGTCGCAGCCAGGGATCGTTACCGGACACGTCAGGAACTAGGGCGCGGTAGTCATTACCCTCTGCCGCATCTCGCTTCATAATCCAACCAACATGCGCGTGCAAAAAACCTCGCAGCGGTGAATGTGGATCGCCGTGCTTGTCAGCCATTTGATGATGGCGCCGGTGAATCGCCGCCCAGCGGGCCGGGCCACCCTGCAATGCGGCCGCTCCACCCCAGGCAAGTATTCGTCTCAGCCAACGCGGCGAAACAAATCCCCGATGCGTGAGCAGACGGTGATAGCCGATGCCGATCGAAAAAGTAGTAATGAGATAGAGGCTAAGGAAAAGAGCGACGTCGATGGTGCGCGGCCAGAACCAAAACGCGAGCAGGCCAACGGCGTGCAGGACAATGACAAGAAAACTGTGAGTCCAGTTAAGACCAGAATTTTCTGTGGAAGTCTTAGGCGGGTGAACTGCGGAAGCGGTGAGCAAAAGTATCCTTAACCCGGAGCCTTGATCCTTCTCCGGTAAAAATGTGGCCGATGCTAGTCGAGATAGTGCTCGCCCAATCTGGTTTGCAATGCGATTGGAACCGCTTTCCAGGTAGCCATGGAAAGGCTATGGGAAGTGAAATCAGCCGTGATCACGCGTGAGGCGCGCCATTCGTTTGCTTTCTCTTCGTAGAACCAGCGATAGTACGGGCCATTCCCGCGACGACTGTAGAAAACCTTCTGGTCTCCGTTCGTGTTATTCGGTTTTGTGTAGACTCTTAATCCGTTCATGACTCATCAGCCTGGCTCACAAATCGAACGAGTCCTCGCTTAACCTCTTCAAGGGCGACGCTCGTGCCTTTCCGGCGGTGCCGGTCGGCCTCCACGCGCGCTTCCGCTCCCTGCAGCAGTTGCTTCGTTCTTTTTCCCGCAACAATGATCATTTGAAACCGCGAATCCATTCCCGGGGCGACGGTGCCGGGTGCCAACTCAGTAAGAAAATCTGCTCGCGGTGCGTTAGATTTAGACATTAACTATTTACACTCCGTCATCAAAAAGAGCTTAGTCAGGCGCAAATTGGAATCGACACAAAGGCGAGCATCAGAACCTTTTTGGGCGCGAGTCGGCGTTTGCAAGAACAACAGACGGCACAAGGAGGTGCGTTTCGTGCTAGATCCCGATGTCGATAGCAGGTTGTCTTCGGTGCGGCCTCTAACTAGCGAACCCGACTATAGCATACGACGCCTGACATCCCGGACTCCCAGCACTCACCTGCGCGGCGGGGACATACAAATTACATATGTTGAATGTCAGAATTGTCGTGCCTTTCGAAGCTCGCATAGTAGAATTGGGCGCCGGCAACCTCGCCGAGATCGTGGCCAGGGGAATTATTTTGATTAATCCGACCGACAACGCCGCCAGCACTCAACTCCTGCAAAGCAATCCTGAAGAGCTTCCGTTCAACTTCGCACCGCGCACAGACTGGAGTGCGATGGGCGAAACGGAACATTTCGTTCAGTTCTATGAAGCTGACGGATTTCTTTTGAATTCACTAAGCGGCTTCATCAGTACCGCCCTGAAAGCAAATGAAGGGGCAATTGTCATAGCAACCAAACCGCATCGCGACGGTCTCAATGAACTGCTTGGAGCAAACGGGTTTGATTTGGCGACGATTTCAAACTCGGGTCACTATATCTCGCTTGATGCCGCGGAGACTCTTGAGAAGTTCATGGTTGGTGGCTTGCCCGAGCCCGAACGTTTCACGGAAGTAATCGGTGGCCTCGTTGGTCAGATGTCGAATGGCCGCCCGCGAATCAGAGCGTTTGGTGAATTGGTCGCGCTGCTCTGGGCGGAAGGCAATTACACCGGCGCAATTCGTTTGGAAGAGCTTTGGAACAATCTGCAGAAGGAACATTGCTTCTCGCTGTTCTGCGCCTATCCGATGAGCTCGTTTGTTGGGGAGAAGTTTGGCAATCCGCTGGGCAGTGTTTGTACTTCTCATTCGCGTGTAATTCCCGCCGAAAGCTATCTGGAGCTCGTCGATCACGATGAACGCTTGCGAGCGATTATTCAGCTGCAACAGAAGGCCAGATCGCTGAAGTCGGAGATCATCGAGCGGGAGCGGGTTGAGGAAGAACTTCGGGCTTCGCTGAGCCGCGAACAAATTGCGCGTGCTGAAGCCGAAACTGCCAATCGCATGAAGGATGAGTTTCTGGCAACTGTTTCTCACGAGTTGCGCACTCCCCTGAATGCAATCATCGGCTGGTCACACATGTTGCGGGGAGGCACTCTGGACGAAACCACCACGGCGCGCGCAATTGAAACCATTGATCGCAACGCCAAGTCCCAGGCCCAACTCGTCGAGGACATCCTTGATGTTTCGCGCGTGATTACGGGCAAGCTTAACCTGAACATGGCGCCGGTGGACGTCGCGTCAATCATCAATGCCGCGATCGATTCGGTGCAGCTGGCGGCCGATTCGAAAGACATTGAATTAGAAGTGACGCTTGACCCGACGGCGCGGCACATACTTGGCGATGCCAGCCGCCTGCAACAAGTCGTTTGGAATCTGCTTTCAAATGCGATCAAGTTCACACCGAGCGGCGGTCGAGTCGCAGTGCGGCTGAAAAGATCAGGCCGCGAGGCGCAGATTCAGGTAACTGATTCCGGCGTCGGCATTGAAACCGACTTTCTGCCACACATCTTCGATCGTTTTCGCCAGGCTGATGGGACCACGACGCGCCGTCATGGCGGACTTGGTTTAGGTCTCTCGATTGTGCGGCACCTTGTGGAGTTGCACGGCGGAACTGCTCAGGCTTTCAGCGCCGGAGAAGCCCAGGGCGCTACTTTCACCATATCGTTGCCACTCCCACCCAATGCGCCACGAGCTCGGCGGCGCCACGCTGAGACTGGTCGAGTCTGGACCCAGACGATCACAAAATCACAGACAGAATCGTTGCCATCACTGGCGGATCTGCGTGTGCTGATCGTCGATGACGATGCAGACACCTTGCAGGTGCTAAGTGTAATGCTGGCGGATTCGGGAGCAAAAATTGAGACTGCAAAATCCGTGGCTCAGGCTCTCGAGGTGTTGCAGTGGCACCGACCCGATGTGATTGTGTCGGATTTGGCGATGCCGGGAGAAGATGGTTACTCACTAATTGCCAAGATCAGATCGCTGGAAAACAAGGACGAAGGACACCTTCCAGCTGTGGCTTTAACCTCACATGTGCGTATCGAGGATCGCGCACGCGCGCTTTCGGCAGGATTCAATATGTTCGTGCCAAAGCCAGTGGAACCCGCAGAACTCATCACCGCGATCGCGAATCTGGCGGAAGCGTCGCCTTCTTGAGATGCTCAGCTTAACTGATTTGTGCGTTCTGAACTTGGAGCTTTGTACTTAGTTCTTTGATCTCCCACCCTACTCGCTATACTCCGTTTAAAGTCCAAGCTGAGGAAATAGAGCAAAGTACAAGCACTAAGTACAAAGCTCGAACCTTATTTCTTATTGAACTTAAGCGCTACGCCATTCATACAATAGCGCAAGCCCGTCGGCTTAGGTCCATCGTTGAATACATGACCAAGATGCGCGTCGCAGCGAGAACAGAGCACTTCGGTCCGCGTCGCAAATAAACTGTTATCCGTTTCCTCACGAACATTCTCCGACGCGATCGGCTCATAAAAACTCGGCCAACCAGTTCCCGAATCAAACTTCGCTTTGGCGTCGTACAGCGGCAGCCCACACGCCACGCATTCAAAAACGCCGTCTTCATGAACCTCGTTGAGCGGACTCGAAAAGGGACGCTCAGTCCCCTTCTCCCGCGTCACGTAATACTGCTCGGGGGTTAGTTCCTTCTTCCATTCGTCGTTTGTCTTTGTCACTTTGATGATTCCTTTAAAAGCCTTCGTGCCGGCTTGCGGCTTAGAACTCTGCTGCAGGGCACGGATATCAAGCAAGGGATTCGACCCTTTTGACAACCCTGTGATCACCGCCGCTCCAGCCGCCGCGCAGCCTATTGATAGAAAATAGCGTCTATTCATAATCCGATTCCCCGCTACTGCTAATAGTCTAGCTGATGTAAATACGGATGAACTAGTTGGATCGGATTGCGCTGAGGTCTTTGCACTCACCTCGACGGTTTCTGTGGGAAACGCTCAAATATCGCGACGCGTGCACTCGGTCGCTAGCTCGGACAGTGCCAGATCCTGGTTGCAGCAGAAACATTCGTCCGGCTTAGTTCCGCTTACCGTCGTGCTTTTTCCCAACGATTTTCACAACTGCGGGTGGCACCGACATTGCACAACGCTTCTATGCGTGAACACCGGCAATGAATCGCCGTGACTGAAAGCGTCTTGGATAAGAATTTGGAATTGAGGATAAATGGAGATGAAAACATTCCTATCGTTGTTAATTGCCGCCCTAATGGTGAGCGGCACAGTTTCCCAGCCCGCCCTGGCCGCGCAAAGCAAAAGCCAGGCTCCCACAGTTGAAGCCGTCAAGAGCAAGATCGCCCGTCAGGGGATTGGGTCGAAGGCGAAGGTCACGATCAGGTTGAAGAACGGGACGAAGGTGAAGGGATACGTTGCTCAGGCTGGCGAGGAAGACTTTGTGATTCGGGTCCGGAAGACTGATGCTCCAACCACGATCAGCTATGGAGATGTGTTGAAGGTCGCGGAAAACCGCGGTCACTCAACGGCGCGGAACATTGCCATCGGTGTGGCCGTCGGGGTTGGAGCGGTTCTCGCTGTCATCGGGATCCTGATTGCGAGCCTGGACGATTAATCTTCCGTGGGGAGCGTCCCGGGGAGTAATTGCAGTCCGGAGGCGGGCTTGCCCCCGCTCTTTTTAAAAGGAATTAGCCGCAGATTTCGCGGATAGCACAGATCAAAAGAAAATCGCTTCTGAAATTAATTTGATCGCTATCGGTAGGAGAGCCTGGCGGAACGGTTCAATCAACAATTGGCAATCGCCAATCGCAATGTCGTCACTCGTCTCGATGCTCAGTGACCTGGGTGCGGCTGTCGGCATACTTGTCGCGATACTCGGTGCCGTCTTCGGTAACGATGCCGCGGAACAGCATGGATTCATCTGCCTCACCAAAAGTCTCACTGAGCTCGGCCTGTACTTCGTTCCAACTAAGGCTACTGGTTAGGATCTTGTCCGGCCGCTTCACGAGATAGTGTTTCACATTCCGGCCCACTGCTTTTTGATTTCCCATAGTAGTTTTTCTCGATTCACCCTCGACCCTACGCCTTTGTTAGGTATCCGTCAAAGAAAGCAAGATGTAATTTCTTGATGCGACTGACTTGTAGGGGCGTCCCGCCGTGGGCGCCCCATTAGTCCAAACAGAGGGCATCCACGGAGGGCGCCCCCTACATCTCTTTTCTAATTAGAACTATGGACAGTGGTCACCCAGTTAAGAAGGATGTCAGCGCCGCCAGGCGTTAGCGCCCTATACAAGAAGGCCGCGGCGAACACTCGCGACGGCCTCGTTACCTAGGTCACCCGCCATTAAAGGCAGGGCATACTGTTTTCTTCGCAAACTGCAAATCACTTACATTTGCTGTAACCACAATCCCTACAGAAGTCACACCCACTTGCATGTTCGAGTTGGCCTTTGCACTCCGGGCAGATGCCGATCATCGTCGACATGATCGCTCCCGTCACACCCGTGATGCCGGGTGAAGTGGTGCCGGTGGGCTGGGAAGCGTTAGCGCCGGCGTTCGAAGCTCCACTCAAGGGAATCTGCGCGCCCGACTGTTGCTGCTTCGCGAGTGCGCGAGCGGAGTCCGGCAGATCCGTGAGACGTCGGTTCGTGATCATGATGCATTCGGCGACTGCCTGCTCCGGTGAAGTCAGCAGTCGCTCGTTGAACCAGACCGCGTGCGTGCCCGTTACTTTGTTCAGACTGTAAGCCACCTCCGCGGCGTCGAAGCCACCACGCAGCATCTTCGACGCCAGCAGACCCACGCCCCCGCTGATGGGACCGGTTGCAAAAACTTCCTGAATCATCTGGTTATCGTGATTGACGGTGACGTAGAGATTCTGACCGTCAAAGGGAATCTGCCAGGTTGCGCCTCTGAGCTCACGCGGGCGCTCAATGCGGATTGCTGTCAAAGCTTCCGCATCTGCCTGTGCTCTGATTACCTGACCCGCTTCGGCGCGAGCCAATCCTTCCGCTTCCGGATCCATCGGTACCACATGAGCAGCATCGGAATGAGTTGCCGGCGGATCATCAAGGACCTCCGCACCAACTTCCGAATTGCATGCTGTTTCGCTTTTCGGCTCAGAGTCGGATGCTTTCATCGAAGTGAGCACCTGATTGTCGCGCGAACCGTCGCGATAATAGCTGACGGCTTTGCAGCCAAGCTGGCGTCCTAAGCGGTAGAGACGATCCACCGATTCGACTGTGTCGTTCACCGCGCCGTTGCAAGTCTTGGAAACACTATTGTCTACGTTGCGTTGTGCCGCAGCGAGCACGTGCACATGCTGCTCAGCGGAAATATTCATCGCTGAGATGAAGTACTGCGGCAGTTCATTTTCATGCTCGCAAACATACGCCGCTGCGGAATCAATCGATTCCGGATTGGTTTGGTCAACTGCCACACCCAGGGCCTGAGCCGCTAGCGTGTGCACATACGTGCGGGTGCCGAGCGTGTCTTTCCGAACATAAGCCCAGGAGAAGTTTGGCTCAATCCCGGAAGAAGTTTCGGCAACAAGCGAAATTGTTCCGGTGGGCGCAATGGTGGTCACTTCATAGTTACGTGGCGTTAAGGGCACATCGCGCGGAATGCCTACCTGGTTGTAGAGAAACTCTTCGTAGGCTTCACGATTCGGTTCAAACTCCGGAAACGTCCCCTTCTCGGCGCCAATCCGCAAACTCGCATTCCAGGATTCGCGTCTGATGAAGCCCATCATCTCTTCCATCAGATCGATGGATGCGGGCGAGCCGTAAGTCACCTTGAGATCCAGACAGAGATCGGCGAAACCCATGATTCCGAGTCCAACCGGACGAGTGCGAGTTACGACATCATTGATTTCCGGGAGCGGCCAGGCACAGGTGTCGATCACATTGTCTAGGAAACGGGTGCACAGATGTGTCACTTCTCGCAGGCGATCCCAGTCGATGCGAGTTTCGGGATTGTAGAATTTCGCCAGGTCAATCGAGCCCAGATTGCATGAGTTTGAGAAGTGCAGAAACTGCTCGCCGCAGGGATTGCATGAATAGATCGGACCCATCGACTTCATCATGTGATTGTGACGGTTCACTTCGTCGATGAACGCAATTCCCGGTTCGGCATACTTGTGAGCACTCGCAACAATCCGGTTCCAGATGTCGGGCGCGTAGACCATGCCGGGACGCGGCGGCTCCTCGATCGTGCAATTCGAAAGATCCGCGGAAATGAATGCTTGCTTGTCCGGGAACGTAACCGTTGAACCATCGGGACGACGGTAAACAAGATAATCGCCGTCACGGACCGGATCGTAAATCGGATCTGTCCACGACTCCCCGTCAAAGTCGAGCTGGAACCATTCGTTATCATCGACCGCTTTCAGAAACTTGTCCGTAACGTTCACCGAGATATTGAAGTTGGTCAGCGAGTGCTGATCATTCTTGGCGGGAATGAAGCGCAAGACATCGGGATGGGTCACCCGCATCATTCCCATGTTGGCGCCGCGGCGCACGCCACCCTGTTTCACAACATCGGTAACTTGATTGACGATGTTCATAAAAGAAACGGGACCCGACGCCACTCCGCGTGTTGAGCCAACCAACGCACCGTGCGGACGTAGAAATTCATACGTCATGCCCGTGCCGCCGCCCGTTTGATGAATTGTCGCAGCCGCTTTGGCGTGTTCCATGATTCCCGTAATCGAATCGGGCACGTCGAGCACAAAGCACGCCGCGAGTTGACCGTTGGTTTTGCCGGCGTTAACCAGGCAGGGAGTGTTTGGCACAAATTCGCGCGCGAGCATCACGTCGCTCATCGAGGAAAAGAACTCATCGCGTTTGCCGGGATCCTTCTCGGCCGCCGAAACATGACCGACGACGCGCCGAACGATATCCGGCCATTCTTCAAGAGCGCGCCCTTTTGCATCCTTCAACGAATAACGCTTACTGATCACACGCTTGGCATTCAAACCCAGGGGCTGAGTCTTGCGGCGTTTAGCGGTCGTTGCAGGAGCTTTAGAAGATAGGTCGGTGGCGGGGGTGTTCTTGCCAATAGCTGCGCTCATTGTTCTGCCTTTCTCGTGTTCGGGCGACACGAGGCCATTTCGGGGATGTTTCAAAGACGAACCTCCGGCTACATTATAGTAGACGTGGCTGCGTCGATCATGTTTAGCGGATACTTCGGTTGGCTTTTTTCGAAGCGAAAATCTTTAGCTGGAGAGCAGTTCAGGGGGGCCTGCCGCTGCTCCAAGTTACCCGCCTCGTCTCAAGCGGAGCGGAATATACTCCTTTGATTACCGCATGTCAATATGTTGTGGTCATCTTTTTTTTCAACGCATTATAGGGTGTAAATTGAGACTATACGTTAACAACTAAAGTACTGAAACATCGTGGCTTTGAGCTGTTTAATGAGGTTCTTGTACTAAGAAGATTTACCGCCAAGTCGCCAAGGATCCGCCAAGAACGCCAAGCTCAAGAGTTGGGAAATTGAGCTAGTCCTAAGACGCCGCAAAGCACGGGCAAAACAAAAAAGATGAAAGCGCTGATTGAGAAAATATCCTTGGCGCTCTTGGCATAACTTGGCGTCTTGGCGGTAAACGTATGGCTAACGCAGAAGAAGCTATTTCGAAGGCGAACTGCTGGAGAGTAACAGGTCGTAATTGCCGATATCGCGGTTATGGCTATCAAGCGCGGCGAAGGTGTCTGAGGTTTCCTCGAGCATCTGCTTTGTCATCGCAATGGAATCGCTAAGTTGCTCGAAGTCGAGTGCTGATACGCGCTCCGGTGTGGGCAGCGTCACCACC
>JBPCMI010000079.1:0-5325 GCA_051002415.1 Pyrinomonadaceae bacterium
TGAATCGTGAATCGTGAATCGTGAAATCGTGAAATCGTGAATCGTGAATTGTGAATTGTGATGTGGATAGTGAATGGGTTTTGCTACCTAGTCATGACTAGCGAATCCCCACCTTCGAGCCTCTTTACGACTGACGATTCACAATTCACGATTCACGCCTTGAATTGCCATTCTCGAACGTCTGTAAAATGTCCCCTAATTGCCGCAGCGGCGGCCATGGCCGGACTAACAAGATGCGTACGCCCGCCGCGACCTTGCCTTCCTTCAAAGTTGCGATTACTGGTCGAGGCGCAGCGCTCACCGGGTTGTAGTATGTCCGGGTTCATGCCCAGGCACATCGAACACCCTGCTTCCCGCCATTCAAACCCGGCTTCGCGGAAGACGCGATCCAGCCCCTCCCGTTCCGCCGCACGTTTTACAGTCTGGGATCCGGGCACAACCATCGCGCGAACAGAATCGCCAACTCGATATCCTTTAACCACGCGAGCTGCGGCCCGCAAGTCCTCAAGACGAGCGTTAGTACAAGAACCGATGAAGACTCGATCGATATGGATATCCTGGATTCTGGTACGTGGCGCGAGAGCCATATATTCCAATGCTCGTTGGGCCGCGTCGCGATCGGCAACGCTTTTTGTTTCGCCGGGATCGGGAACCACACCAGTAACGGGTGCAACCATGCCTGGGTTAGTCCCCCACGTTACGTGCGGCTTCATCTCAACCGCATCTATCTTAATCACCCGATCAAATTGGGCCTGCGGATCGCTCGTAAGGGTCTGCCAATATCTCAACGCCTCTTCCCACTTCGCGCCCTCCGGCGCAAATGGGCGACCTTTTACGTAGGCAAACGTTGTTTCGTCCGGAGCGATCATTCCCGCTCGCGCCCCCGATTCAATGCTCATGTTGCAGAGCGTCATGCGGCTTTCCATCGACAAGGCCCGCACGGCTTCGCCCGCGTATTCGATCACGTGTCCCGTTGCTCCATCCGTGCCGATAGCGCCAATGATCCCGAGCGCTAGGTCTTTCGCAGTCACGCCTTCCGGCAGCGCTCCGCCTACTTCAACAAGCATTGTCCTCGGTTTGTTTTGCGCCAGACACTGAGTGGCTAAAACATGTTCGACCTCGCTTGTACCAATGCCAAACGCGAGCGCTCCAAATGCTCCGTGCGTACTCGTATGGCTGTCGCCACACACAATCGTCATCCCCGGTTGGGTCAGTCCCAGCTCCGGCCCGATGATGTGTACGATTCCCTGTTCGGCGGAATTGATATCAAAGAGGCGAATGTTGAACTCTTTGCAGTTTTGGCGCAGGGCCTCAATCTGCCTGGCAGCTATAGGATCTTCGATCGGCAGGGCGCGGTCAGTGGTCGGTACGTTATGATCCACTGTAGCCAGAGTGCGCTCCGGCCGGCGCACACGATGGTGATTAGCGCGTAACCCATCAAACGCTTGCGGTGAGGTCACTTCATGAACAAGGTGTAAATCGATGTAGAGCAGCGAGGGCTGACCCGTAGATTTGCGCACCACATGGGCGTCCCACAGCTTTTCAAAAAGAGTTCTGGGTTCTGACATCCTTATACCGCATGGTAGGCGTGCTGCAGGTCGACTATCTCGGCAAGAGCATCGGTGACCAACTCTCCTATTTCCGAGGTTGATGCCGCATACCCGTTCCCTTCTGGATCGATGTCGGGCGTGCGGTATCCGGCTCTTAATACGAGCCGAATGGCATCGTCGATATTGTTCGCTTGGTGTTCGAGCTTTCCACTGAAACGCAACAACATCGCGGCCGACGCGATCGCGCCAAAGGGGTTCGCAATCCCCTGTCCCGCAATGTCCGGAGCCGAGCCGTGCACCGGCTCGTACAGTCCAACTTCGCCACCTATGCTGGCTGAGCCAAGCATACCAAGCGATCCCGTAATAACGGCCGCTTCGTCGGAGAGAATGTCGCCAAAAAGATTCTCGGTCAATAACACGTCAAACCGTTTTGGGTTTCTCATCAAGTGCAGAGCACACGCATCAACGTATAAGTGATCGAGCGTCACCTCCGGATAATCAGATGAAACCTCCGCTACGATTCGTCTCCAAAGACCTGAAGTCTCCAATACGTTTGCCTTGTCAACTGAAGTGACTTTCTTCTGTCTCCGTGAAGCGGCTTCAAAAGCAACGCGGGCTACACGTTCGATCTCCATCCCGGAGTAAGTCATCGTGTTGGTCGCCACGGTGTTTCCGTTTTCACCGCAAATTCCGCGGGGCTCGCCAAAATAAAGTCCGCCTAATAACTCGCGGACAATCAAGATATCGGAGCCAGCGGCGACTTCAGATCGCAGGGGAGACGCTGAGGCAATTGAGTCGTACCAGATCGCAGGGCGCAGATTTGCATAATTGCCAAGTGCGCGTCGCAACAGCAGCAGGCCGGCTTCAGGACGCTGGTGCGCAGGCAAATCGTCAAACTCCGGAGCACCAACGGCGCCCAGCATCACAGCATCAGCAGCGAGACAAGCGCCTAAAGTAGTAGTCGGCAAAGGAGAGCCGGCTTGCTTGATGGCCGCGCCCCCAATTGGCCTATGAACAAATCTAAAGTTGTGATTGTGGATTGAGGCGACAGCACGTAAGACGCGCACTGCTTCCCGAGTCACTTCAGGACCTATCCCATCACCTTCCAGAACCGCTATTGTTAATTGCATTTTAATTTCAGTCTTGGGGCGAGCAGGTTGCGTTCCCTCACTCCCCTTTTTGATCAGAATTAGCGCGCCGTTTAGGCATAGCTCGAAGCACTCCATTGACTGACCTTAGCCCCAGCCTCGTTCGGCGACTGTTCACTTGTTCGTGCGGCCGCTGAGAGCAAAGCAATCAGATCCTGATCGTAGATGCGCTTTTTGCGGTCCGCTAATTCGCTAAACCGTCCATACGCTGCGGTCACCTCATCCGGGGCCAATGAATATCCCAGCTCCTGGTAGCGTAAAGCCAGTGCATGTCTTCCTGAGTGCTTACCCAACACCAGCTTGCTGGTTCGTACACCAACCGACTCCGGCGTCATGATTTCATAGCAGAGCGGATTGCTCATCACCCCATGCTGATGTATGCCCGCTTCATGTGCGAAAGCGTTGCGTCCGACTATCGCCTTGTTTGGTTGCACTGAACAACCGATGATCGCCGAAAGCAGTTGGCTGCTCGGATAGATCTGCATTGTATCGATTGAGGTCTCGTACGGAAGTTGGTCGGACCGCACCTTCATCGCCATGACGATCTCTTCAAGCGAGGCGTTCCCGGCGCGTTCCCCAATACCATTGATTGTACATTCAACCTGACGCGCCCCGGCATCAACAGCCGCTAGACTATTGGCTACCGCCAAACCTAGATCGTTGTGACAGTGCACACTAATCTGAACGTTGCGATCCGCGACTACTCGTTCGCGAATTGTTTCTACCAGTTTGGAAAATTCCGCGGGCATGGTGTACCCGACCGTGTCAGGAACATTTATGACCGTAGCGCCTTCCTCAACGGCCACAGTCAGGACTTCACACAGGTAATCAACATCGCTTCGCGTCGCGTCCTCCGCCGAAAATTCGACTTCCTCAGCATAATCGCGTGCAAGCGATACAGCGTGGCGCGTCATCTCCAACACCTCGGCGCGATTCTTTTTCAGTTTGTATTCGAGATGAAGATCAGAGGTCGCTACAAGCGTGTGGATGCGCGGGTGCGCCGCTCCTTCCAACGCGGCCGCGGCCTTCAACACGTCCGGCTCAGAGGTACGACAGAGTGCCGCGACTACTACTTCACGGCATTCCCGGGCCACGGCCCGGACTGCGGCGTAGTCGCCTTCTGATGCAATGGGAAATCCGGCCTCGATGACGTCCACTCCCAAACTCTCGAGTTGGCGCGCCATGCTTACCTTTTCTTCGAGGTTCATTGAGCAGCCAGGTGACTGTTCGCCATCGCGCAGGGTCGTGTCAAAAATAGAGATCCTCTGAGCTGCCATGGTTTTATCCTCCAGAAAAACCCAGATGGTAGGCAAGCAATGGCCCAAAGTCAAAGTTATAATTTTTATAAGAACATAACCTGCTGTGATATCATTGGCTGCGGTTTTAGCGGGATAACGTCGACGCTTCATTTCAGATGGATTTCTAAAAGCCGCTGAAGGGAGTGTAAATGCGTGAAGATTGGGCAGATTAACTGTGGATATAAACCAACTTGAAGTATTGGTGGCAGTGGCACAGGAGAAGAGTTTTTCGCGCGCCGCTGAGACCCTCCACCGGACGCAGCCTGCCGTGAGTCAGGCAATTGGCCGGCTTGAGACCGAGATTGGTGAGCTTCTCTTCGATCGCTCTTCGAAGGATGGAACCCTCACCGCTGCCGGTCGGGTGCTTTTTGATCTGGCACAGCAAGTATTGAATATGCGCCAGAACGCGCATGCGGCCATCCGCGAGCTGAAGGATGTGCATCGAGGGAAGCTGAGTCTGAGCGCAAACGAATACACGGTGATGTATCTGCTCTCAGTACTGCCGGCCTTTCGTTCCCGCCATCCGCACATCAAGGTTGAAGTCAAACGAAGTTTAGCGAGTCGCATTCCCTCGGAAATTCTGGGACGAGATGCTGAGATTGGAATCGTATCTTTCAAGCCAGCCGACAAAGCCATTGCCTCAATACCGGTCTTGACGGATGAACTGGCGTTGATCGTCGTTCCAGATCATCCGCTGGCCCGGAAGCAGGTTATTTCGGTGCGCGAGCTGGGCGCCGAATCATTCATCGCACACAACGTTTCGTCACCTTACCGGGAGCACGTGATTCGCACGTTTGAGAAGTATAAAACGCCGCTGAATATTTCGATGGAGCTCCCGACCCTTGAGTCAATCAAAAGATTCGTGGAACTGGGCATGGGGGTGGCGTTGGTTCCTCGCTTGACGGCCCAAACTGAGATCGCTCGCGGCCAAGTTGCGGCCTTGACGGTACGCGAAATGAAATCAGAGCGGCGCCTGCACCTGGTCTATCGCAAGGGCGCAACCCTTTCACATGCCGCTCGTGCCTTTTTACAATTAACGCGTGAGGTACAAAAGAAAGTCGAAGCGGGAAGCAAGCCTCAGGCGAGAAAATAAAGGCTCAAGCGAGAAAATAAAAATGGTAGGCGCGTGGGGACTTGAACCCCAGACCTCTGCCGTGTCGAGGCAGCGCTCTGCCAACTGAGCTACGCGCCTATGCGGATGTATTTAGGCGCAACACCAGCTGAGTGTCAAGGTAGTGCTCTAACCCTAGCTACGCCTACAAAATTAATTTTCAAGACCTACGCCGACCGCAATCGCTTAACAATCACCTGTTTCACTCACCACTTATC
>JBPCMI010000080.1:0-5801 GCA_051002415.1 Pyrinomonadaceae bacterium
GAATAATTCTATTTAGCATAGGGTAGAGCTCTCAATTGTCCTTTTCCGACCTTATGAGCGTTTAGGTTTCATGTGAATGCACGCCAGCATCCGCCGGCCGAAGCTCTTGCAGCCTGATCTGGTAAGCGCCTTGAGTCGCGACGCGCTCGCCACGATTCAGCCCTGACAAGACGGCGACCTGGTCACCGTATTCATCGCCAAGCGTAACCTCACGGCGCTCGAACTCTTCGCCCGACAGCAGCACATACACGATTTTTTCGCCTTCGTTATCAAGCACCGCCGAGCGAGGTATCATCATCGCCGTCACCGATTCACCCGCGTCTAAGCGAACGTTCGCCTGCATCCCGATGCGAAGCGCGCGTCCGTTATTGGGCACCTGAAAAACGACCGTGGCGGCGCGTGTCTGTTCGTTGATAACCGCTCCTACATCCAAGACAGTGCCCTTGAATTCCTGATCGGGATAAGCCGCCGTCGTGAAGGTAGCTGTGACGTTGCCCCCTAGACGGCTCAAGTCTCGTTCAAAAATCGGGGCTTCAATCCAAACGGTGTCCAGATTGCTAAGCTCAAGTATTGCTTCGCCCGCCCCGACCTGTTCACCAATCGATTTGTTAACTTTGGTGACGTAACCACTCAGCGGCGCTTGCACGGTATGACTTGAGTTCGCGCTTCCAACTTGTATAGTCGAAGCTCCAATTGATCGCGCCGAAGCGAGAGCGTCGCGTCGTTTGACTGCCGCGTCAGATGTTGCCTGCGCGGAGTTGCGGTCGGCCTCGGCTGACTGCAATTGCCTTTCGGAGAACGCCTTCTTTTCAAAGAGACGACGTGCGCGTTCTGCTTCCTTCTGAGCAAGATCGAGCCTAACCCTCGCTGCTTCAGCTTCACCTACCGACGTTCGGCGTTCACTGTTAAGCCGAGCATTCTCTACTTCGATCTGTGCGTTCTGTGACTGCACCGATGCAGCGGCCGCCCGCACTTGCGCTTGTTCTGCTGACGTTGCCGTCTGCTGTATCGTGGCAATCGTTTGTCCCTGGGTGATTCGCTGTCCAACACGCGGCATGCCTGATCCGGCAAGGATACCCGCTACCGGAGGAGCGACGAGCGCTTGCCTATTCGCCGCCGGAACTACCCGGCCGACGGCAGTGATCTGCCGAGCCACTTGCTGTTCTTGAGCCTGCGCCAACTTCATCCGGATCAGCCACTGTTGCTCCATCAGAAACTTCACCGTGCCGGTAGCACTAGGAGCGGCGGGTGCTTCCGCCGTTTGGGTCTTAGTCGCACTACGCAAGAAGATGGCGTAGACCAAGATGAGGAGCGCAACCAACGCACCTCCGCCAACCAGGAGAATCCGGTTGAACTGTGGATGCCTTGTTAATGACGACCGTCGAGAAGTTTCTTCAACTCGCACTTCGTGTTCAGTCGTCTTATCGACTGATGTACTTAGATCTTTGTCTGTTGATTGACTCATGGTTTGATATCTGTTCCTGTCGCTACTTCAAGCTGAAAAAGTGCCATGTGGTAATCGAATAAAGCGCGAAAGTAATTCGTGCGGATCTCAGCGCGCGTGCGCTGGGCCTCCAGCAGCGTGATCAACTCCGCTGCACCTTCCCGGTAAGCAGCTAAAGTGATTTCGCTTGATTGATTTGCTTGTTCGAGAATGCCTGCCTCGTAAGCTTTTACCTGTTCGCGAGCAGTCTCATAGGCCCGCTAGGCTGCTTCTACCTCGGCCAATGCACAGTTCCGAGCAAAGCGGAGATTTGATTCAGCAACTTTGCGCTCGGCTTCGGCACGTGCGATGCCGCCCTGATTACGATTGCCGAAGGGTAAAGGCACGGTCACGCCCGCAAGCACAGCGTTGTCTACTCCAACGCGTTTGTAACCAACGTACGGAGTGAGTTCACCCTTGGCGCGCGACCGTTCTAGTTTGCCAACTGACTCCATACGCGCGATCTCTGATTCCGCCACTTTAACGTCGGGGCGATTGGTCAGTGCCAACTCGCGCAACTGTTTGAGACTGAGAGAAACAGGACGAACTTCTAATGATCCGGTTACTTTAAGCGCAGCGGCGGGCTCGTAATCACTCGCGCCAATCAGTTCGAGTAGTTGGATTGCTGCCTGCCTAAATGAAAGATTGGCATTGGCAGTCACCGTATCGAATTTTATCCGTTCGAGCCGCACCTTGATCAATTCGCCTTCTGCGATGTAACCCTCTTCAAAGCGGGCAGTGTTAAAGCGAACAAGCTCATCGAACCCTTCCCGGTTTTCCCGCGCAATTCGCAGAATCGCACACGCCAGGATTGCTTCATAGTAAGTGCGTTTGAGGTCGAACAAGCGCCGCCTTAGCACGTCTGTCAGACGCGCTTCCGCCACAGCTACCGTGCGATCAGCCACCTCCAGGCGGAGTCCCTGGCGGTTGCCGAGTTCAATTGGTTGCGCGACTGTGGCCCCTATTTCATAAAGATGATTTATCGGCGTCGGTCCACTAATCCGAAGATTCTCGGCGCTGAACGTCAACCCAGGCCGGGGCCGCAGACGAGCGCCGATTCGTTCGGCTTCTGCAACGCCGATCTCAAACCGCGCTGCTTCCAATGAAAGATTCCGCCGCAGGAACTCCTCAGTCGCGTCCGGCAGTGTCAGTACGTCAGCGGTCGGCGTGGGCTGTGCCGCGGAGGTTGTTTGAGCCTGCAAGGTTGCTGGAAGGGCTGAAAGCCAAAAGCTCAGTCCGACTGCCATTAACATTCGAAAGTATTTAGTCACAGTCTTCGTTCACTCCACCTTGAAGTCGTTCAACGGCAAGCGTTTGTCCAGCTTCGAATTCTTGACATGCAACTCGATATCGTAGTCGCCCGCCCTCGAGATATTGACGTCTGCAACGTAAATACCTGTGACCTTGCCGACCCGTGACTTTACTTGGGCGACCTCACCGCCGCCTTTCGAATGAATAAACAGTGTCACCTCTGCTTTTTCCACCGGAGTGCCGTCACTCAGATCGGTGAGGTGAATCAAAAAGTGACTTGACTTACCCGCCTTCAGCGGCTCGTACTCGAAGAAGTTTTCGATCCGGTTAGTGAACTCGGTGCGTGCAATAGCCTCTTCTTCGTGCTCGACTTCAGCCTTTTGACGCGAACCGCAACCAGCCAGACTCAGAAGTGCAAGCGACAATAAAAGGATCAAGAACCGACGACGCGCTGTAGTTTTTGACGGTAAGGGGAGAGAAGGATGAAGCATTTCAATCGAGGTTCCTTATGGTTTTGTTAGGCCAGTTGAATTAAGAATTCGAGGGCGTGATGCACAGCCAGAGGAGCGAGCAAGAATAATGAAACCAGACTGGCGGTAAAAAGTGCGGCGACTGCAAACAATGAACTGATGCGGTGCTGAGGCATTGACGCAAAGCGGCCGTCCGTATCTGGATCGTCAGCGAGAGCGAGCAAGTGGTGCACGCGAAGTTCGAAACTCGGCAGGTACTGAGGCACAAAACCCGATGCTCCGGTCGGTACGTACGCAGGGGCCGACTCGGTCTGGCGTCGAAGTTTCACTAACGCCTCCGCGATTTCCAGTGGCGCCGAAGTACGGGCAGATGCAACCGCGTCACATACGAGCTCTACCTGTTCCGCGCGCCAGCCTAGAATCAATCGCGACATTGGGAATGCAATTGAGGTGTAGGAACAGATTGATAGAAAGAGCTTGATTAAATTGTCGCGCCGCTCGTGGTGTGCGACTTCATGTTCCAACACTCCGGTGAGTTCCTCTGCAGTAAGGGTGCAGAGCAAGCCGGATGAAAGCACCAGCTTCGATCGCGAGAAACCCCACAAAAAAGAGAACGGATAATTGCTTAGGACCAGCCCTACTTCCACGCCGTGACGCTGAGCAACAGATTCGACCAAGGCCACTTGCCCATCAGGCGGCTGAGTAGCCGTCATCTCAAGGTGTTTAATAACACTACCGACTTTGAAAAAGTTGCGAACACTGGACCAGGCAGCAAAAATAGCGACTCCCGCAATAAACAATGCCGTCGCAAGTCCGAGCGCCGGTTCCAGGTTTGCCGTCACATCGCTGAGCAAATGCAATTCATGAAGCGGAGCTGGGTGGGCGGCGTCAAAACCCGAACGGCCAAGCCAGAGCTCCGGCAGTAATGCTGCCGCTACCAGCCACGCAGAGATAACCGGGGGAAATACAAGTGCCGATGTGTATAGGCGGGTGAGTGTGGAAGCACGAGCGGGACCGAAACCGTTTCTCGCGGCGCTCCAAGCAGCATAGGAAATGGCAAGAGCTGCCAGCGCAAGCAACGTGCTGAGCAAAACGAAATTCTCGATCGCCGTAATCAGCACTACTATTTTTGTACCTCTTTTTTGCTCGTGCCGCGCTGCCGTCGTTTTTCTCGGATCATCGCTTCAAGTTGATCCAGTGCTGCGCCATCATCGCTTACAAGATCGACAAAAGCCGACAACGCAGAGCCGGTAAACTTCCCCAGTAATGCTCCCAAAACCTCTTGGGCCATGCCTCGTTCAAACTCCTCGCGTGTGTAACGAGGCGCATAGACAAAAGCCTTTCCCTGTTTCTCCCGAGTCAAATACCCCTTGCCATGCATTCGGTCCAGCGTTGTGAGTACAGTCGTGTGCGCGATCTCACGGCGGCGCTGCAAGCGCTCTTCGACCTCATTGACAGACAAGCCCCGCAGTTCACTCCAAAGCAACTCCATCACTGCGGTTTGTAGCTCACCAAGCACGTGTCCGGCACCGCGTGCATTGGGCTTGAATCCACGCAACGTAATCTTCGGTAAATTTCGCATGATTAATCCTCCAGTCAGGGGAGAGAGCGAAGTATAGAAAACCTTGACGAGATTTACAACTACGCACAGTAGTTGCAGGTAGGGCGGACTGACCTATCTAAAGGAGACGACGGCGAAGCCACCGGCTTGGTCGACGTGTTAATGCTTCCAACGGTTGGCGAGCACCGCATGGATTTTCCGAGAGAAATTAATAGGCCTATTGCTTTTTGAGGCAGAAATCCGGTTTGCCTCATACGTCGGCGCCTAATCCCACTTTTGAGGCAAAGCCCGCCGGAACGGCTTTGATCCACATACCTCTTTCGATCCGTAAACCTCACTTTTGATCCGTAAACGATTTCGTGTAGGAAAAACGAAGGAAAAGCGCGTGGGCGCGACAGTCGACGGCACCCTCGATATGGGTGGTGGTCGACCGTCGACGCGCGGTCCATAGCTGCGTCTCACCGTCTGAGGGCGTGTCGGGGGTTGTCGGTGGAAAGTTCTTGGGGCTCGTGAGGTTGGTTTAGGAGGATTTGGTAGCCCGGTTTTGTGTTTGTGAAACTTTCGTGTGTTTTATCATCGTCAAAAAGTTGATTTTTGTTTTTGGTGATCGGGTAATCTGCGCACGCTAAGAAGAAAGGAAAGGCGACGCTAGGAAAAAGTCTGGATAGGACCTCGTTCCCTGGCGTCGCCCCAACGATACAAGAAAAGCCAGCGTCGATTGACTCGGCGGATAGCCCTTCGTGCGTCGACGCACTTATTTACCACAGCCGGGCAAAAACTTAAAGAATGGGAGGCGTTTTATATGCATACCGACACGAGGAATTACGGCCCAAGCCTACGCGAACATGAACAAAATCTCGCGCAGATTAAAAAAGAGCGTGGAGAACTTGAAGACGAGATTCTCAACATGCAAATGCAACTGCTGCAACTAGTACCTTGCGCCGATCTTCATTGTCACCACCGAAATAATGGAGCGCCAGATTGAGTATTCATATATTTGTCCTCGTTATTCATGTTGCGATAGGTCGCTGAGGGC
>JBPCMI010000081.1:0-29805 GCA_051002415.1 Pyrinomonadaceae bacterium
CGTGCCGCTGATTGCTGCGAAATCTTCTGCGAGCCATTTGTGTAGGGACGGGGCCGCTTTTCATTGCCCGCCCGGATGCGCGCCGGCGCATCGCTGGAGTCATTTAAAATTTCTGCTTCAAATATCCGACGGTTCGCGAATGGCTTCCAGAATCTCCACTTCGCGTCGTTGTAAGGCCTCTCCCTGTGACCCTATCAACAGCAGATAAGCGCCAACTGCAAGCACCGCGAACAATGCCAGTGTAGCATATTCGACTAACCAACTCTGGGCGACGAACCCGGCCGCAGCAGCGGCCAGGGGAGGTAAGGCAAGCAGAATAATGATCGGTATTAGTAGCAAACCGGTCGCGCCCGAAACATTCATGCGCTTGCCAAACTTCATGCGCTTGGGAAAACGCACTGAGAGGGAGTTGCCGATCGTTGACATGAGCGCCGCAAAAACAATGAAGCTAAGCGCTGCGAACAGGAGCGCGCGAAGCGTCAGATCACCAAAGATAATTTCGTTCAGCAGCAGCAGCGCTGCGGAAAAGATTGCCGCCATCACGGTCACGGCAATGTTCTTCCCAATCAGAATTTTGGCCCGCGCTACTGGCGATAGAATCAGGGTTCGCATCCCGCTCTCTTCGAATGCAAAAAGATTGCAGGAGACTCCTGTCAAAATTAGAAAGACATAAAGCACGCCGCCAGTGGCAATCATTCCTTCGGCATAAGTCAGAATTTCGCCGGCGAACGATCCCGGCGCGGGCATCTCGGAGTCCAGGCGATTCGTGTTCACCATTCGCAGCACAATTAAGATCAGCGGCATCAGTACCATTAAACGAGCTTGCGCGTTGCGCAAGACGTAACGGAGCTCTTTTTCGATTATTGCTGCCAGCTCACCTGACAGTCCGGGAAACTCCCAGCCTGTGTAAACTTCGTTTGCTGCTTTCACCTTAGGTTTGACATCGCGGCGGGCGCCGCTTTTGCCTAAAGCTGCTCGCTGCGCCACCCAATAACTTGCCACGATCAGAAGCGCCGAATAAACAGAAAGCGTGATGAGGGCAAGAAAGTAATCGAGCCCGCCGCCTTCAGCTAAACCATCGGTTAAAGCCAAGGCAACAGCACCCGGAGGCGTCCAACGCAAGCCACGAAACGATTCTGCATGTTTGAAAAGCGCAGGGGCTACTTGCCCTAGAACCGCCCCACCGAGCCCGAGGACAATCCCGAGAAGTGCGAGCAAGCTTTCCGCACGCGCTCGCTGGCGGCGCATCATTGAACCAACCGAAATCGACAACCACTTCGCCAGGGCCAGACCGAAAAGCGCTGCCAGTACTGTTGCGGGCAACGCCCACGCTATCGTTCCCTTCCCTAAACCGGCCCCGATACCAAGCGCGAGGATGGCCGGAATTGCGAAGATTGATTGGAGATTGACGGTTTCACTGATGAAGTCCAGGGCGAACAGTTTGCGCAAACTGATTGGATACATCAGCAGGCGGCCCGGCTCAAATTGGCGGCCCGTACCGACGCTGAGCGGTAGAGTCGCCCACATCAGGTAGAAAAAGGTCAGGATTGAGAAGAAGATGAATTGAGCCGAAGGAATTGATCCAGAGGCCCTGCGAGCTTCGCGCCTGGTGATCTGCGTCATAATCTCCGGCGACGAGAGCACGTAGGCAGCTGCGCCTAATCCAAGTGCGATTACGAGCGCAAACGCGAGCGCCACCAACATTCCGAGCACGGTAGCGATGCGATTGACGACGGCCTTAGAGGAACGCAACGAATTGCGAAAGAGCGTCCACTTTAACCAGATTAACGTTCGGAGTTGAGACACGATTTTTGACTCTCGCTTGAAGCATTGTACTTTGAACTAAACTTTGATCTTGGTTAAGAACGGAATTTGATAATACCAGACACGTTAGGTTACGAAAGCAAAGTACAAAGAACGAAGTACAAAGTTCAGATAAACTGAGTCCGCATGACAGGTTCATCGAAAGCTTTAGCTTATGTCAGCCTTGGTTCTAACCTCGGCGATCGTGCCTGTAACT
Organism: Pyrinomonadaceae bacterium; assembly: GCA_051002415.1. Classification (GTDB taxonomy): domain Bacteria; phylum Acidobacteriota; class Blastocatellia; order Pyrinomonadales; family Pyrinomonadaceae; genus PSRF01. The sequence continues at coordinate 2,021 of JBPCMI010000081.1, forward strand.
TGCTGTTAGGTATACGCGGGATAATGGAGGCTGGTTTACCCGTCACACGCCTCTCGAGCATTTACGAAAGTGAACCCGTAGAAACTTTCGCCCAGCCTCACTTCCTTAATATGGTTGCCGAGCTGGGTGGCAATCGGGCGCAGCCGGACCAAATGATGGCGCGACTCTTGAGAGTCGAATTCTTACTTGGGCGCACGCGTACGGTGGCGCGAGGACCGCGCGTGATCGATCTCGATTTGCTTTTGTTCGGTGATCACACTTCCACCACGGAACTGCTGACGCTTCCTCATCCACGAATGCATCTCCGGCGCTTCGTGCTCGAGCCCTTAGCTGAACTTGCGCCAGCGCTGGTTCATCCGACATTGCAACAAACAATCGCATCCTTACTCGAAAATCTGGATGATCGATCCCAAGTCAAGCGGTGGCCAGCTTAAATAATTTGCAGGTTGGGAAGGGGGCCTGCCCCCGCTACTCCAAACGGCGGTGGCAGGCCCCCTTCCTAACTTGCAAATATCCCCTCCTCGGCCGCGCTTCTCCAAGTTTTCCAAATCCCCTTCTCCGGATCTTCCCCATCCCCCCATCTCCCCTTCCCCGCGACCCCCGCGTCCACGCGTCCCTGCGCCCGGGCGCTTCCCCCGAATCTCCACTTCTCAGCGATTTGCCGTATAATGCCTGCCTTGCTAGCAACTCTTAACATTCCCAACACTGTAGTCTGGGTTTGCAGTCAACTTTGCCCCAGGCCATTTTGATAGAGAGCTGAATCATGCCGTATCTCAAACCTGAGCGTCCGGAAAAAGTCAGTGCGCCTTCATTGCGCGCCAGCAAACAACGTGGCGAGCGTTTGGTTTGTCTCACCGCCTATGATTATCCCACCGCGCGTATCGTCGATGAGGCAGGGATCGATGTCGTGCTCGTGGGCGATAGCCTCGGCAACGTCGTGCTCGGCTACGGCAACACGGTTCCCGTCACTCTCGATGAGATCATGATTCATTTGAAGGCGGTGCGACGCGCGGTTCAGCGGGCCTTGCTGGTAGCCGATATGCCTTACGGATCATTTCATACCGGCGCTGACGATGCTGTAAGGAATGCGTTGCGCCTGGTTAAAGAAGGTGGTGCTGAAGCGATCAAACTCGAAGGTGGTCGCAAACGTTTGCCTTTAATAAAGCGGCTAGTCGATGAAGAGATCGCGGTGATGGGTCATATCGGCTTGACGCCGCAATCGATTAACAAGCTGGGCGCGTATCGAGTTCAGGGTAAGACTGCCGAAGCCGCTCGGGAACTGCTCGACGACGCGCTGGCGCTCGAAGAAGCAGGAGCTTTCGCAATTGTCCTCGAAGTTGTGCCGCGTGAGATCGCGCAAATGATCACAAAGAGCGTCAGCATTCCCACGATCGGCATCGGCGCCGGCGCCGGCTGCGATATTCAAGTCCTCGTGCTGCACGACATGCTCGGTCTCTCTTTCGGAAAACTGGCCCGCTTTGTCCGGCCCTATGCCAACCTGCACCAAACAATCACCGACGCAGTTACGCGCTATGCCGACGATGTGCGCAACGGCACCTATCCTTCTGAAGCCGAGTCGTACGCGCTACCCGCCGAAGCTGCGGACGAATTGCGCCTTGATGCTTCGGTGAAAGAGACAAAGCTCAAGAAGTCCTGAAGTTCCCCAAAAACTATGGAGATTATTAATCGTCGTCAGCGCATGAGTTCCGTCGCGCGCAAAATCCGGCGCGAACAGGATCGGACCATCGGGCTGGTGCCGACGATGGGAGCGCTGCATGAAGGTCACTTAAGTTTGGTGCGCGAAGCACGGCGAATGTGTGATGTTGTCGTAGTTTCAGTGTTTGTTAATCCGACGCAGTTTGGGCCGGGAGAAGATTTCGAGCGCTACCCGCGCGACCTGACAAACGATACGGCACTCTTAACTGACTACAATGTTGATTACATTTTCGCGCCGACCGTTGAAGAGATTTACCCGAAAGGTTTCACGACTTACGTAAATGTTAGCGGACTTTCGAAGTTGTTCGAAGGCGAATCGCGCCCCGGACATTTTCGTGGTGTCGCTACAATCGTGACGATCTTATTTAATATCGTGAAGCCAGACTTTGCTTTCTTCGGACAGAAAGATGCGCAGCAGGCTGTGATTATCCGCCGCCTCGTCAAAGATCTTGGGTTGGATACCGAGGTCCTGGTAATGCCGACTGTGCGAGAAGATTCCGGCCTGGCGATGTCCTCGCGCAACTCTTATCTCTCGGCTGAAGAGCAGACGGCCGCTACCGTAATTCATCGCGCCCTCGTAAAGGCCAAGGAGTCGTTTAAGGCAGGAGAACGGCACGCAGGCAAACTCGCTGATCTGGTAAAGACCACGATGGAAAGCGAACCCCGCGTGCGCTTGGATTACGTCGGCATTGTCGACGCGGAAACGCTGGAGCGTCTCGATAAACTTGACGATCGCCTAATCCTGATTGCGGTTGCGGCATTTGTCGGCAAGATCCGTTTGATCGACAACATCACCTTGAACGGGGCGAAGAAGAAAGATATGTCGTCGCCGAGCCTGAGGATCTGAACTCTATCGACGCGTAGCGTCGTACTCTTAGATAACGCATAGATCAGTCGCTGATAATTGAATGTCAACTGAGCTAAAGCAAAAGACTCACATTAGCTTTACCTTGAATGGCGAAGCCGCTGAAGTTGCATTTGCTCCACATAAAACTCTCCTGGAAGTCCTGCGCGAGGATTTAAATCTAACTGGAACAAAACACGGTTGCGAGCTCGGCGAGTGTGGCACGTGTGCGGTGCTCGTTGATGGACGCGCGATCCTTTCTTGTCTGATGCTCGGGCTCGACGCTGAAGGGCGTGACGTGAAAAGTATTGAGGGGATGGCTGACGGTGCCACCCTTCATCCGCTGCAGCAGACCTTCGCTGACCTCGGCGCCGCGCAATGTGGTTATTGCTCGCCCGGCTTTCTGTTGACTGCTGAGGAGCTTTTGAAGAAGAACCCCAACCCGAGCCGTGACGTGATCAGAGAAGCGCTGTCCGGAAACATTTGTCGCTGCACCGGCTACATCAAGATTTATGAAGCCGTGGAACTGGCGGCGGCGCGCATGCGCGGAGAAGAAATGGAATTGCCGCGTGAAAGTGTTTATGGATACGAATAAACATCAAACAATGAACGCGTTTCGATTCCTCTTCGTTAGTATCGGAGTTCTTAGCTTTATCACGTCATGTGATGGGTTATCAGGCAGGAACTTCAGGGTTGAAAAGATTTCCCCAGAGGGCGCATACCGCGTCAAAGTTGATATTAACGTCGAAGATGAGAACGACTTGTTCAGTCATTTCAATGAGCGGGGCAAAGTTGAAGTTTTCAAAGGACAGGAAGTTATTTATGCCAATGAGTGGCAGAGAAGAGATAATTGGGAACCTACTTTCATCGATGCCAACCCTGTTATCGAATGGATTAGCAAGAATGCCCTTCGCATGGGAAGCGAAAGATCGAAGCAATTATTGTCCAATGAATTGGTGATTTCCAACAATACAAATGAGTCGATAAGCCAAATGGCTGTTAGTTGCGGCAAATACGAAAACTTTTACATCTTCGATATCCCTGCGAATAGTCGGTTGAGCTTGAACCCGACGCCGGCACTCAATGCCGACGTGTCGGAGAACGATAGCTTAGGTTACGGCGGAAAGGCGCTAAGCGGTAAGAACTTTTCCGGAGTCTTGGAGTACAAGAAACCTCCGGCGCGGAATTCGGTGCGATTAGAGATTACTATCACAACCTCAGATTTGAAGTCGTAGAGTTTTCAAGATGGCAAAAAGCAACAACGGCCTCAAGTCCAACGGCAAGCTCAAGGTAGTCGGCAAGCCATTTCGCAAGGTTGATGCGCGCGCAAAGTGCACCGGCCAAACGAAGTTTGCCGACGACATCGTTCTGCCGCGCATGGTGTACGCGAAAATTCTCCGCAGCCACCATCCGCACGCCTTAATTAAGAGTATCGATACCACTAAAGCGGCGGCCCTCCCCGGCGTGTTTGCAGTTATCACCGGCAAAGAGCTGCCGATCTCTTACGGGATCCTGCCCGTAAGTCAGGACGAGCAGGCGCTCTGCACCGACAAAGTGCGTTTCATCGGAGATCCGGTGGCGGCGGTCGCTGCTATTGATGAAGATACCGCCTTCGACGCGATGAATCTGATTGAAGTGGAATACGAAACGCTGCCCTCGATCTCTTCTATCGACGAGGCGTTGCTAATCGAAGAACCGCGCATTCATGAATACGGCGATGGCGGAAATGTTCATAAGAAGGTCTCGCTGGAATTCGGCGAAGTAGAAAAGGGTTTTGCCGAAGCTGACCTGGTTCGGGAAGATACTTTTTTCTATGAAGGCAATACGCACTTGCCGCTCGAGCAGCACGCAGCGGTTGCTTACTTTGATACCGACGACAAGCTGACGCTTTGGAGCTCAACCCAAACACCGCACTACGTTCACCGCGCGCTGGCGAAGGTTCTGCAACTGCCGGCCAGTCATATTCGCGTGATTGCCACGCCTAACGGCGGCGGCTTTGGTGGTAAGAGCGATCCCTTCAATCACGAAGTCATTGTTTGCAAGCTTTCAATGATGACCGGTCGGCCGGTGAAAGTGACTCTGACACGCGAAGAAGTTTTCTATTGTCACCGCGGGCGCCATCCCGTCTTGATGCATGTCAAAACTGGCGTCAAAAAAGACGGCTCGATTACCGGGATGCATTTCCAGTCGTTCCTCGACGGCGGCGCTTATGGCAGCTACGGCGTTGCGAGTACGTTCTACACCGGAGCTTTGCAAACGGTGACCTACGATGTGCCGCGTTACAAATTTCAGGGTGTGCGTGTCTTCACTAACAAGCCGCCCTGTGGACCCAAACGTGGACATGGAACGCCGCAGCCGCGTTATGCGGTTGAAGTGCAACTAGACAAGATTGCCGAAGACCTAAAGCTTGATCCCGCGGAGATTCGTCGCCAGCACCTCGTCAAACCAAACTCGTTAACGGCGAACTATCTACGCATCGGCAGCATGGGTCTGGGGCAGTGCATCGACAAAGTTGTGGCGGGCTCGGATTGGAAGAACAAGTTTTCTGGATGGAACCAGAAGGACCGCAAACTGCCCTACGGGAAAGGCATCGGCATCGCGTGCAGTTCCTATATCTGCGGCGCAGGTCTGCCCATCTACTGGAACAACATGCCGCAGTCCGGAGTTCAGCTCCGGCTTGATCGCCAGGGCGGAGTTTGCGTCATGTGTGGTTCGACGGACATTGGCCAGGGCTCGGATTCGATACTTGCCTACATCGTCGCGGAAGTCCTTGGCATTGATCCGTTCGACATTCGCGTCGTCACTGCTGACACAGACCTGACGCCAGTTGATCTCGGTAGCTACTCTAGTCGCGTCACGCTCATGACTGGCAACGCGGCGATTCAAGCTGCGGAGCGTGCGCGCGAGTTACTGGTGATGGCCGTAGCGGAGAAATTAGGCACGCCGATTGAGAACTTGTCGCTCGCGGAGCGGCGTGTGTTCGACGTCGAGAATCCTGAGGTCGGTGTTTCCTTTGCCGAAGCCGTTGTCTTGGCGGAGTCCAAGTTTGGCACGATTGGCACTGTCGGTTCTTATTCCCCACCGGCCTCGCCGGGCAAATTCAAAGGTGCAGGCGTAGGACCGTCGCCCGCTTATAGCTACTCAGCGGCAGTCGCCGAAGTCGACGTCGATCCCTCGACGGGGATCGTCGTTGTCGAGCGCATCTGGATTGCGCATGACATCGGGCAGTCGATTAACCCGATGCTGGTGATGGGCCAGGTTGAAGGCAGCGTCTACATGGGTCTCGGCGAAATATTGATGGAGGAGATGGCCTACCGTGGCAACCGAAATGTAGTTCATAAGTTCCCATCGATGCTGGAGTACAAGAGTCCGACCACGATGGAGATGTGCGACGTCAAAACTTATCTGATCGAAGATGCGGATCCGAATGGACCGTTTGGGGCCAAGGAAGTGGGACAGGGACCGTTATTGCCGGTGCCGCCTGCGGTAGCGAATGCTGTTTACGACGCGGTGGGCGTGCGTATCGATGAAGTGCCGATCATGCCGGAGAAAGTGTTGAAGGCGCTGCGCGAGAAAGAACGCGGTCGCAGCCATCGTTACGGTCCGACGAGCGTTCCGGAAATTGAGTGGCCCGATCCGTTAAAGGTGATGACACCGGCCGAAGGTGGTGACGGGAAAGAGATGCCGAGCGTTGCAGTGCATTCGTGATGTCGTGCTAAGGATCGAGACGTGCGATTTGAATGGGACGATCGGAAGGCACTTGAAAACCTTGAGAAACATGGCGTTACTTTCGGTGAAGCCACGGAGGTTTTTTACGACCCAAACGCAGTTGAGGGGGAGGACGTCGATCACTCAAATGATGAGTCTCGCTTTTTCATAATCGGATACTCTTCTAGCAGGATCTTGTTTGTCGTGTTTGCTGAACGACTAGGCAACGTAATTAGGATCATATCGGCGCGGCCCCCGACACAGTCGGAAAGGAAGTTATATGAAGAGCAAGAAAGATGAGAAATCCGAATCCGTATCGGAAGAGGTCGAACTTGTAGTCACGCCGGATGATTATGAGGCGGGCCTGAAGCGCGGGTGGACGGATGACGACATGCTCAAACCGGGTCGGTACAAGATGAGGCGCGGTGGGTTTCTAAAGCGTCATCCGGAACTCGAACTCGATAAAAAGAAGCGAGCCTCATAGCGTTGTGCCTCGCTGACTTTGAGCCAAAGTTATGATGCGTCTTCCCAAATTTAGTTACCGTACCCCGCGAACAATCGCGGAGGCGGTAAAGATCATGGGTGATACTGGGCCGGAGGGTCAGTTTGTCGCTGGGGGCACTGATCTCTATCCCAACATGAAGCGGAGGCAACAAACACCCCGCACCGTGATTTCAGTGATGCGCCTGCCGGAGCTGAATCAGATTTCGGGTGACGGAAAGTCCGGCATCAGAATCGGCGCGTCGGTAACGCTCACCGATATCGTCGAACATCCCCTCATCAATCTCGATTATCCAGTCGTCGCCTACGCGGCTCGAACCATATCAACCCCGCTGCTCCGCAATATGGGCACGATTGGGGGTAACCTCCTCCTCGACACACGCTGCAACTACTACGATCAGAATTACGAGTGGCGCAAAGGGATCAACTTCTGTTTGAAGAAAGACGGCGACATCTGCTGGGTCGCTCCCGGTAGTTCCAAGTGTTGGGCAGTGCAGTCGTCAGACCTCGTACCTGTCATGGTTGCAATTGGCGCCAAGCTACGTTTCGCTTCCACGCTTGGCGAACGGCTCATTGATGCAGCTGGTTTGTACAATGACGATGGTATCGATTACCTGCACAAACGACCCGACGAGCTTTTGGTTGATATTCAACTTCCGCCGACGAATGGCTGGCGCGCTTCATATCAGAAACTGCGGCGTCGAGGTGCCTTTGATTTTCCGGTGTTGGGCGTCGCCGCTTATGTCAAAACCGAGAAGGGGAGCGATCGCATCGCCGACGCTCGCATCGTCCTCGGTGGCATCGCTCCAGCGCCCCTGCTGATATCTGAAGCAGGGCAAGCTCTGATTGGTAATCCCCTCGACCAGGATCGCATCAACGACGCCGCCGAGGCCGCTTATGTTCGCGCCCGCCCACTCGACAATACCGACTTTGTAATGAACTGGCGCAAGCAAATGACGCGGGAATACACGCTGCGCGCATTGCGGCAACTGCAGTAACTTTGGGAGTGCGCCGGCAGAAGGATCGCGGGCGTCTCGCCCGCACTGAGCGCGAGGCGCGAACAGTTGGAATTGAAGAAACCCTAAGTCGTTAGTTCGCGCATAATCCTACCTGCGGTGCTCTGGCGGGCGAGACGCCCGCAATCCGATATCGCATCCAAAGCGGTGCCCCGATAAATTGGGATTGCCATCGCACTCCAAAATGCCCAGGACCGAAGACCAAAAACCAAAGAGCGGCGACGTAGTCGCCCTGTTGCTCGCTGCCGGTCGTTCGCGTCGCATGGGAGCTTTCAAGCCGCTCCTTTCCTTTGGCAACACCACAGTAATTCACACCTGCATCAACAATCTCCGCGCTGGAGAAGTTCAAGACATCGTGGTAGTGGCTGGGCACCGGGCAGCCGAATTAAAAGCGAGCCTGAATGATGTCGAGTCAATTCACTTCGTCGTTAACGCAGATCCTGCCAGCGAAATGAGCACCTCGATCGCCTGCGGCGTCCGCGCCCTGCCGACAACAGCGAAAGCCGTCCTCATCGCTCTAACTGACCAGCCCGTGATTCCACCGGTAGTGATTCGCAGCATCCTCGAGGCATGGCGAGGAGGGGCGAAACTAATCATTCCGCAATACTACGAGCGCGGCGGTCACCCGGTCTTAGTCGACTTAGAATTTCGCGAGGAAATCTTGACCCTTGATCCGCAGCGCGGATTGAAAGCTTTCTTTGACGCTCACAAGAATCAGGTGCAGCGCTTAAAAGTCGATTTCTCTTATATTGCACGCGATATGGATACATGGGATGATTACGTCGCTTTGCACGAGGAAATGTTTGGCGCGCCGCCAATCAGCTTGGACCCTGATCAGATCCGGCCCGTTGAGCCAACCAACTAAAGCTACCGGTTGGCCATCTAAGGTGAGTCGGCCCTACCCCTGGCGAAGGTACAAATGTTACTTGCCCCGGGGATTCCGACGAAGGAGACGAAATGACTTTTAACAAACCCAGGGTTATCACGATCGCATTACTGCTGGTACTCGTCGGCTCAACTCTCGGGCTGGCCCAACGTAACGATGGCCCAGTGGATTTCTCGATGCGTTCGGTCGACGGTCAAACTGTGACCGCTGAAAGCCTCCGTGGCGAAGTTGTGGTGCTGGCTTTTGGCGCCTCGTGGTTGCCGCTTTCCCGAGCGCAATTGCAAGGCATCAGGAAACTGGCAGATGAATACAGCAACCGAGGTGTCGTGGTTTATTTCGTGAGCACCGAATCGGAAGACGAGAAGTCCAAAAACTTCGCGTCCGACGCGCAGCTACGGGCGTTTGCGACCAAGTACGGTTTGAAAGTTACCGTTCTGCGCGATCCTGAAGGCGCAATTTCCAAGAGCATGGGCGTCGACCAACTTCCATCTATCATCATTCTTAACAAGCAGGGCAATGTTCAGGGCGAACCCATTCGCGGCCTCGATCCGAACGGCAAGCTCGTGGAACAGTTAGCATCACGACTCGATCAAATCCTGTAACTCGACTTTTTAATGACAAGTTTGTCAGAGGGACCGCTTAAGAGGCGGTCTCTTTTTGTTTGTGCTCTTTAGACCGTCGTTCGTTGAAAGCTCTTGCCCAGTCTCGCAGAATCTAATACCTTGCTGGCAACCCATGCCGTGCAAATTCATTAACCCCGAGACGCTTGGGCCGCCCAGCGGCTTCTCCAACGGCGTGCTAACGGAATCCGGCGCAAAGCTGCTTTTTATCGCTGGGCAGATCGCCTCGGACGCTGAGCAGAAAATTGTCAGCGATGATTTTGTCGAGCAATTCGATCGCGCGCTCGCAAACGTAATTGCCGTCGTCGAAGCCGCGGGTGGGTCTGCAGACCAGATTGCTCGTCTAACAATCTATGTAACGAGCAAAGCAGAATATCGCCGCTGCACGCGCGAGGTGGGCGAGCGGTATCGCGTCCGCATGGGGAAACACTTCCCGGCAATGGCGCTGGTGGAGGTTAAAGGTCTGCTCGACGATCGAGCAAAGGTGGAGATTGAAGGCGTCGCGGCACTTTGATTGACAATGATTAGTCCCAAGAGTTTTCTCTACACAGTCGAAGGCGGCGTGGCGTCACTAACTTTGAATCGCCCGGACCGGCTCAACGCCCTAACATTTGAAGTCTATCGAGAGCTGACTGACACCTTCGCGGCGCTCCGCCATGAAACCGGAGTTCGCGTTGTACTGATAACCGGCGCGGGCCGCGCGTTCTGTTCCGGCGGTGACGTGCACGACATCATCGGCGAACTCTTCGCACGCGACATGGAAGGGCTCCTGGAGTTCACGCGGATAACGTGCGAGTTGATCAAGAATATTCGCACTCTTCCGATCCCGGTAATTGCGAAGTTGAACGGCACTACTGCGGGCGCCGGCGCATGTATCGCTTTGGCAGCGGACATTCGGATCGCCAGTGAAGCTGCAACAATCGCTTTCCTGTTTGTAAAGGTCGGACTAGCGGGCGCGGATATGGGCGCCGCTTACCTTTTGCCGCGAGTTGTCGGTTTCGCGAAGGCGACAGAGTTGTTATTTACCGGCGACTTCATCTCAGCTCAGGAGGCAGAACGCATCGGCCTTTACAACCGGGTGGTGGCCCCTGATCAACTCGACAACGTCTGTAACGAGTTTGCTCAACGGTTAGCTGCCGGACCCGCTTTCGCCTTAGCGAAAACGAAGGAGATGTTGAATCGCGAGCTTGATATGAATATCGAGAAGGCGCTTGAGTGTGAAGCCCAAGCGCAAGCGATTTGTATGCAGCACCCGGATTACCGCGAAGCGTACGAAGCGTTTGTTGCGAAACGAGATCCGAAGTTCTCATGAAGACGTACTCTGTACTTGGTGCTTTGTACTTTGTTCGGTTAAAGGAGCTTGTGGGGTTCGAGAGCACGCGCCAGGTTTGGCAAGCGAACAAAGTACGAAGCACCAGGCACAAAAATCAGGGAAAGCATTTCTAAAAGATTAGAGTGACTCGATGGATTCTTTCATCAACCTCCCGTTCTTTAATAACGACCATCGCGACCTGGCGGCGCAGATGTCGACGTTCGTCGAACAGGAAATTGAAGAGCGCGCTATCGAGGAGCGCGATCTTGACGATCGTTCGCGTGATTTTGTGGCCGCGCTCGCCCGAGCGGGGTTGCTGCGCTACGCAGTTGCATCCCACGGTTCCCAGCTCGATATCCGCTCGCTTTGCTTGATCCGGGAAACGCTTTCCTACTCGTCGTCCCTGGCAGATCTGGCTTTTGTGATGCAGGGTCTGGGCACGCATGCGATTAGCCAGGCAGCGCCGGAACATGTACGGGATTTTTGGTTAACTCGCGCCGCAGAGGGGCGGGCGATTGCCGCCTTTGCCTTGACTGAACCAGAAGCCGGATCGGATGTGGCTGCGGTGAAGACCACCGCGACACGCGACGGCGACACTTGGATCATTAACGGCACCAAGCGATTTATTTCCAACGCCGGCATCGCTGACTTTTACACAGTATTCGCGCGGACCGGAACTCAAACAGGTGGTCGCGCGGAACTTTCAGCCTTCGTAGTCGGCGCACGAATGCCAGGCTTCCGCGTGGTTGAACGCACTTCCCTGATCTCACCGCATCCCATCGGCGAGATTGAATTTCGCGATTGCCGCGTGCCGGCCGAGGACATGGTGGGCGCGGAAGGTGATGGCTTCCTGCTCGCAATGCGCACGCTCGATTCCTTTCGCGCTAGCGTGGGGGCGGCTGCTTGTGGCATGGCGCGGCGCGCGCTGGATGAATCGGTTCGTCATGCAAGCTCGCGCAAGCAGTTTGGCCGCCTGCTCGCGGAACATCAACTGATTCAAGAAAAACTGGCAGACATGGTGACCGAGCTTGATGCCGCACGCTTACTGGTTTACCGCGCGGCTTATCTAAAGGATTCCGGCGCCGGCCGCGTCAGTCGCGAGGCAAGTGAGGCCAAATTGTATGCGACGGAAGCTGCGGGCCGCATCATTGATCAGGCAGTACAAATTCACGGCGGCTCAGGTTTAGTAAGCGGCAGCGTTGTGGAGCGTCTCTATCGCGATGTTCGGGCGCTGCGCATTTATGAAGGAACTTCTGAGATTCAAAAACTTATCATCGCTAGCCAGTTACTAAGGGACTCTATTTGAACGCCAAGGCGCAAAGACGGGGAGACGCAGAGTTTTCAGAGCGGTTGAGAGCTCCCTAGCTTTTGAAGATTTCTTTGAGTCTTTGCGTCTCCGCGTCTCGGCGGTTATTTCGCGGCCCTTCGAACAACGAATGAAAATTAACATTATCGGCGGCGGACCTGCGGGACTGTATTTCGCAATTCTGATGAAGCAGGCGGATCCGGCGCATGAGATTACAGTTTGGGAACGAAATGGTCCTGACGACACGTTTGGTTGGGGCGTGGTCTTCTCCGGCAAGACCCTTTCAAACCTGCGCGCCGCAGACGAGATCTCACATGCAGAGATTACGCGTGACTTCGAAGCCTGGGACAATGTCGACGTACTGCATGGCGACGACAAGATTTCAATTCATGGCAACAGCTTTTCCGGCATCGCGCGTCTGCACCTGCTTAAGATCCTGCAGCGCCGCTGCGAACAGCTCGACGTCAAACTAAAATTTCGCAGCGAAATCAGCGACATCTCAAACCTCGCTAAGAATTGTGATCTTGTAGTCGGAGCCGATGGCGTCAACAGCACTGTGCGGGACAACTTTAAGCTCCAACTTCAACCCGAGCTGAGCGCTCGTCCCAACAAATACATTTGGTATGGCACTCATCAGCTTTTCCATGGCTTGACGTTAACCTTCCGAGAAAATGAGCATGGTGTGTTTGCGGCTCATTCTTATGAATTCAATTCCACTACCAGCACTTTTATCGTCGAGTGCGATTACGAAACGTGGGGCAAAGCTGAGTTTGCCGCGAAGGACGAGACCAGTACTGAGACTTATCTCGAAGAGGTCTTTGCCCGGGACCTGGCTGGTAACAAACTACTCTCGAACAACTCCAAGTGGGTCAATTTCCTGCTCGTAAAGAACAAACATTGGCATCACCAAAATGTCGTGCTGCTCGGCGATGCGTTGCACACAGCCCACTTTTCGATCGGGTCAGGAACAAAACTGGCCCTCGAAGATGCAATCGCGTTGCGTGATTCCTGTGTTGCCTCATCCGACATCGAGGGAGCGCTAGTTGATTTTGAAAGACGCCGGAAACCGGTAATCGAAGATTATCAGGCAGCGGCTGAGACCAGCATGACCTGGTTTGAAAATGCGCGCGACTACATGCATTTAAATGCGTTGGAGCTGGCCTACAGCTTAATGACTCGCAGTGGGCGCGTTGATAATTCAGAGTTGCGGAAGAGAGACCCGGCATTTATTGCGGCGTGGGAAAGAAGAAAACGAACTTAGTACTTTGTGCTTGGTACTGCATCAGCAGCTTCAGCAACATTTGCGGCGCATGTTCATTAGCGAACTAAGTTCAAAGCACCAAGTTCCAAGCTCGGTTGTTTTCTTCTTGGCGACTTGGCGGTTTTAGTTGTCGTTAATGACAAATGAAAAATGTATTGTCTTTCTTACCTACCTTTCCACCCTGGCGGAATGAGCCGCCGCCGTCCATCCTCAGCAAACACAACTTCCGGATCATCAAGCTCGGTACGATCCCAGAGCTTACAGGTCACTTGTTTGTGGGCCTGGTCAAGCGCTTCGCAATAGTTCGTGTAAGTACAGCGACGAACCGCGGCTCCCTGTCCCAGCCTGACTTTCTCAAACCAATCTGGATCCGCAAGTGCCTGGCGCGCGAATCCCACAATATCAGCTGCACCACGCTGCAAAATCTCCTCCGCTTGCGAGAAAGTTCCGATGCCGCCCGTAGCCACTACTGGGGTGCTGAAGCCAGCCGCGTTCACCGCCTTTTTGATTTCCGCCACTAATGGAACAGTACGACCAAAGGGGCCAGCTGCGTCGGACAGCGTGGTCGGCATGCACTCATAGCCGCTCTTGCCGGTGTAGGGATAGACAGCTTGCCCTACCTTTGGCTGCTGCGCGTCTTCAAACTTCCCTCCTTTGGAAATAGAGAGAAAGTCCATCCCCGCACGCGCAAACTCAACGCCGAAATAGGTCGCATCAGTGATGCGGTTACCTCGTTCAATCACTTCATCAGCGAGGAAACGCACGCCGAGCGTGTAGTCGCTACCGGCGCGTTCGCGCACCGCGCGATAAACCTCCAATGGCAGGCGCACGCGGTTTTCGCGCGGGCCTCCATAACCGTCGCTGCGCGTGTTGCGCGCGCTGAGGAACGAGGCCATCGTGTAGGCGTGCGCAAAGTGAAGCTCAACACCATCGAAGCCCGCTTCGCGCGCGCGGCCCGCCGCCTCTGCAAAAATTCCCGGCAAGACATGCGGGAGCTCGGCAATATGCTGCAGGTCGGTATCAGTCACGCGTTCGCGATAACCAAACTGAAGCGACTCGAGTTCCCTTTCATCCAGAATTTGCGGCCAGGTATCGGGGGAACTGTTAGTTAAAAACTCTCTAATTTCAGAGTCCGACGCTGTCGCCCAATATGGTTCTGCAGTCAAGCCGAGGATCGCTTCGCGATGGTGTTCGGTGACCTTGAGAAAGCGTTCGAAGAACTTTCGCTCATCGGGACGCCGGCGCACCGCCAGGAAGTCGATAATTTGAATTAGAAGTTTCGTTTCGCCCCCACTGGCTTCGCGTACTACGTCGACGAGTTTGCGGAGGCCGGGGAGAAAACGATCGTGTCCGATTCGCAGGAGCGGGCCGCTGGGAATGTCGCGCACTCCGGTAGCTTCGACAACCAAAGCTCCCGGCTTGCCCTGGGCGAAGCGGCCATACCAGTCAAGATTTGCTTCTGTGACAAAGCCATCTTCCGTTGCCCGCCATGGCACCATCGCCGGCACCCAAGTGCGACTGCTTAGTTTCAATCGACCGACAGTAATGGGCTGAAATAACAAGGAACGCGCTGCCTCTGCTGCAGAAGGCCAGCGCGTTTCCGGAAGCTGGTGACGAATCGGATTGGCAAACTTCCACATGAAGTTGCCACTTTATCATGAGCGCCTCTCGGCTTTGCCGCTTGATGTGAGGCGGTGGCTATGCCCCGCCGAGAGCGGCCGGATAACTGCCGGGCTGTGCCTGTGGTCCCGCTCATTTATTGGGCCAAAGGCCGAACCCAGGACATAGCCCAAAATGTAAAGGCACATTTAACCGCGGGGCAAGCCACAGCCTCACATCGGGCGGCGAGGCCGAGCTCGTTTGACAGACGGCTTTAGCAAACATCCCCGCGGCCTACTCCTGCTTAACGATGAAACTATAACGCTCTGACCCTTGCGTACCGCCTGCGGAAACACTCCGCAACTGGATCGAGTAATCACCACTCTTTAAATTGTGTCCAGCCAGATCAAATACAACTTTCGGCTGACTTCCAGGTTGTACCTTCAGGTCTGAGAAGGTTTCCACTTGCAGTCCGTCAGCAGATAGGAGCTTAGCTTCGTAAGTAGCCCTGGGATCCACATTAACATTGACCAGCAACTCCAAGCGGATGGCTGCCACTCCAGCGTTCGAAACCTGCACTGTCTGTTTGCTCTCCGACCTGCTCTCACGTTGCAGTGTGATAGTCGGCACCTGCTGTTGTGTCACGCCGCGATCATTCGCCGGATTGTCACGTGGATCCGGCGAAACAACCGGATGCGCGAACTGCTTCTCTGGACCCGCAGTGGTTTGTCGCTTGCTGATCGAGGGCGGACGCACCGACGGGGCTTTCAGTGAGAGCCAAAACAAAGTCCCACAGACAAGCAAGGCGAGTCCTGCCAACATGGCGCTGCCGAAGGGACGATCAAACGCGAACAGGTTTAATGAGCTCAGGTTCCAATGTTGCCCGGCACTCGTCTGACCGGTGGATTGCCTTGAAAGAACCTTGCGCAGAGCTTCCGACACCTCCAACTCGCGCACTCGACCAGTAGTAACCAGAAAGCGACTGGTGAAGAGCTTCTGCTCTGCGGAGCTCAACTCTCCAAAACTGAAACCGTCAGCAAGCTCAAGTTCCAGACGGTGGACACGACTCTCGAACCCATCATCGAGCATCAGCAGCGCTTCAAATTTCGCCTGGTCGATGGCGTCGGCACGCCCAAGCAGGCTACGACGAATAGCAGAGTCAGTCACTGAACCTGCTTCACTCTGATCGAAGTTTTTGTCTTCTTCACTCATTCCACGTTTTCCTGCCAGTCAGGCTACTCCTAACTTAGACAGCGTTCGATGCAGAATTGAAGTCCCTCGCGAATTCGTAACGCGCGCGCTCGAAGAGCGTTTTGGGTAAGCCCCAACTGATTAGCGAGCGCTTTGCGCAGCCCAATTTTCGCGCTCTTGTCTTCCGCATAATATTGTCTGATCAAGTACTGCGATCTTTCAGTTAGCTTTTTCAGACACTGTTCCAGGCAAGCGTGAGTTAGCTCCCGATCTATATCTGCAATTTGCAGCACAGACATCGGCACTGGCGGCCGCTTCAAATATTCATGATGCACATTGCTCGCTACACCGAGAAAGTAGAGCGCCTTGTTCCCCTGGTAGTTCTGCTGAATATCGGCGACCCGGCGAGATACGCGATCAATGGTCTCATCCGCTAATTCCTCGGGAATGCGGCAACCGCGCGCGGAAAAAATTGTCGTTAGCCGCCGCCGAAGTTTTTCGTATTCCTCTCCTGCTCGTTCGCGATCGTCGTCAAGCCAGCTTAATAGCCGATCGAAGTCGTCTTGGCGTAGTTGATTAACTCTCTTCGGGAGCGGCATAGAGGAATTTAACGGGGGAGAAAACGGCGGAACCATTTCCTCCCTCTTCATCGTTAACTTTCGGAATCCTTGTTCAAGGATCCCTGCTCTTCATCTCAGTTGCCACAGCTATTGATCCAGTTGCACGCGGGAGGCAGCAACAATCAATTATCGTTGCCCTTCGCGCCAGGCTTTGTGGGCGACGCTGCCGGCGCCGTCGAAGTTGGGGCCACCGGAGCTGTTGTTGCGGCGGGGCTGGGTGAGATGGTAGGCACCTGGGTTGCAGCCGGGACGGGGGTCGCGGGCGCAGCCTCGGTCGGCTTTGCTTTGTTGGTATCCGGTTCGGGTGTGCAGCCGGCAATAGCCAGAGTTGCAGCAAGTACGACTAATGTCTTCTTAAGCATCTCGTTCACTCTCCTCTAATATTTTCTGCGCAAGTCGCTTCCAACGGCGCCTGCAAGCAACCTTCACTGGAGAATGGTGATGCCGAGCGAAATGTGACGCACAAAACTGAAAAGTTTTTGGCGAGGTTCCAACCGCCTCTGAACGAGGTATCTGCGACCTCATTCACTCTGTGGTAGATTAAGACGATCTTATTCAGGAGGATTGCTTGACGGACGAACTGCTTAAATGGCGGAGTGAGTTTCCCATTGTCGATAAAACTGTCTACCTGATCTCGCATAGCCTTGGAGCGATGCCGAGGTCGACTTACGATCGTTTGCACCAATACGCGGAAACGTGGGCCACCAGGGGAGTGCGGGCGTGGGCCGAGGGTTGGTGGAATATGCCACTCGCCGTCGGAGACGAAGTGGGGCGCATCATTGGCGCCGAACCCGGCTCCACCGTCATGCACCAGAATGTTTCCATTTGCCAGTCGCTGATCCTTTCCTGCTTCGAACCTACACCTAAGAGAAACAAGATCGTCTATTCCGAGCTCAACTTCCCTTCGGTGATGTATGTCTACGAAGCGCAGGCGCGAGAAGGAAAGCTACGCATCGAAGAGGTGAAATCTGACGACGGCATTACGGTCCCGCTCGAACGAATGCTGGCGGCGATCGACGAAGACACGTTGTTGGTTCCCTTTTCTCACGTGCTCTTCAAAAGTGCTTTTTTACAGGACGCCAAAGCTATCATCGACCGCGCACATGAAGTTGGGGCGCTGGTGGTCCTTGACGCTTATCAGTCGGCAGGCACAGTTCCTTTCAACGTGAAAGACCTGGGCGTGGATTTCGCTACGGGCGGCTCGGTAAAGTGGCTGTGCGGAGGTCCGGGAGCTGGTTACTTGTACATCCGCCCTGATTTGCATACGAAGTTGCAGCCGAAGACTACCGGATGGATGGCCCATGAAGAGCCGTTCGCGTTTGCTACCGAGCTGCGCTACGCACCCAATGTCGCTCGCTTCTTACATGGTTCGCCGGCAATCCCGGCGCTCTACGCCGCCCAATCCGGTTATCGCATCATCAACGAAATCGGGGTGGAAAACATTCGCGCCAAGAGCATCAGGCAAACGACACGCTTAATAGCTTTAGCTGAAGAAGCTGGATTTACCGTGACGAGTCCCAAGGATCCGTCTCAGCGTGGCGGCACGGTTACCGTAATGCATGAGCATGCGGCAGCATTGGCCACTGAGCTGATCAACCGCGAATTCATAGTTGATTTTCGGCCTGGTGCGGGCGTGCGCATCTCGCCCCACTTTTATACCAAGGATGAAGAGTTGGAACTCATCATCGAAGAGATGAAGTCGATTAGAGATTCGCACGCTTACGCGAAGCATGAAGCCGCGGGAGCGGCATTCTAAAAAACGAACTTTAAACTTTGAGCTTTGAACTTGGTTATTAGTTTCTAGTCCAAGATTAAGGAGCATTTCAGAGATCAAAGTACTAAGATCGAAGCTCAATATGACGAAAGACTACGGCGCTAATCCCCTGCTCTCTTACAATAAGTATCTGCGCGTTCCGGATCTAATTAGCTTGCAGGATTGCTTGTCGGGTCCTGAGCATCACGATGAATTGCTTTTCATCACCGTCCACCAGGCTTACGAGCTTTGGTTCAAACAAATCCTGCATGAGCTGGACGCAGCACTTTCGATGATGCGAGACGATCGCGTGGCAGCGGCCGCTCGAGCCATGGCGCGCGTCGTCGAGATCGAGAAATTGCTCGTCAATCAAATTCACATCCTGGAGAGCATGACTCCGATCAATTTTCTCGGCTTCCGTGACAAGCTCAATCCAGCCAGCGGCTTTCAGTCGATGCAGTTTCGCGAAATCGAATTCACCTCCGGACTGAAGCTGGAGAGCACACTGAATGAGTTTCGCGACGACTCCTTCGCTCATGAACGGTTGCAGCAACGTTTTGCAGCGCCGTCGCTCGGCGATGAATTCTTCGCACTATTGCGTCGCCGCGGACTCAACGCCCCCGCGGAAGATAAATCGCTTCCAGAGACAGAACAGAAAAAGCTCTACGGCCTCCGAACTCAAGCGGTCCTTGAGATTCTCACTCACTTCGAACAGCGTTATGATGAGTTTCAACTGGCAGAAGCTCTGCTTGAACATGACGAATACTTTTCGCTCTGGCGTTTCCATCACATCAAAATGGTCGAGCGGATGGTGGGCGCAAAACGGGGCACGGGCGGCTCGGAAGGTATTGGCTACCTGCGCACGACACTTAACAAGAAATTCTTTCCCGAGCTTTGGGAAGCACGCACCTACCTGGACACCAAACACGGGGCCCAGGGCTGTCCCTTCTCCGGTGCCTCGGACGACCACCCTTGATTTGCTGAACCTAACTGAGCATGAGTGAACGACGCACAGCTCCACGCTTGCAAGTAAACTTCCCGGTTCGCTGGGAAGGAGTGCTTACGCAGCAAGTCGGGACAATTACCAGCATTAGTGAGACAGGTTGTTTCGTCCTCACCGGCGGTCAGGTGCAGCAGAAAGAACTCATCCGCCTGGAAATAGACTTTCCTTCCGGTCCCGCCTGTTTCTGGTCGGAAGTTGTCGATGAAGCCTACGAGATTGGCTTTGCGGTGCGCTTCACTTCCGCCGACGATGCCGATATGGCCATGCTTCACGACACTCTGAAAAGCAGGTTGTCCTGAAGCTTTCAAGCAGCATGAACATCGCCTTCCCGGAAAAGTTTAATCTCGGCCACTACTTCCTTTATCAGAATTTGGAAGCGGGTCGCGAGAACAAGACCTGTCTCTATTTCGAGGACCAGTCTTTCACTTACGGCGAAACTTGCCGGATGTCGAACCGCGTTGGGAACGTGCTTCGTGATTTAGGGGTGGAGCAAGAGGATCGCATTCTGATCGCCCTTCCGGATTGTCCGGAGTTTGTCTGGACCTGGTTTGGCGCCGCGCGAATCGGTGCGGTGATCACGATGGTCAACCCTCTTCTGCCAGCTGCCGACTACCCGTACTATCTCGAATACACTCGCGCCCGCGTCGCCATAATTCACGAATCATTAGCTGCCGCTTTTATTGAAACCAGCCGCACGACAACTCATTTGCGCGCCATCATTGTCGTCGGCGCTGCGCCTGCTGAGGAGGAAGCGCCGCGGCGCCGGAGCGGACCCTCGTTGTTTTCCTTCCATGACACCGTGATGGCCGCAGCCGAAGAGTGCACGCAAGCGGACACTCATCGCGACGACATTGCGATCTGGTTGTTCACTTCTGGCTCAACCGGTCACCCGAAGGGGGCCGTGCACCTGCAACACGATTTGCCCTTCAATACCGAGGTCTTTGCCAAACGCACGATTGGAGTTGCGGAAACTGATCTGACACTCGCAGTGCCTAAGCTCTTCTTCGGTTATGCAACCGGAACAAATCTGCTCTTTCCGTTCAGGGTCGGTGCGGCAACAGCACTCTTCTCAGAACGATCGACCCCCGAAAAAATCTATTCTGCAATCGAACGATACCGCCCCACGATTCTCACCACGGTGCCGACGATGATCAATGGAATGCTCAATGCAAACACGGCCGCTGATCTCTCAAGCCTGCGCTTCTGCTACTCCGCCGGTGAAGCCCTTCCCGTGGAGCTCTACGAGAAATGGAAGAAGACCTTTGGAATCGAAATCTATGATGGCATTGGGTCGGCTGAGATGTTTCACATCTACATCTCGAACCGGCCTGGTGATGTTAAGCCCGGGAGTTTGGGTCGCATCGTCGAAGGCTACGAAGCACGAATCGTTGGACCCGAAGGTTCTGAGGTTGCGACCGGCGAGATGGGTACCTTGCGAGTCAGAGGTGATTCAGCGGCGCTGTGCTATTGGAACGCTCACGAAGAATCTAAAAAGACTTTTGCCGCCGATTGGTGCACCACCGGCGATCAATTCCACAAGGATGAACACGGATACTTTTGGTATCACGGTCGCGCGGACGACATGTTGAAGGTGTCTGGCGTCTATGTGGCGCCAACTGAAATTGAGAACTGCCTGCTGCAATGCTCCTCAGTTTTGGAATGTGCGGTGATTGGCCACGACGAAGGTGACGGGCTAATCAAGCCCAAGGCCTTAATCGTTTTGCGCGAAGGCGAGAATCCGAGCGAATCGCTGGCGAGTGAAATCAAGGAGTTTGTGAAGGCCCGGCTCGCCTTGTACAAGTATCCTCGCTGGATCGAGTTTGTTCCTTCTTTGCCAAAGAATGATCGCGGAAAGATAAATCGGA
This sequence comes from Pyrinomonadaceae bacterium, assembly GCA_051002415.1. GTDB lineage: Bacteria > Acidobacteriota > Blastocatellia > Pyrinomonadales > Pyrinomonadaceae > PSRF01. Next base: position 23,222 of record JBPCMI010000081.1, read on the forward strand.
AGGAACTGAAGGCGCGCGACCAAGCACAGATGTAAGGGCGTCCCCCCCGGGCACCCCTGATCACAACGAGGGCGGCCACAGAAAGCCGCTTCAGTCATTAACACCACGAAAAAATGCCCGCCTTGACCTGGTCCGAGGCTGTATGTTACGCATTGCTACGTACCAGTCGCGTCATCACAAAGCGACTTTTCTACCCTTCTAAACAAGCCATATATCGAGCCAGCCGGGAGTGGTAGGTCAAGTCGATGCGGACCGTCGATTAGTTTCTCAACTGACCATTTTCATGAGGTGACCTCAAGTGGTTGCTTCAAGAGTTGCCCGGCTACCACATTCTTAGTCGTAGTGGTGCTACAGCTTAAATTAGATCGGACTTAAATCTTAGGGCACGGATACGAGGAGTTTTGATATGCGATGATGGTTGTATGTCTCAGTGATTTGCCTGGCGGTTTTGTCAGGCGGCGTTCTCTTGCAGGCTTCAGCTTCAAAATCCCAAACGCCTGACAAGCGCGCCGTCAAACAAAAAGCGACAAAAGACTTCATTATCAAGGTTGAACCATGGGGACCGACTCAGGAAATTATTGACGAAACTGTTGAGACCATAACGAAGGACCCGGCCGTCGCCAGATATTTAGATAACAATCAGTATCAGCTCATTTCTGTTGATTACGTGGATCCCGACAACAAGAAAGGCCTCAATGGCCCGCCTGATAACTTCCGCGTTATTTATTACGACTACACCAACGAACGTTCGATCATCGTGTTGAGCAAGTTTTCGAAGCCCGGGGATTTGGAGGTTTCCGTTTCTCTATTCCAGGCGCTTCCTAATCCGGACGAATTTGAAGCAGCAATCAAAATTATTGAGAACGATCCCCAGCTCGGTGCCGCACTACGCGCTAAAAAGCTAGTTCCTTACTTCCCCATGCCACCACTCTATTTCGCTTCGGGAATTAGAACGCGAACGGAGCGAGTGGTTAACGTAGGATTGCCCGCGAAGAATCCTGATGACCCGGCAGTCGAACGCGAGAACGAAATTGTTTCGGTGGCCATGAGCCGGCAGAGTGTGCGGCGGTTTACAACCGGCGCGCCGCCAACCGCTTCCGCGCAGCCTGCAGCCGATTGCTCGCCGCCACCATCGGGGGGAAGTTCAACCGGACGTGGCGTTGCCGGTCATTATCAATTTGAAGTTACAGATCTCGCCGGCGTTCAGCTTTGGAGCTTCCTTGCGATCAGGCCTTCCGCCTCTTCGGGGGCCGATGGCTCGGGGATCGAGCTACGAGACGTTCGGTACAAAGGCAAGATGGTCCTTAAACGCGCCAACGTGCCGATCCTTAACGTCCTCTACGACAACAACACCTGTGGTCCTTTCCGAGACTGGCAATACGCTGAGAACCAGTTTGCGGCCGATCCCGCAACAGGAACCACGCTAGCTCCCGGTGTACGCTCTTGCAACGTCCCGGCAACTACGGTGCTAGAGACCGATATTGATGCGGGTAATCACCAGGGCATCGCTTATTACAAGGAAGGCGACGGCGTGGTGCTTGTGAGTGAGTTATCGGCTGGTTGGTATCGCTACATTTCAGAATGGCGCTTCATGGCAGACGGCACGATCAAGCCACGCTTTGGCATGGGAGCAGTGCAGAACAGTTGTACTTGCCAGCCACACGTCCATCACGTTTACTGGCGCTTCGACTTTGACATCGAAGCTGCCGCGCCCAACCGCATTCTTGAACCACGCGGCAATCGGATCTTCAATTCCTTTCCCGTTCCGCTCGAAGCTAAACGCTACCGCAAAGCGGGCACGCAGGAAACCTGGATTGTCGACAATCCTGCGACGGGCAATAGCTACCTGATTCGTTCGAACTTTTACGACAACAGCGCTGCCAATGACCCGTATGCACGCGGTGATCTCTGGTTCCTGACGTATAGCGGCGCGGAGTTTGACGACAGCGCTGTGCGGATCAACACGCAGGCAAACATCGATGCGTTTCTAACTAATAACAAACTGACTAACAACGACGTCGTTATCTGGTATGGCGGGCACATTCCCCACAACCGAGGTATGTACAATCGCTTTCACGATCACAGCATCAACGGACCGGCGGTGGCCGGACCGGATCTTATTCCTCTGCGGTGGTGAATCAGAGTCAAGAGGCGGGAAAAATTTACCATTTGTCATTTTTCATCATTTTTCATTTGTCATTAATGGTTAATCGCAACGCGAGTTAACGCAGAGCAACAAAGACGCAGAGCTGCAGAGAAACCCAAACAGATATGCGAGGGTTTAACGTCAAATTCTCTGCGGCTGTGCGTCTTGGTGGCTCTGTGCTTAATCTTGCCGTGTCGGCTACGAATGGAAAATGGAAAATGTTTTTTCGGGCCTACTGCCTTCTGAGTCACCGTCTCTTTTCAAGACCATAGTCTCGCAGTCGGCGATAGAGTGTCGAAGGTGAGATTCCCAGGATCTCGGCGGTCTTGCCCCGGTGCCACCCTGACTGCTCCAAAGCCGCGAGTATCTGTTGGCGTTCAACTTCACGGAGTGAGGCCGGAGAACCGACGGGATTTGCTCCGGCATCGGGCGTGACACCGGGAAGAGACGTTGTTACCAGGGCGGTCGCATAAACTCCCGGGCGAGATACTTCCGGAGGCAATTCAGCGAGTGTAATGCGGCCATTGTTGGAAAGGATCACCGCGCGTTCGAGTGTGTTCTTTAATTGCCGCACATTGCCTGGCCAACCGTAGGTGCGCAACGCGTCGAGAGCACTATCCTCCAGTTCCGGCGGACTAGTTCCTCCAACTTGTTGCAGTAAATGTCGAGCGAGCGGTTCGATGTCTTCGGGACGTTCACGCAAAGGCGCCAGGTCGATCTGAAATCCATTAATCCGATAAAGCAGATCGGATCGAAACGAGCCGTCAGCGACAACTGATTCAAGATTTCTATTAGTGGCCGCGACAATGCGCGTATCGACCTCGACTTTCCTTACACCGCCGACGCGGAAGAAAGTCCTTGTCTCGATCGCGCGCAAAAGTTTCGCCTGCAATTGCGCCGGCAGCTCAGTGACCTCATCAAGAAAAAGTGTTCCGCCATCGGAAAGCTCAATCAAACCAAGCTTCCGTCCCTTAGCTCCGGAAAAAGCCCCCGCCTCATAGCCAAACAGCTCCGACTCCAGCAGCGACTCTTGAAAGGCGGCGCAGTTGAGATCGATGAACGATGCGTTTGCCCGGGTGGAGAGGCGATGGATTGCGTGGGCAATTAGTTCCTTGCCTGTCCCCGACTCACCAGTGATCAAGACCGAGGCTTCCGACGGCGCAACGCGCTCAACCAGTCGAATCGCTTCCTTCATCACTCGCGAGACCGAAACGATCTCGGGCAGGGCTGATTGCCGCGCCAGCTGTTCACGCAGGCGCAGGTTATCAACGCGCAGGCGCCGTTTTTCCACAGCTTGCCGCACGCGCACATCGAGTTCCGCGATTCTGTAAGGCTTTGTGAGGTAATCGTAGGCGCCGAGCTTCATGGCCTCGACGGCCGTCTCGACTGTCGCCTGCCCAGTCAACATGATCACTTCGGGCGGATTGGGACGCTCATGCACGCGGCGCAGAACTTCCATGCCGTCAATGCGAGGCATGTTGATATCGCAAAGCAGCACATCAACATTGCTTTCTTCAAGCTTGCGCAGCGCCGCTTCGCCGTCCGGCGCCGCTTGCACGCGATATCCGAGTCGCTCGAGCTCCTTCTGCAAAACTAGTCGCAGGTTTGCTTCGTCTTCGGCGATCAGAATCCGTGCTGCTGGTTGCTCGCTCAAGCGTTCGCTTCTCCGCGTTCATTTGCTGCCGGCAAGGTGATCGTGAAAGTCGTGCCGGCTTCAGGCGCTGATTGCACGTCGAGACTGCCGCCATGCTCAGTTAAGATACCATAACAAACTGCGAGACCAAGTCCGGTTCCTTGCCCGACTTCTTTGGTTGTAAAGAATGGTTCAAAAATCTTGGTAATGTTTTCCGGCGGAATGCCGACGCCGGTATCACTCACCTCAACCAATAAGTTATCGCCGTCACGACGGGATGAAATCGTCAACACGCCGCCGCCGTGCATCGCGTCCACAGCATTGCTCGCGAGGGTAATGATCGCTTGCTGCAATTGACCCGGGTCGCCCAGAACTGGCGGCAAATCCTCCGCGGTTTCGATCCGCAAATCAATCCTGCCCCCGCGTTGTTGATGAACCAGGAGCTTCGCCGTGGAATCAATAACATCAGCCAGGTCGAGTAACACGTGCTGGGCCGTGCGCGTGCGGCTGAAATCCAACAGGCCAGTAGTGATGGACTTGCAACGAAACGCTTCGTTGCGAATCAAACTCAGATACTCGCGCAGGTCATCGAGCGCGGGCGACTCGGCAAACGAGCCGTCGGCAATCCTCGACTCCAGCGCCTCGGCGCACGCGGATATTGTCGCGAGGGGATTGTTAATTTCATGAACCACGCCCGCAGCGAGGCGTCCCACAGCAGCAAGCTTTTCCGCGCGGGCGACTGCCCGGTTAGCTTCGACGCGAGCAGTAATTTCTTCGCCGACCGTGATGACGTGAGAAACGCCGCCGCTGTCGTCAATCCACATCGGGATCTTGCTAATCAACCAATGCTTGATTTCGCCGTTCGGCTTAACCGTCTCCTGCTCGATAATCTCGATTTCGCCAGTCGCAAAAACCTGGGCGAACTCCGGCTCAAGCACCTCGCGCTTCTGCAACGTCAGCACCTCAAAGATGTTGCGACCTAGTGCAGCACCGCGTGGGATTCCCAGCTCACCTAACTCACGATTGCGATTCCAGGCGACAATCCGATACTGACTGTCGACTGCATAAAGCGAAAGCGGCAGGCTGTCGATGATTGCTTCGGTGAAGCGTCGTTGGGCGACTGCTTCGGCCGTGCGACGGTCAACTTCCTTTGCAAGGTTGGTCGAAGTTTCGCGAGCAGCCTGGTATAGAGAGGAAATATGTGCGGCGAGGGCCGCCTGTTGAGCCGCAGCTTCGATCAACCTGCTTTCAGTTTCACCAAGATCTTCCCGGCGATCGAACGCTACTACCAAAGCACCTTTGGCGCGTCCCCCAAATCTTAACGGAGCAGCGTATTCAATCTGGTGCGACTCATCCGGCAAAAAGAAACTTTCGCGATCAATCAGGCGCTGCGGCGTGGTAGTCGAGGGGAGCTCCAACCAGCTTTGTATTCTTTCACGGTAGCGACGCGAAACGTCTTCGGCGCTTCCTTCACGATCAAACATACATCCCGCTTCGCAATCATCCGAAAGCTTCACGTACGCCGCGCACAACACCGCGCCCGTCCCTTCATAAGTGGCTCCGGCGATTCGTCGGACGAGTTGATCGGGTTCGAGCGCGCGCAACAAACCGCGCCCTAAATCTGCCAGAAATCTCAGCTCGCGGTTACTACCGATCAGTTCCCATTCTCGTTGCGCCGATCTAAGTTGCGCATTGACGCGAGAAATAAGCTCACCCGGCGAGGAAGGTTTGATGATGTAGTCGTCGGCGCCCGCGGCAAATGCTTCTACTTCAGTACTTTCAACCTCGTCGTCTGAGAGGGCGATTATCGGCAGCTTGTTGGTGGCGCGTTGCGAACGGAGCAGGCGACACAATGCCAGTCCATCAACACCCTCGATCTCCAGATCCAGGACGACCAGGTCACATGGTTCCTTATGAAGCGCACTAAGTGCCGCCGAGGCATCAGCCGTTGCGAGCGTACGATAACCGATGGTGCTGAAAATTTCTTCGAGTCGTTCGCGCACACTGCTTTCGGCGCTAACAATCAGCAGAGTTACATTTGCAGGGACGGTGGTGGCAGGCGCGAACATGCTTCAATCGTAGATGACCAGCGTGCTGGCGGGTGGGACTTGGGTGGCCGTGCCTCACCGCAGGAAAGGTGAGAACGCCGCCCCACAAGCGATTGAAAGCGATGGGGTATGAGAATGTCAAGACTTCGGCTGGACCAAAAATCGAGCTTGGTTCTTTGTACTTTGAACTTTGTTCTTTTTTAGCGCAGTGACGCCAAGCCGCAGAGAGGCAAAGTCTTAGGAAACATTGAGTGCAACTGTGAGAGATTGACCTTAAGTCGTGAAACAACTACCCATTCCTTCTCTTGCTTGGCATCTGCGCGCCGCTGCGCCTCGGCGCCAATATTGGGAAGCGAATGTGTTTTTTTGCTTGATGGTTCAACCGTTGCAAGGCCAACTTAGTACAAAGCGCTAAGTACTAAGTTCTGCGAGGTCAGTTGACCGAGACTGTCGTGAGGCCATCGGCGAGAGTTGGCACGGCGGGTTCCGCGTCGTTCGCACCGTTAATCCGGTCGATCTTGTGTGAAGACTTAACGCGATACATCGCCTGATCGGCTGCCACCAGGAGTTGATCCAAGGTGTGGCCGTCCGTGTCGTAGGTGGCCGTCCCGATACTAATGCCAACTCGTGCGCGTTTGTCACCGCGCACGTGCAAGGAAAACTTTGCCACCGCACTCTCAATGCGGGCCCGCAGCTCTTCTACCTGGGAACCAACCAGCTCCTGAACCACCGCCACAAATTCGTCGCCGGCATAACG
>JBPCMI010000082.1:0-49657 GCA_051002415.1 Pyrinomonadaceae bacterium
GGCGTGTGGCGAATGATTCATTAAAGAGGGAGAATCTGATTGGTGCCAGAGGTCGGACTCGAACCGACATGAGTTTGACCTCGCCAGATTTTGAGTCTGGTGCGTATACCAATTTCGCCACTCCGGCTTTGCGCAAGAGATAATACGGTCTCTTCCGGCGAGGCGCAACTGCCCTAGATTGCCGATTTGCGATTGGCGATTGCCAATTGGTCCATCGCGAAAAAGACAGGAAAAATCAACGGTCGGCAATTGGCAGTCTGGCGACTCCCCCTACCGTGGTGGTGCAGGCTCCATCCCCACACTTATCAGTGCCCGGATTCGCCTCGACAACGAAAAACATTATTATCGGGCAAAACGTAAAAGTGCACCTGCTCTCAACACTTACCCTAAGTTTCAGCGTTTGGAGTAGGCCCATCGCTGGACACATACGCCCTCCAGCAATAGAATGAAGGCCGCCCCCTGAAGAACTCTCTCCCGTAAGAAGCTTACTTGAAGAGGAAGAAACTATGAGGAAACAACTACTGGCGATTCTGGTAGTGACGACTTTGCTCGCACTGATGGCGGTTCCAGTTTCGGCTCAAAGATGTGGCCGTTTCCGGCACCGTCACAGCAACGTCACCCATACGCATTACGGTTGTATCGGTGATGGTCACAAACACGGGAGGAGCTTCTGGCAAAAGCACCGCGACAAGCTGACCACGGCGGGTGGTGTTGGTGCTGGCGCCCTGATTGGCGGCATTGCCGGGGGTAAAAAGGGCGCTTTGATTGGAGGAGCCGTCGGTGGTGGTGGCGCAGCCGTTTATACCTACGGCATCCGCAGACGTCGCCGCTCAGCCAGATATTAATACATCCAAGCGGGCGTCAAACCTTGAAGAAACTGCCCTTTCCTGCGTGTGCGGGAGGGGCGTTTCTACGTTTAATGCCAGATTTTTTGCACAACTGCCGGCGGCGGCCCAGTTCCTTGAGGCAGCGTGCAAGGCCTTGAGTAAAAACTTGTTGGCACACGGTGCCGAACACTGTAGAATCCGAAAACCTGCCGCAAACGCAGGTAGTGAGCACCCGCGGACACTCGCCCCTGCGACCCCAACAAAACCTCGATAATGGCGACTCGATAATGTAGTGAGGCTGGTCGCCGCAAATTCCGAATCTGCGAATTCCAGGAGCCACATGATGTCAGGTGACCCCAAGTCACGGATTCTCATCGTTGATGACGAACCGGACATAACAGAGATCCTCTCGGACTTGCTCGGCGACCATCACGAATGTACGACTGCCAACTCCGCCGAAACTGCCCTTGAGCTGCTCGCCGCGAACGAGTTTGAACTCGTAGTCAGCGATATCACCATGCCGGGCATGGGCGGCCTGGAGATGTTGCCGCGCGCGAAGAGCATCTCGCCGAACACAGTTGTGGTGATGATCAGCGGCATGCAGACGGTTGAAAGCGCCATCGGTGCGTTGCGCTTGGGAGGCTTCGATTACTTGATGAAGCCCTTCGACTTGCGGCAAGTAGAAGCGGTGGTCAAGCGCGCTCTCGAGCACCATGAACTTATCGTCGCCAAGCAACGCTACGAGAATCACCTCGAAGAGCTGGTCGAACAACGGACAGCAGAACTCGATTTAGCGTTGAATTCCCTTGAAGATGCTTATCGTTCAACCTTGAAAGCATTGACTGCAGCCCTCGAAACCAGGGACTCGGAGACGCATGGGCATTCGGAGCGGGTCGTTACCTACAGCCTGCGTCTGGGCCGCGAGTACGGACTTAGTGCGGTGCAGATGAAGGCCCTCGAGTTTGGTTCACTCTTGCATGACATCGGAAAGATCGGAGTGCCTGATCTGATTCTGCGCAAGCCGGCAAAGCTGACTGACGAGGAATGGGTGCTGATGCGTGAACACCCGCTGCACGGACAACAAATTTTACGCGGAATTGAATTCCTGGAAGGACCGGCACGAGTCGTGGCTCAGCATCATGAGAAGTGGGACGGATCGGGCTACCCGCTGGGATTACAGGGAGAAGATATCGATTTGTGCGCCCGCATCTTTTCGGTAGCCGATGCTTTCGACGCCATCACTAGCGATCGTGTCTACCGTCGCGGCAAGTCGTACCAGGAAGCTGCTGATGAATTGGATGAGTGGGCCGGTCGTCAATTTGATCCGAAAGTGGTTGAGGCCTTTCATCGCGTGCCGCAGCAGGACTGGGACGAGCTACACCAGCGATCGCTGATGCCAAAGCCGGAAGATCACGATGTCCGTCGCATGATGCAGTCGTTCGAATCCCAGGTAGAGCTACTGGCCACGCCTTAGTGCGGCTTATTCGTCGCGACCGCTCGGGACCACGTAACCGCGCCTGGATCTCAACGTCAGCCCTTGTTTGCGCGCAGCTATTTCCAAACTACGATACTCGCCTGGTTTAGAATTAGCTAAAGGCCGTTTGGGACGGTAGGTAACCACGTATTCAGAACCAATCTCGGCTGCAGCTTCTCGAGCCTGGGCCAGCATTTGTTCACTATTGAGCGGCAAAAAAATTCTTCCGCCCATCTCCTCAGCCACAGAAGTCAGCACTTGCTGGCTTTTTTTGATCTCGACTTCATAACCTTTTCGCTGTCGCCTCATTGCCGGATCGAAACGAATGCCGATTCCAAACGAAGGATTTCGCGTAGTGCCCGGTGGCAGAGTCGGGTCGGTAGCAGTGATCGGATCCCTTGCTGTTGGAACTTGCCCTGTTGATACGCCCGCAGTTCTACCTTCCCTTTTCTGGCGCACGAATTCTGTATAACTGATGATGTGAACTGTTGCGCGCGCCGCGGCAAGCTGTTTGAGCGCCTCCACTCTACTGGTTTTCGTGCCGGCGGTATCCACTCCATCAGTGACTACAACGAGGTGGCGGCTGCCCTCGGGGCGGTCTTTCATCAACGCCGCGGCAGCAACCAGCGCGTCGGAGAAACGCGCGCGCCTGCCGGAAGATAACTTCGTTTTCAGTACTTTCAGCAAAACATCCTTATCCGTTGTCCACGGCTGCAGCAACTCCACGCTATTGTTGAACTGCATGACAGCGAGCGCCGTAGTCTCCGGTACGCTACGCATTACCTGAATCGCAACTTCGCGTGTTAGCGATGTCAGCTTTGACGATCCTCCAAGCCCGCTTAGTTCACCCCCGGTGTCCAGTAGCAACAAAACATTTGCTGGAATATGCCGCACGCTTCGCACCTGCTGAGCTACGCCATCCTCGAGCACAAGCACGTCATCGACTTCGAGCGTCGGATCGTAATGGCCAAACTGATCGAGCGCGATTACGGGCAAACGCACTTCTTCTGTAAATACTCGAACTGGGTCTTGTTCTTCATTAGGCGGTGTCGGGGATGGCTCAGGCCGGCGTCCCGCTTGCGCCGAAGCTGGGGTAAAGGTTGCGGCAAGCAATAGGAGCAAGGGCAAGTATCTTGAAGTTGGCAAAATATCCGACCTATTCAATTAGATTTAATCGCGCTCTTGGATGCCGCGAGGGGCTGCTGTGCGTTGCCTCTCACGATTGAGATGACTTGCGAGCCTGGGCTTGAACTGCAGTAATCGCGACGGCGTCCACGATGTCTTCAGCTTTGCAGCCGCGTGAGAGATCATTGGCTGGCTTGTCCAGACCTTGAAGGATCGGACCGATAGCGGTGGCGCCGGCGAGCCGCTCGGTAAGTTTGTAGGCAATGTTTCCTGATTGCAGATCAGGAAAGATAAGAACATTTGCCCGCCCGGCTACGGACGACCCTGGAGACTTAGACTGAGACAGCGCCGGAACCAGGGCGGCATCAGCCTGTAATTCGCCATCGATAATCAATTCCGGCGCTCGCGCTTTGGCAGTCCGGGTTGCTTCCACGACTTTATCGACCAGGCGATGCTTAGCGCTTCCCTTGGTGGAAAAAGAAAGCATGCCGACTCGGGGAGTCGTGCCCAGCAAGGCACGGCACGAATCGGCCGAAGCAAGGGCAATCTCCGCCAGCTCCGCAGCGGTTGGCTCGATCACCACACCGCAGTCTGCGTAGATCATGGCGCCGTCGTGTCCAAAGCTGCTTTCGCGCAACGACATCAGAAAGAAACTCGACACTAGTTTGAATCCTGATCGAACGCCGATGCAGAGGAGAGCGGCCCGCACCGTGTGTGACGTTGTACTCGTCGCCCCGGCAACCGAACCGTCGGCAGCACCCAGACGGACCATGAGGTTTCCGTAGTAAAGCGGATCGGCCATCATCGTGCGCGCTTCATCAGCCATCAAGCCCTTGGCGCGACGCAACTCGTGAAAGGTCGTAGCCATCTTCTCGAAATCAGAAGCGCGCTTGTGGTCAATCACTGTTATGCCACCCAGGTCGACACGTTCACGTTCCGCGGTCTCACGAATGACTGCTTCATCGCCCAGCAAGGTAATGCGGGCAATGTTCTGGCGCGCGCACATGGCAGCGGCTACTACTGTCCGCGGGTCGTTGCCTTCCGGCAAAACAATATGTTGCGGATTGCCGGCAGCGCGCTGCCGCAGTGTCTCGAGTATGTTCATAGGTTGGGTGGTCCCGGATTGCCGGGAGCGAGTCTAACCAACTCGCATGGAGAGGACAAGTGTTTGTGTCATCGGCCAGTCGTGTTAACTTTAGTCACCAAATCCCGCAAAGAAAAATGATCCGGAGAAAGACATGGCAGCACTAAAGGCGCGAGCCCGACTTAAAAGTTTGTTGATGTTCATACCCAACATGGTTCTGCTCTGTGGGCGGCTGTTGACTGATGCGCGCGTGCCGAAAACCGAGAAGGCGTTAGTCGCCGGCGCAATCGTTTATGCGATCGTGCCCCTCGATTTGATTCCGGATGTGATTCCGTTTGTGGGCCAGATCGACGATGCCTACTTGATCGCCATCACGCTGTTGCGACTGATCGATCGTACAGATCCTAAAATTGTTCGGGAACATTGGAACGGCGGTGGTGACATTGTGCAACTGGTCGAGATGCTGGCCACGATGACGGCGAAGTTGTTGCCGCCACGGATCCGCCGCGTGTTGACTGCTAAGGTCGAAGTCGAGCCCAACTCGACAGATAAAGGATTACGAATTCCGGCCTTGGTGGTAAAACCCGAAAGGGTCCCCACCGTGAAAACGGATTAGGAAGTCTGGCGGGTCCTTAGTTGAGTCAAGAGCTTTTCGTGAATCCCACCAAACCCGCCGTTAGACATCACTGCTACAACGTCACCTTCGCGTAATTGCGGAAGTAGATGCGCCACGATCTCGTCTGCGCCCGGCAAAGCGAGCGCCGGTTTGTTCGCGTGAGAGATGTCCCTGATCAACTCTTCGGTATCCAGCATCCGGCCCTTTTCAGTAACCTTTTGACTATCAAAGACCCTGGCGATGACGACATAGTCCGCTGCCGTGAAGGCGTGTGCATATTCGGTTTGAAATACTGCAAGCCGCGACGACCACGAGCGTGGTTCAAAGACCGCAACCAGCCGGCGCTGCTGATATTTCTGACGCAACGCGTTTAAGGTCTCACGCACTGCGGTGGGATGATGAGCGAAGTCGTCGATCACTGTGACGCCGCCAGCTTCCCCCCGAACTTCCGCGCGTCGTCGCACATTCTTAAAGCTGGCTAGCGCGGCAGCAATCGTCTCACGATCCATTCCCCACGCGTTGGCAGCAATGATCACAGCCAGACAGTTGAGCAGGTTGAAGTCGCCGATGAGCGGCGTTTTGAACCGGCCCCACTCCTGGCCTTCGCGAACAACCGTGAAGCTGGACAGCTCGCCCGAATAATCAGGTGCAGCAACTTGCCATTTTGCCTCGGCACTCGTGCCAAACGTTTCCAGTTGCGTGAAGAGTTTTTCGCCGAAAGATGCCACCACTTCACGGACGTTGTTGCTGTCCCAGCCTACAATCAAGCGGCCGTTTGCCGGCACCAGATTCATGAAACGTCGGAAGGCGAGTCTCACTGCAGCTAGATCGGAATAAATATCCGCGTGATCGAATTCAATGTTGTTGACGATCGCCAGCTGCGGCAGGTAATGCATGAACTTCGGACCTTTGTCGAAGTACGCGGTGTCGTATTCATCGCCCTCAATTACGACATGGTCGCTATCCGTCACGCGAAAACTGACGCCGAAATTCTGCGCAATGCCGCCAATCAGGAAAGTCGGATCGAGCCCGCCCTGATCCAGCACCCACGCGGCAATACCGGTCGTCGTCGTTTTACCGTGCGTGCCGGCGATAACGAGCGATTCGCGTCCGCGAATGAATTCTTCCTTCACCACCTCGGCTTGCGAACGATAAAGCAATTTTCGGTTTAGTGTTTCTTCAACTTCGGGATTGCCGCGCGGGATTGCATTTCCCACCACCACGCAGTCGGGAGGTGGGACGAGATGAGTGGCGCTGTAACCCTGCTTCACTTCAATCCCGAGCGACGCGAGCATTGTCGACATGGGTGGATAGACGTTTTCATCCGAGCCCGTGACGAAAAAACCGCGCGCCTGCAGCATGCCGGCCAGTGAAGCCATGGCAGTGCCGCAGATTCCAATCAGGTGATAGTGCATGTCTGCTTGTTAGAAACTTTTGGTGAAGGATAAGCCGCCACAGATAAACTCAGATTCACACGGATACATATCACAGCGAGTGAGCTGGTCATTCCTGGCCAACGGATTTCTCTAATCGGTGAAATCAGTGTTCATGTGTGGCTGACCTTCTGCTAATTTGCCGGCGATGTCGAGCTTTACTGGCGCAGAACGAGATGATCTTCGAGCACGAGGGCGTCAAAGCTTGCGCTCTGAAAAGTTTTAATTGCGTCCTCGGGACGACAAACAATCGGTTCCTGAATATTGAACGAGGTGTTGAGAACCATCGGACAACCAGTCAGCTTTTCAAACTCAGTGATCAGCGACCAGTAACGCGGATTTGTCTTGCGGCTAACGGTTTGCGGTCGCGCCGTGCCATCGACGTGCACCACTGCGGGAAACCGTTCCCGTTGTTCGGGCGTGACATGTAGGACCGTGATCATAAATGGGTCGTGATGCGGGTGCCCGAACATGTCCGCGCTGACTTCCTCTTTCATCGACGGCGCGAGGGGGCGAAACCACTCACGCAGTTTCACTTTCTTGTTTAGCAGCTCGCGCATATCGCCGCGGCGTGGATCGGCAATGAAGCTACGGTTGCCCAGAGCGCGCGGCCCAAACTCCATCCGGCCCTGAAACCAGCCGATGATCGCACCGTCCGCCATCATCTGCGCCACACGCGGCAACATCTGCTCGTCCGGCAAAGTCTCAAATTTCAATCCGGCTTCGGTGAGTGCCGCTCTGCATTCTTCTGAAGTGAAACCCGGCCCGTAATAGGCGTGTTCCATCTTGAATTTCCGCGGTTGTTGCAGGCGTTGATGATGAACGAGCAAGGCGGCACCGAGCGAGCAGCCGGCATCTCCGGCAGCCGGTTGTACAAAATAATTCTTGAACCGCGACTCGGTCATGATGCGGCCGTTCATTACTGAGTTGAAGGCGACACCCCCGGCCATGCAGAGATTCTCTTCACCGGTGCGCTCGTGCAAACCTTGCAGCAGATGCAGGGCAGTGTCTTCCAACACTTTCTGCGCACTCGCCGCGATGTTCCAATGGCGCTGAGTCAATTCCTCGTCGGGCCGGCGGGGCGGTCCCAGCTCTCTGATAATTTCTTCACCAAACTGATAGTGCTTCGCGAGGTGATGATCGAGGACGCGGATGTTGAGATGGAAGTCGTTGTTCCCGTTAACTGTGAGCACCTTATTTGCCAGAAAGTCGTAGTACTCAGGTTTGCCGTAAGCAGCAAGTCCCATCACTTTCCATTCATCACCGCCAAACATATCGAAGCCGATGAAGTTGGTTACTGCCGAATAGAACTGTCCCAGCGAATGAGGCAGCTTAATTCGTTTTAGTACCTTGATGTTGCGATCCTCTCCCTGCGAGAAAAGCGTCGTTGTGTCTTCTCCAGTGCCGTCCCAGGTCATGATTGCCGCTCGATCGAACCCCGAAACGAAGAACGCACTGGCGGCGTGGCACTGATGATGTTCGAGAAAGTGGAAACGAAAGTTGCTCGGTCCAAAATGTTTGCGAATTAACTGGGGATGGCGAAACATGCCGAGGTAACTCTCGCTCACCTGAGCCACGCCGCGGTCGACGCGTGCTTTGAACATGTCGCGCGAAATTACTGCCGTCTTCAGCGCCTGCATTGCTTTGTGTCGCAAGACCCAGGGTTTCCAGTAGAGACCGATATGGGCCACGTCGGCCACCTTGATGCCGGCTTCTTCGAGGCAATACTGCATCGCGTGGTAAGGGAAACCGCTGTGATGCTTGCGACGCGAGAAACGCTCCTCCTCCGCGGCCGCGACTATTTCACCGTCGTGAATCAAAGTGGCCGCCGAATCACCGAGCGTAGTTAAACCGAGGATATACATTAAGCATTCTCTCCCTGCATTACCTGGGCGTTCGGCGATTGCGACGCGACGCGAGAAGCCGTTTGCTGACCAGCATGCGACACTTTTTCCGCGCCGTCTCTTCCACAAACACCGAAGCCCCGCCGGCCGTCGTTGCAGGGCCACACTTCTCCAAAGCCTTCGGACTTATACCAACTTAGAACCTCGTCGTAAGAATGATAATAAGCGTAGGGTGCGCCAAATATGTCCATCAATGCCAGCGCAGATTCGCGCCGGTTTATCTTTGAATAGTCGCGAATGCCAAGCGCATTAACTGTTTTGCAGAACCCGATAAACGGCAGGGCCATCAGATCGGCGATGCGCGCAAAACTTGACGGTGAGATCTTAGTGGAAACCGCGCGAATTGAATTCACGACTGGAGTAACTAACTTTTCGTACTTGTACAACCAGACATAGAAAGTACCGCCCGGCTTCAATAACGGACGCAAGGCACGAAATGTAGTTAGCGTATCTGGCGTGTGATGTAACACGCCGGCTGAATGGATGATGTCCAGAATGTGCGGCGCCAAGGGTGGATGCTGCAAATCGGCCTGCACAAAATGAACACGTTCGGGATTAGCGCCAGAATGCAGGTGACGGTAGGCGTATCCCTTTTCCAACCCCGAACTAAGATCGACCGCTATAACTTCCAAAGCAAGCGTGGTGTAGGCGACTGACTGGCTGCCATTGCCACAGCCTGCATCGAGCATCAATTTCCCGCGCAGGTCGTCCTTGCTGATTCGCAGGGGATCAAGAAAAAACCATTGCACTCGATCGTTTAGCTCCATGCCCCAGGTCTTGCCGCCGAGTTCATGGTGATCCCATTCGTGGCTGAAGTTTTCTCTTGTTGCTTGATGATAGCTGATGGCTTGTTGCGACTTTAAATTTGCGAGCAGCGGTTCAAGCGAGGCCGGAAGTGGTTGGGGAACAAGTGGCTGGATCGCCGGCCAATGTTCCTGAATCGCATCCGGGAGCATGCGCGGGACACCGCGCACGATAGGAAACCAATGGTCGCCGCAACACTGTAATAGTCCGGTTATGATCTCGCCGCCTTGCGCTTCACTCTGGGTTTCCAAAGCAATGCAAGTCAGTTCAGCCCGGCACGACGGACAGCGCAAAAACTCTAACAATCTTAGATACATCGTTTCTGTGGTGATGAGGTTTCGAAGTTAACGCACCAGCTGCCGCGATTCCAATTCCACTGTCGCTTGCGCGACGCGATCGGTGGCGGTTTGCTCTCGCACCCAACCGAGCAACTCGGGAATCCCATCCTCCAAAGTCATCTTCGGTTCGTAGCCGAGGTACTTGCGCGCGCGCGAGATGTCGGCAAAACAATGGCGGATGTCGCCTTCGCGATACTTGCCTACTACCTCCGGCCGCAAATCCTTCTTCAATCCTTCAGTCAGCAAGCGCGCGACTTCGCGCACTGAAGTTGCACGTCCGGTGCCGATATTGAGCGCTTGATAGTCAGCGCTGTCCTTTTCCAGGGCCAAAAGGTTCGCTTGTACGATGTCGCTAACGTGAATGAAATCCCGAGTCTGCTCACCGTCTTCGAAAATCATGGGCGCCTGATCTTGCAGCAGTCGCGAGGAAAAAATCGCGCAAATCCCGGTATAAGGATTTGAGAGCGCCTGACGCGTGCCGTAAACATTAAAGTAGCGAAGCGCAACGGTGGGGATGCCATAGGCGCGCCCGACAACTAAGCAATACTGTTCCTGATCCTGTTTGCTGATGGCATAAACCGAGGTGGGGAAGAGTGGCTTGTCTTCGTTGGTCGGAAGCGGCCTCAACTCAGATCCGCACTTGGTGCAAGTGAACTCCCACTGCCGTTCCATCAATTGGGAAGCGCTGCGCAGTTGCGGATGCCTAATCCCGCAGGTTGGGCAGACATAAGCGCCCTCGCCATAAATCGACATCGACGACGCCACAATCAACTTGCGAATCTGCTTTCGTCGTTCGCTTAGGCCTTCCAACAGTACGGCAGTGCCGAGATCGTTGGCGCGAACGTACTTCTGAATCTGGTACATTGATTGACCGACGCCAACCTCGGCAGCCTCGTGATAAACAGCTTCGACGCCGTCCAAAGCTTGTGCCATCGCTTCACCGTCGCAGACATCACCGCGGATAAATTCAGCTTTGGGGTTGAGGTGCTGTGGCTCATCCGCTTCATGGACTTGCGAGACAAGCGCATCGAGCACACGCACTCGATGCCCGCGCTCAATCAAAGCGTCGACCAGGTGGGAACCGATAAAGCCGGCGCCTCCGGTTACCAAAATATTCATATGCCCTGGATGTCCTTTCTACTAAAACCCTTTTCTTTGGACTTAAATTCTGTTTTTTCGCGCGCGCCTGACTCGACGACGACTGAGCGGAGGATCTCAAAAACGCGCGGTGCCTGGACGGCTGCTGAGTATTTAGTTTCAACCGTTGCGCGACCGGCAGCGCCGAGCCGTGCTCGCAAATTCTTATCGTGTAACAACTGCGTCAGCTTCTCTACCCACTCATCTTCCGTAGCGGCGAGGAATCCATTAACGCCATCCTGAATGATTTCGGAATTCACGCCTACAGGCGAGCAGCCCGTGGGAATTCCGAGTGCCATGTACTGGAGAGCCTTTAGACCACACTTGCCTCGGCTCCACGACTCGTCCGGCAAAGGCATGATACCGATGTCGATCTGTCGGAGATCTGCAACCTCACTTGCGGATCGCCAGGGCAGCGCCTCTACATCCACTCCGTCAATCTTGTAGACGGGCGTTCCTATCACAACGAGTCGAAAAATTTCCTTGCGTGCCAAGCGTTTGAGTGCGCCGGCGAGGGCATCGAGATGCTGCACCGTGCTAAAGCTACCGCTCCAGCCGATGACCGGTACGTCGTTTTGGCGTTTGCGCGAGACCATTTCATACTTCTCAGTATCGATCGTTGTGGGAACGATCGAAACGTTCGGATTAGTTTGGCGCGCGTAGTCGGCGAGATATGGATTGCCGGCAATCACATGCGTCGCGAGCCGGCAAATCGTTTTTGTCTTGGCCGGGAATTTTAGATAACTCAGATAGCCGTTTGAGGGACTGACATAAGGCACAAACACGGCATCATCAAAATCGAAGATAGTTGGCACGCCGGAGCGGTGAACCATGCGCTCGAAGATTGGCGGGCCCAGTAGCGCGGCCTCGCGAAACAGATAGACCGCATCATAACCGCGCAAGCTGCGGACGACACCCGCCCTGCGTCCGAACGCCTTCACAATGAGGCGCATTTTTTTCGCGACATTGCCGGGCTTATGGAGCGTCGCGCTTAGCTCAGAATCTTCGAACGCGGCATAAGTGATCTCGACGCCCAGTTGCCGCAGGTACGGTTCCCATTGTTCCAGACGAAAGCGCTGTCCAGGCGAGGTGTCGTAAACGCTAGGGACAATTGCAAGCAGCCGCATGTTCAATATTGGATTAAGTCTCAGACAAGAGGGGTTTCCACTTGAATCGGCAGTATAACAGCAGGTCGCGCGGCGCGCCTAACAGGTGGAAGATCGCCTTCGATTGCCGATTGTCGATTTCCGATTGTC
The DNA here is from genome assembly GCA_051002415.1 of Pyrinomonadaceae bacterium. Taxonomy (GTDB): domain Bacteria; phylum Acidobacteriota; class Blastocatellia; order Pyrinomonadales; family Pyrinomonadaceae; genus PSRF01. The sequence goes on from JBPCMI010000082.1 coordinate 11,999, forward strand.
GATTGGCTGGTAACGAACGGATCATCACAAATCGACACAGATTGGTAATTGGTAATTGGTAATCGGCAATCGCCAATCGAAAGTATCTCCCTTTCACTTTCTCCTCGCCCAACAGGTGATGCCGTCGCCCATTCCCAGCAACTGTCCCAGTGATTGGATCGCTGTCAGTCCCAACCTTTCAATCTTCTGCCCCACCGTCGTCCCCGCGGGAAGATCGTTTCGCCACTTCGGAACCTCGATCTTGTAAACTTCAAATCCTGCCCTCGCCAATGCTCGCCGCAGACTCGCGGGAGAAAAGCCGACCACATGAAACGGCGGAAATGTTGGGCTCAGATTGATCGCCCAGTCTCTCCCCCGGGCGCGCATGTAGAGATTGCCGATCTGCATCGAGAGCGAGGCTTCGTTCGGGACATCAATGAAGAGCAGGCCGCCTGGACGCACTGCATTTTTGATTCTGAGGAGCGTCTCCATCGGGTCGTAGAGGTGCTCGAGGATCGCAGCTAACATCACTACGTCATAGGTTTCATCGAGAGACTTGCAAGTTTCGATAGGACTGCGCTCGATATCTACTCCATGTGACGTCGCGACGCGGATGAAGTCATCCGTCATCTCCACGCCCCGCGCGTTCCAGCCCCGGTTCGCGGCGCCTCGCAGCAATTCGCCACGCCCACAGCCGAGTTCCAGCATCCGACCTGGGCCGCCGAGGACACTTTCGGCAAACGTAGCCAGACTCTCTCCATGACGAATCTTTTGTTGTTCGTCATGAAGTTGAAAATACTCTTCAGCAGATCCTTTGTCATAGGGATTCGTCTGCGGCATGAGGGTGGGGTGGGTGTAGATCAGCGAGCACTCGTTACATCTGACGACATTTGTTTCTACGCCTCTAGCTTCATGATGGGCGCGCCCGCCGCGAGCGCCGAGGTTTTTGGCGTTACGAGATCCACAGACCGGACACGAAAGATCCTCGGAAGACCATTCCGTGCCGTCGGCTGATTTTAACAAGACGTTCTCTTTCATCCCTGTGATTGTTCGGCAAGCCTCCGGTAAACGTCAACGTAGCAACGCCCACCAACAGAAATCAAATCGAAGTGTTTACGAGCAGCTGCTTGTGCCCGCTCCTGACTGCTCGGGTTTCGCGCTAGCGCTAGCGCCTTCACGGCGGCGTCCTCGAAAGCACTATCATCAAAAGTTCGTAAGACGACGCCCACGCCTTCTTGTTCCACCAGCTCGTCCATATCGCCGATCCCGGAATTGCATATTACCGGCAGTCCCGCAGCCAAATACTCAGGAATCTTGGTTGGTGAAGCGGCGATCTGGGCGAAAGTAGCTTTCCGAAACGAAACCCCCAACCTTGCCCCGCTGAGATGCAAGGGCACCTGCTGGGGTGGAACTGCAAGAATCTCGAAGTCCTTCTCAGCAAGTCCGGCGCGGCGAAGAGCGTTCGCCCCATGCTCAGGAGGCGATACGGAAAGAATCCGCAGAAATGCATCCGGCTGCAACGACTTTATTGCTTTGAAGAAGCGCCCCATCTCTTCGACGAGGTAGAGACCAACCAGGGATCCCGCGTAGACAACTTCAAACCGCGTTGAATTCCTGGCTGCAGTCAGCGTCTCCCCAAAACGCTGGAAATCGACGCAGCAGGGAATCACCTGAATTTGCTCCGCACGCTTAAGCTGCTGCAAGATTAGCCAAGCGCGCATACGCTCAGTGAGCACCACAATTTGATCTGCCCGCTGAATGCCGGCACGCTCCAGTCGTTTCACCAGGCGAAACGGTAACGAGTGCTCCTTCCAAATTCCGGAATCGAGATACTCTTCCGCCATCAACCCTCGAATATCAAAAATTAGTCTGAAGGGACGGAGGCGCAGCGCAAGTAGTGCCATCGCCATCGGGACATGGGCTCGCGCATGCAGAACATTAATGCCTTCCCGGCGCGCGAGGTTCACGGCGAAACGCGCGCCCGCCAAAATGTCATAGAGCGTTGCCGGCAACGATGGACTTTTGTGGTAGGCCAGATAGAACCAGCGGATGCCATCCCCGGCGAGTTGCACTTGCTGGTCCCTCAATTGCTCCGCGCTCCATTGCTTCGAGGGTTCTGGTTCGAAGGTTAGGAGGTGAACAACGATGCCGGCCCGGGAAAGTTGTCGCAGATAGGGTAAGACCTGCGTCTGAACCAAGGGTTGACGAATTCCGAAATAGCAGAGGTAGAGCGTGCTCAACGGCATTAACGGAGATGAACCAATGGATAAGAGCTTTTGTTGTGCAATCCCTATCAGCTAGTCAGGACGAGCACAAAGTATTAAAGCACTCAGCCGTCCGGGCCTTAAGATGATCATTTGTTCCAAGTGTTCTGGAGAGGCTTGCATTTTCTCTGCAGCTAAAAATTCAGTCTACTTTACTAGGAAGTACTGCCTGCCTATAATCGCCGCCACCATGTCAAAAGCCTTCCTGGAATTTTCTCACCGCCTATTGAAGAAGACGGGATTGATGGATAGAGCTAAACGAACTGCTTTGCCGAATTGTCAATCAATTATTCTTTATTGAATTAATGCAAAAGACAGGAGGGTTCGCTCACACAAAATGGCTTGGTCATCCCATCTGACAAAACATACTGGATCTTTGGACGATTCAAGAGACTATCTGTGACGTTAAGTCAGACTTGCTGATCGAAACCGGTAGCAACCGGGCAGGCTCCGCCATGTTTTATGCGCACCTCTTCGATGTTCTGGGAAACGGCCGCGTGCTCACTGTTGACTTGGAGAAGTTACACAACCTTCAGCACGAGCGCATAGAATTTCTGATTGGAACATCTGTCTCCGATGAAATCGCGTCTAGGGTGAAATCAACGGTCGGCGCTACTACTGGGCCAATAATGGTTATCCTCGACAGTGATCACAGCAGAGACCATGTGAGGAAAGAACTGGAACTGTATTCTCCCTTCGTTACCCTTGATAGTTTCGTCCTGGTGCAAGATGGTTCAACCGATTCTATTCCCGTATTAGGAAACGCACATCCACCGGGTCCCCTATATGCGCTTAGAGACTTTCTCGAAACGCATCATAAGTTTGAGATCGACCGCGAACGATGTCATAAGGTTCCTTATCACACAACATACGGACGGGTGGCTGAAGAGAATTTCGGCTTGATCGTAACTATTCTGGGAAGCTTTCCTACGTCCGTTCATGAATCGCAAACCCATTACCAAGTCTTTCCGAAGGTCTGCTTAGTCGCTCTTTGTCCCCAAAGCAGGTTTGCTCGTTAGTGCGCGAGCCCAACCGACGAAGGTCGCAAGATCAATCGTTAGAACGATTAGACCAACCCCCGCGAGTCGGGCCGGATTCAGTGCCCAGAAAAACCCGCGGCCTTCGCGTCGGCGCCAAACGCTCCGGAAGATACGAGCCGCGAACAATGCGGCGATGGCAGTTAGCCACCAAGGAGTATAAAGAATTCCGAGTATGAGTAAGAATCCGGCGACAAGATACTGACGCGCTAAGCCGTAATGCCAGTCCCACTGCCGGCGTACCCATACATTATTTCTGGAATAGAGCTCGAACCGGCGAAACGTGCTCGGTACATCGGGCTGCATTTCCCACCACACCGTTGCATTTGGCGACCAACCGATTTTACAGCCGGCCTGACGGACGCGATCCATGAAGATTAAATCCTCGGCTGCGCGAAGATCGGGAAATCCTCCGATCTTCCGCCAAACGTCGCGTCGCACCAAAGACGAAGCGATAAATGGTCCACGCATAATGCCGCCCGGCCGCATGCTCTTTGGCGGCGGGTAGGCGAGCGCAGCGCACCGCGTAAACCAGGAATCTTTAATCGGTTCGAAGTTGCCGTAAACGATATCAATCTCGGGGTCAGCTTCGGCGGAGCTAACGAGACGTTCCAGCCAAGTCTCTTCCAAACGATTGCCGGCATCGGTCAACGCAACCCATTCATTCGAAGCCTCTGCAATTCCGACGTTGCGGCCACGCCCGGGAGTCGCGGGCCCAGCTTCTATCACGCGAATTTTTTGGTGGGTTGCGGCTTCCCGGGCAAGCTCTACGGTCCTGTCTGATGAGCCGCCGTCGACCAGAATGATCTCAGCGGGCGGGAAGGTTTGGCGCCCAATCGATTCCAATAGATTAGGTAATGACCTTTCCTCGTTACGCAGTGGTACTACAAGGGAAACCTTCATTCGCTTAGTTGAATCAGGAGGGTGACCCGTAGTGCCTTCCAATATAAAAATACCGGTTTCCCCAGTTCCGATTTATTTTAGAAATCGCTTGGGACAAACGTCTTAAGAAAAACAGAGTTATCGAGCGCGGACTCTTTAAGTCAGTCTTCGATAAACGACTTGGCGCCGGCCAAGAGACTTCGGTGAGTAAGAACTCCAGTGAGGTCAAACCAAAACGGTGGAAGCATCGTTGCTGTCCTTCGCGGGTCGCGAGCATAACATGATAAGGAGCCATTTTAGTCGGACGGCCTCGACGCAGCGAATGTGCACAGCGAATCGCCAAAGTGAAGAGATTGAAGTGTCCCTCGAGCGGTCCCTGTGCAATAAGAACTCCGGATGGTTTGATTATGTCTAAAATTTTCGGCATTTGTTCGTTGATGTTGGTCATGTGTTCGATCACGTCACCAAGATGAATTACATCGGCGATGCCTTTTAGGTCGAGCGCTTCCCTGCTGGTTATCACTTTCACATTGAGACGCTGTTCGAGGTGACGAGCGACGTCATCGACAAACTCAACGCCGATCACATTCCACCCAAGGCCTTGTGCTTTCCTCAACAGCTCGCCTTCGCCACATCCATAATCAATGAAGGTACCCCGCGGAGTTTCTGCCAGCCAAGTCAAGACTCTTTCCGGCTCTTTCGGGTCATCAATCGAAGGGCCGGCCGCGAAATTCATCGCATAACTGGGACCGTACATCTCTATTAGTGTCTCATCATCAGGCATGGGATCACAGTACAGCGAACGACAACTTAAACACTCACTATAGGGATGTTGTTTGCCGTGGTATGTCGTTGTTCCCAACCACGAGCCTCGTTTACCTTTCTCGTTACACAAAGGGCACGCCATCAGCCACCCATTGCCCGCAAGTATGCCGTCTCGTATTCACGGATCATTTTGTCTATTACGAAATTCTCTTGCACATATCGCCGCCCTGCCTGACCAAGTCTGTGACGTAGAGATTCGTTAGTAGCGAGTCGAATGATAGCGTCAGCCAACGCGTTCTGGTCGCCCTTGGGGATAAGCATGCCGTTCTCTCCCGTGCGAATGATGTCTGGTGCTCCGCTCACGTCGGTGATAACTAGGGGCTTATTAAGCCATAGCGCCTCCACCATCGCTTGACTAAAAGCCTCCTGTAGCGTTGGCTGAACAACCAGATCTACGGCCGCCATAATCTTGATTCCGTCACGACGCCATCCTGTTAGCTTGACGATATTAGCGACACCGGCTTCAGCAATCTCACGTTCGATTTCGGCTCTTTCACTGCCTTCACCGACGATCAAGCACAACAGATGTGTTATCTCTTCCTTAGCTTTCTTAAGTGCGCGTATGAGGTAGCGATGACCTTTTTCCTCACTGAGCCGGGCAAAGGTTCCAATTACAAAACGACCATCCATCTGAAACTCTTCGCGAATCTGTTTAATATCAGCTTCGGTTATTGCATCATACTTATGCGGCTCGAAGCCATACCGTATTAAATCTACCTTATCCGGCGATATGTGTTGCCAGTCACACAAAATTTGTTTGATGTAGTTTGACGGCACAATTATGCGCGTCGCGCCGCGGTTGGTCATCTGTTCTATTTTTAACAAGGCGCGCTTCTTATTTGCCGAAAAACCCTGCGAAGGCAATCGATAAATCGCGTCGGAATAATGGCGGCCAATTATCAAACGTGTTGCCGGATGGAGTCTTGTCGCAAGCCAGCCGATAAACGCCTGATCAAAATGATGGGTATGCAGAATGTTCGCGTTCCAGCGTCGTAAGATTGTGACTAACTGCCAAACTGTTTTGGGCAAGGTTGAGCGCTGTGGACCCGCTATCATCCAAAACGGTACGTCGTCTGAGTAAACCGGCGCAGCGACATTGCTGGTAACGGTTCGTACGCAAACTCCCAAAGTAAATTTAGCCGGGTTTGCATGTGTCACCACCGTGTCGACGAAATCGTGCCGATTTACAAAATCGGGAAACTGCAAGACACGAATTTTTTCAGCCATTACTTTACCGTCTGTTCTGTCGCATCCAAGCGGTGTCCTTTAAGCGATCTGAATCAAATGTTGTTTGGACTGCGGCACCGCGACGATGTTTTGGTTCTGCGGCTTAAAGTCCTCTGTTTGCACTGGCCGCAGTGTGCCCTCCTCAAACACTTCGAAAAACTGATACGCGGGTTCGTGAAGTCCAGCTAAATAGTCGGCAGCCTCAGTTAGCTTCAGATTGAAACCGCGTGTTGACTCGACGCCCGCCTCAAATAGGATTACGGGGGCATCATGCCGGTTGAGCACATTGTGGGCGCCCCTGAAAACAATTAACTCTGCGCCTTCCACATCACACTTGATGAAGTCGGGTTGGGGAAGGTTCTCTTGTTTCATCAGGTCGTCCATTGTTATTTGTTGACACGTGAGGGTGTGCGTTTGACCGAAACCTAGGACTCGGCTCAAGAGTCCTGCCGGCCGATCCGTCGTCCAGTCAGCCAGACTCGCCATCGAGTGGTCGTCAGGCACAAACAAAGTAGATTTCGCAGCTCTATCTGACAACGCGACTTCGTAAAGCTTAGTGTTGCTTACACCCGCTATCGTGCGCCTGAGCGTCGGCAGCAGTTCAACATTTGGTTCAAACGCGACGACAAGCCCTTCAGTCCCAACCAAACTTGAGAGCAGCATCGTATGTACTCCCATGTTTGCACCAATATCAAATGCGACGCTCCCAGGCTTCACAAATCCGCGCATTACAAATTGCTCATTTACCTCATAGGGCGAGGTTGCAAACGGAGTCCCTAGGAACCACGAGTGTGCATTGAGATAACGCATGTTCATATAGATCGGTGGCCAATCTGCGATGTTGATCGAGACTTCGGACAATGATCTAAAACTACGGGCGAGGAAGAGTGTCAGCAGCGTTTGCCCGCGCAGATGCGTGTGCTGGTAAGCCAGCAGGATTTTTCGGATCAGCCGAACCCCCTGATCATCTCTCGAGACAGACATGTGGTTCTACACTTCTGGGTTTGCGCAACGGTTGAATCGATTACTAACTCGGTTGCGGTTAGAAATGTAAATTATATGCCGAGAATACTCCGCATCCGTCCCCACGATCAAAGTTGTCGATGCGGAACGAGCGCGACTCCAGAAACCTGCACAACTCCTCTCCGGTGCCGTTGATGTGCGGCCCTTCATGGTATTCGCCTACGATGCGGCGCACGCGTTTAAGCGTTTCTGGAGCGCAGTATTGCAGGATTTCATACTCGCTTCCTTCGCAATCGAGTTTTAGCAGGTCGCAACGATCAATATCTTCTCTATTCATGATGTCGTCGAAGCTGACACTATCGACCGGTAGCCCGGTCTGAGTTGCCGTGCCTTCAGCAAACAAAGAATGCACGATCCAATTATCGACGTTGACATCAAGGTAGCGCACACCTGTCTTCGCAGAGACAGCCTGCTGAAACACCTGTACATTAGTCAGTGCGCTATTGTTGACGTTGTCGCGAAGCCATTTAACATTCTCCGGAAACGGCTCAAAGGAAAATACCCGCACGCCGGGTGCTTGAGTCGCCGCAAAAGTTGCGAAGACTCCGATGTTTGCGCCGATGTCAATAACCGATTCGCCCGGTCCAATTTCGTACCCCGCTGGACTGTAGATCCGCCGTTGCCACGTCTCGTGAAACAGAAACGCCAAATCAATTGTATCGGGGCCGTTGAGCACTATGCCGTTACGCAGTTTAAGTTGGCTTAAGGACGTGCGCCGCCACTCCGCCGCGAGCGCCTCGCGCCAGTTTTCTAAATTTCTGATTAACCAGGCATCGCGGGTAAGACGGGCCGGAACCCGTCTTGCTCTGGCCAGTTTTTGAGAAAGGTCGCCCATCGTCTATTAGCTCTTCCGCGTGCAGCTTGCCTTTATCACTCGCAGCTTATGTTTTGTTCAGGACAAAGCGCGTTTTAGCCTGTGGCACAGTCACGATGTTTTGGTTCGGCAATTTAAGATTTGCAGGACGGACGGCACGGAGTGCACCACCTTCGAGTACCTCGAGAAACTGATAACCCGGTTGACTAAGGCTGGTCAGAAAATCGGCGGCCTCACTAAATTTCAGGTCGAAGCCGCTCGCCGATTCGACACCTGCTTCAAACAAAATAATGGGTCCGTCAGGTCGATTCAGCGTGTTGCGTCCGCCCTTGAAAACTCTCAATTCCGCTCCTTCCACATCGCACTTGATAAAATTCGGAAGAGGGAGGTGCTCCTCACTTATAAGTTCGTCCATTCTTCGCTTTCTGCAGTTGAGAGTGTGCGTCCGACCGAAACCAAAGATTCGACTTAGAACTCCGGAGCGACGGCTTTTTGTCCAATCGGCCAAACTTCCCATTGAGTGATCGTCAGGAACGTATAACGTCGCTTCCCCTTCCTCATCAGACAGCGCAAAAGGGTAGAGCTTGGTATTTCGTAATTCAGCTATTGTGCGATTCAGCATAGGCAATAGCTCCACATTTGGCTCAAACGCCACAACCAATCCCGCGGTCCGACCAGGCTTGAAAGCAGCATCGTGTGCACGCCCCGATTTGCACCAACGTCAAACACCACATCGCCTGGCCGAACAAACCTGCGCATAACGGCGCGTTCATTTTTCTCGTTAAGGAGAACTCTGAAATGGAGTGCCAAGAAACCACGAGTGCGCGTTCAGGTACCGCATATCCATATATATCGGCGGCCAGTCTGCGATTAATATCGTAACTTCCTCCATAGACTTCATCCTACGCGCCAAGAGAAGCGTAACGACCGTTTGCCCTCGCAAATTAGTGCGGTTATATGCCCTCAAGAATTTGCTTACTAGAGAAAGCCCCAAGGGCATACTCGAAACAGTCATCAGTACTCCAAATCCATCCTGAAAATTTCCACTTAGATGATGCTATACGAGCTTCAGCCAAGATTTGCATCATCGGCATAATTCCTCACAAACGGTTCACGGCTTGCGACCAGTCAGGCCCAAAAGGCCACTTCGTTCCTCATTTGTGATTACACGCGTCAAAATCAAGGTCGCGTAACTTGCCAACGGAATCACGTAATGGCGGTGCGCAGGACGATTGAATTCGATAGCTAGCACGTTACCAGCACCGGGATCGACAGTGTCGCCACGGCCGCGAGATAGCTCCTTGCGTTGTTCGGTAAGGGTGAGAAGTTAAAGTGAAGGGTTCGCTTCACCACCAAACCAAAAGCAATCGTGGTAATGACAGCTCGCAGGCAAAACGCCTCGAAGGCCAGGAGGCATTTAGGCAAAATCGTAACATCCTCCGCTGGCCGAGTACGTTCTCGCTTGCTCTCTTAAGTCTGTAGAAAAGACAATGGGCCATGATCACCTCTTTCGCTCTTTCCATGGTAAGAAAGCACCGGTGTAAGGCGTGAGCGTTGAAAATTGTCCGTCTCTCACACTACTCACTCCTTTCAGTCGCCCTTGGTTTAAGGCTTCCCGTCCGAATCCTTACCTGGGAAACAAAACTCCGCTTGTTCAACGGCGTGCGTCCTCACGCTTGCAGACGTACATCATCATATTCGCACAGGCCCAGCGCATGAAACGCAGCCCTATGCCGAGAACGGGAACGCCGTCATCTTCATCACTTATCAATCGCTTCAGTGTCGAACGCGACGAAGGGCGAACTGAAGGGTTCGCTAACTGGCCATTCCTCTCGTCCTCATTATCAGGTTTCGAAATTAATCCTTGACCATGAGCCACTGAACCCGCTTCCGGAGTGAGAACTCCTCCGTTGCGGTGCGTGAGCCTTTCCATCACGTTCTGAAGCGAAGGGACGTCATAGAGTCCCCATAGAATCCCGTAGCCCTGCGTGCCAATCACGCGCAGTCCCGCGGCCGCAAGTTCCCTTTCAAATTCGCGGCGCGTGTAAACGTACTGAAAAAATTGCTTGCTCTCATCGTTCTCCGTGTTATCCAACTCCGCGCGAGGCACTTCCTTCCACAGCGTAGACTTGAATGGCGAGAGCAGACGCCGTAACGGGCTGACATAGGGCACGCTGATCAGCAGTACTCCCCCCGGGCCTAGGACACGCCGTGCTTCTTTCAGGGCAGGTCCGGCACCGGTTTCAAAGTGTTCGACAACACCACCAGAGTAATAGAGGTCAAACGCTCCATCACTAAATGGCAGTGCGGACACATCGCCCGTGCATAACATTAAGTCAGCATAGCGCGAACGCAGGATCCCAAGAGTGGACTGCGCAAAATCTAAGCCCACAACGCGCACGCCGCGCGCTTTGTAGTGGACGACGTATTGCCCATGGCCGCAGCCGCCTTCAAGCATTAGCGTTCCCGGTCGTGTGTAGCGTTCAAAAAGAGGACGCAGGGGATCATGCTCACAGAACCGCAACGCTTCTTCAAAGCTGGTTTGCTCCCATGTTTCTTCCCACAGCGCTGGTGAGTCTCCCTTGTGAAGCCTCTGGTGATACATTTTCAGCATCGTTGTTTATCTCAGTACAAATTCTGAATCGCTACGGGGATCAGGCCGGGGCTGAGACTTCGCTGCGAGACCGTTGAAAATTCCTCAGCATACGGAAACCTGCGATCACAGATTTTCGGTACAGCACAGCTAGCGCACCGCTTACCAGCAACGTCACCGCCAAGCCCCCAATACTTGCGGCATACACAGAAGCGCAGATAGCGCCGACCACAACCGGAACAAGTGCCTGAAGAATCCAGGAACGTGCGGATAAGAGTTGCCAATGCACCAGCGCGATGACCGTTACCGTGTTTACAGCAAAAGCGACAGTCGTCGCCCAGGCGCAACCCACCAGACCAAAGCGGGGGATGAGGAGAAAGTTTAGCAGTACGTTTGTCACAGCAGACGCGATGGCTCCGATCATCGCAATATAAGTAACCGACTTGGAATTGGAAAACGGGGCGTATCCCATCAACACCGGCCCGGCAAAAGCAGCGGCCGTCATCAACGGCCACATGAGTTCACCTATTCCGCGAAACTGCTCGCCGAACACCTGGGGAAAAAGGAAACCACCGAAAGCGGCGATCAGGGCACAGGCCGTTGCCCAGAGGAGCGCCAGCAAGGGAAGCACATTAAGCATGAATCGTTGAGCGCGGTCATCTGTCCCGTCACTTTGCAGCGTGATGAATAGCGGCATCAGAATTGTTCCCACGAGGAGCGGAAGCTGCAGAGTTGTGCCGGAGATAAGGTAAGCAACAGCGTATACGCCCAGGGCTGCACCCGAAATGTAATGAGTGATGAAAAATGCGTCGAGGTAATTGGTCGCCATATATCCAACCAATGATGCCGGGAGAATTGGCAACGAAAACTTAAGCATCTTTGGCAATAAGGCGCGATCCACACCCGACAAAGGGAAAACAAGCTTCCGCAGTGCCCACAAACCAGCAGCGCTCGCACCAAGCGGCGCTACGATGTAGGCCAAAGTAATTTTCAAGAATGAAGCCCCACCACTGATAAAGCAGGCAACAACAATTAGGAGGACCAGCATCCGCTCTAACGTTAGAAGGCTTCCTTGTAAGCGCAAAAGTTTTGCGCCCTGGAGGCCTTGCTGAATATGAATCCACAAGGCATTAGCAATGAAGTGACCGAGGACGAAGAGGTAAGCGCGGGGCGGAAGCTTCAGCAGCGCCGAAAGGGGAGGTAACCAAAGCGGTGAAGCGGCAATGACCAATAATACATTCGGGACGAAGATCCAAAATCGGGTCCAGAACGCTTTGGCGAGGTGTCCTGTTTCGACAAACTCCTGAACGCCGAAACGTGACAGTGATACCACCGTCCAATTAACAGCGAGCTGCCCGATCGCTTGCGAGGCTGCGATGATAGCGACCACGCCGCCATACCCGGTCGAGCCGAGCATGCGTGTGGCAAGCCAGACCGCGGCAAAGGATAAGATTCCGCTCGCGATTTGGGCGGCGACAAGGACCGCGTAATTCTTGGGTCCCTGGCGCAGGTCCCAACCCGCCCCGCGTCGCTCGGCGTTAACGGAGGGATTCAAACCAACCTCCCTGAACGTGCAGCCCTGGAAGCTGCGAAGATTCGATCACGTGTTTGCAATAGGATTTGATGTCCGGCTCCCGCTCTGTTCGTCTGATAACCCAGCTCGTTTGGCTGGAGGCTCGCCTTAATCACGCGAATTTGTGGATCCGCCGCTGCGCAGGACTGGTTCGTTTCGAAAAGGAACCAACAGCGAAATTCATACGGATAAGAACTACGTTCCGAATCCTTGATAACGGCCGATGTAAAGGTGACGATCGCCTCATTGTGGTTGAACCCACGAAACTGTCTGTGATAGGCGTCGCAGGCCAAACAGACCCAGCGAGCTTGGCTTTACAAGATCAGACGTTTGCAAACGCGATGGCGCAGGCCAATCAACCTCCGTCACCCAGAATTCCACCTGAGAAAGCTTGAAGCGCCGGAAAACATTCTTCCTCACCCTGTTTCGTTGTAAATATCACGTGATACGGCGCCATCTCGGTAGTTGTTGACGGACGCAACCAGCGCTACAAACGGATACCCAAACTAAAGAGATATTGAAATTAGCTTGATGCGGACCTTCAGCAATGAGATAACCGCCGAGTTTGATCAACTTCAAGATTTCCGGCATTTGGCCGTTGATGTTTGTCAAAGTCGAATTCGTGATCCTGAAGTATTTCGCGGAGCGTGCAAACGTGTGCCTCCACAGGCTTAAAAGGTTTTGTTCGGAAATCGGCTATTAGCCCAATGCAGTAAAGGACGTTCACCGAGATTGCCGGGGTACCGGGTCGTTGCGTTTGATTGCCAAGTGTTCAATATTGCGCGTTGTGAGCGGGGCGGCGAAATGCGAACCGACAAAACCAGACGCTGCCCGCATAGTGATCAATCTCATCTAAGTTCGACTGTCCAGATTGCTCAGCCTTTAAAGTCAGGATATTCCCGATCTCTGGCGATGATGACGCGCTCGGCATCAGGCCAGGAGATTCCGAAGGCCGGATCGTCCCAGCGAACGCCGCGCGAACTCTTCGGATGATAAGTAGACGACATTTGATAAGCGACTTCCGTGCCATCCACGAGAGTTTGAAAGCCATGCGCGAAATCGAGCGGCACGTAAAGCATGAGCCGGTTGTCAGCACTTAGCTCTACCGCTTCCCACTGTTTAAAAGTTGGCGAGTCGGGCCGTAGATCGATAATCACATCGAGGATCGCCCCGGTGGTACAGCGAACAAGTTTAAATTGGCCGTAGGGCCGAGCCTGATAATGCATCCCGCGCAACGTACCCTGTTTGTGACTATATGAAATGTTTGATTCGACAAAGCGAGAGACAAGCCCGCGCGTTGCAAAATCCTCTTCCGACCAATTCATCGCGAAAAAACCACGTACGTCGTCGATTCGCTCCGGCTCGATTACAAATGCCCCTGGAAGTTTTGATCCTGTAAAAATCATGTGTGTGTTTTAGTGGGGCTCCGCAACGAGCGCTTCGCGCAAACCTTCATTGAGCGAGAAGAGGGGCTTCCACTGGAGACTTCGCGAGCGCGGCTGGCGTTGCGGTGCAGAATGCGAATCTCATTCGTTACCTCATTGCGTATTTCAGGTTTGAGATTGGAGTTCATCAGATGCAACAAACGATCCACTACTTCCAAAACCGTAACCTGCGACTCGTTGGAAAAGCTGAAAGCCTGACCAGCGAGTTCAGGTTTACTTGCGAGGGCTTCGGCTAAAACCATATTCGCTGCCGCGCCTCTTCAGCGTAAAAGTAGTCGCGCCAATACTGACCATCGGAACGGATCACTGGTGGTTTGCCTTTCAACACCGACCGAATCGTCCCCGGAAAAATGCGATTTCAATTCAAATCGCCACCCCCGTAAAAATTTCGAAAGCATTTCAAGAGGCATTTTGCCATAATCGGCTAGAAAAATGGGCTTCGTTGTTAGGGTCGAGCGTTCCATGAGAAATCTTTTCATCACCGGTGGGGCAGGATTTATTGGATCGGCTTTCGTGCGACTCGTGTTAGATCTGCAACCATCCTGTAACATTACTAATTTCGATGCTCTAACTTATGCAGCCAATTTAGACAATCTAAAAGGACTCGATGAAAGGCATCGCTTTGTGCGCGGCGATATTGCGGATCGCGGGAGTGTGCAGGCTGCCCTCCTTGAAGAAACAGATGCGATCATAAATTTTGCGGCGGAATCTCATGTCGATCGAAGTATTCAATCAGCTGATGATTTTCTGCGGACAAATGTTCTCGGGACCCAAGTGTTGTTAGACGTTGCTCGGGAAAAGGGTGTGAAGCGTTTTCTGCAAGTCTCAACTGATGAAGTGATGGGGAGTTTGCCGGAAGACGAGAACGCTTATTTCACAGAAAACTCGCCCTACGCGCCAAACAATCGTTATGCGGCTTCCAAAGCCGCTGCCGAACATCTTGTAAGGGCGGCGCATCACACTTTCGGACTACATACCATTACGACTCGATGTGGAAACAACTACGGCCCACGACAGTTTCCCGAAAAGTTAATTCCCCTGGCGTTATCCAACGCGATGCGTGATGAGCCCATCCCCGTATATGGCGATGGTCAAAATGTGCGCGACTGGATTTTTGTTGAGGACCACTGTCGTGCGCTTTTGCTCGCGCTCGAAAAAGGAAGGCCCGGCGCTGTTTACAATATTGGTGCGCGCAATGAGCGACGCAATCTCGACTTAGTCGAGTCGCTGCTTCAAAGGTTGCAAAAACCAGGCTCCCTGATTTGCTTTGTGACTGACCGGCCCGGTCACGATCGACGTTATGCAATTGACCCGGCGCTGGCAGAAAGCGAATTAGGCTGGCGACCGATCGAGACCTGGGAAAGTGGTTTGGAAAAGACCATCGCTTGGTACGTTTGCAACTCTCAATGGATCGAACGAGCCCGTAGTGGAGCCTATCGCGACTTCTACAAGCGGCATTACGGAACGGAGGTTGGCGCTTGAAAGTTCTTATCACGGGCGCGCAGGGACTGGTGGGCGGCGCTCTCGTTGAGCATTGCAAACTTATGGGGGATGAAGTGTTGGCTCATCCCCGACAAACTCTCGATATCGTCGATCACGAGCTAGTGACGAAGGCAATAACTGAAGCTCAACCCGACGTTCTGATTAACTGCGCCGCCTGGACTGATGTTGACGGTTGCGAGTCGGATGCAAACCGGGCATTTCAAGTAAACGCCCTGGGACCGGAAAACCTGGCGAGTGCTTGCCAAAAGATTGATGCCATTCTTGTCACTATTTCGACCGACTACGTGTTCGACGGAAAAAAGGAAGGTTTCTATACGCAGCTCGATGAGCCGAATCCGCTGAGCGTCTACGGAATATCTAAACTAGAAGGCGAGCAGCGGGCTCGGGGTGCAAATCCGCAGACTATTGTGGCCAGAACCGGGTTCGTCTTCGGCGAGGGCGGTCGCAACTTCTTGAGTGCAGTCGTGGCGCGGGCCCGACGGGGCGAAGTATTACAAGCGATTTCCGACGCCCGCGGCACTCCGACCTTTGCCGACGATCTTGCGGCGCGGCTGCGCGAACTGGCGGTTCGTGGAAACGCTGACCTGTTTCATGTCGTGAACTCGGGAACCGGCGCGAGCTACGAAGAGTTTGTAAGACTTGCTCTGGAAATTGCCGCCCTGGAACAGACCCAGGTAATACCAGTGACAGTACAATCGCTTAACAGACCTGCTCCGCGCCCTGCGAATTCCTGTCTCCGATGCTTGGCATCCGAATCGTTAGGTCTGGCGCTAATGCCAAACTGGAAAGACGCCTTAGAAAGGTTTGTGGCCCAGGAAAGTCAGGCGTCCGATTCTGCCGGCAGCGTCGTTACGGTCCAGCCTGAAAGGGGTTAGGGCCGGGAAGCTTGCCAGACGGCGGCTGTCTGTTATTATTCCATGTCCATTCGTACCGTTTTGAATTGAGGATTTAATTTATGGTTTCGCAAGATAATCGGCTAATGCCGGTAAGTCCACTGGACCGTAGTCTTGATCGTCCGCTATCCGATCTGACACCAACAAAAGGGTATGGTCCCGCGGCAACTGAGCCCACCACAATTCGCGACTATCTATTCGTCATCTTAAAGCGAAAGTGGCTCATTCTTAGCCTCGTATTAGTAGTCACATCTTTAGTAACGATTCAAATGTTTCGCCAGCCTTCGATCTATGAAGGGGAAACAACAATCAAGATCGAGCCAAAGCCGCGAAATGTCCTGCAAACCAAGGAAATCGTAATCAACGCGCAAAGCGATCCTAACTTCTGGGGAACTCAGCTGAGGCTTCTCGAAAATCCCGCCCTCGCCCGGCAAGTCGTCTTAACCCTGGATTTGCAAAACAACCCGGCTTTCTTTGGCGGCCAATCTCAGGGCGGAATATTTTCTTCACTCCGCAAAATTTTCTCGAAGCAAAGACCTGCCGCGGCCTCGCGCGAATCAATTGGACTAACCGTAGTGGGGGAGGACGAAGCAGCGAACGAAGCGCTAACTCCGGAGAAACTGACACAACTGGAACCGTACGAAGATGAGATCCTCGCAAACGAAACCATTGAGCCAATCCCAGGCACTAATCTTGTCAAAATCAAGTTTTCGCATTCGGACCCAGAACTCGCGCAAAAGATAGCCAATATGTTGGCTGAGGTTTTTGTTAATAACAATTTGGCTCGCGCTACCGCCGGTTCAACTAAGGCCGAAGACATTTTGGCGCGAGAGATTGCGAACCAGCAGAGCAAGATCAAACGGGATCAGGAAGCGCAGTTCAACTATGCGAAAAACAAGAACCTGCCGCTGACAACCGATCCCAAAACAAACCTGGAAGTTACCAGGCTGGCAACGTTAAGCGGCCAGCTCCTCGATGCGGAAAATGAAACCAAGGATTTGAAGGCGAAGTACGAAGCCGCGCGCAGCCAGCCGGATTCATTTTCAATCCCGGACGTGCAGGCATCTAAACGCATCGACACGCTGCGGGAAAGAATTTCGGAATTGATTGTAAAGCGCGACTCCCTGCTGGTTATTTACACACCAGAATGGCCCGAGGTTAGGAAACTCGAAGCGCAAATCAAGCCGATCGAAGATGAACTAGCCAAGGCCCCGACTGAAATCGTCAATTCGATGAAGCGACGCTACGAGGCCGCCGCTTCCAAAGAGCAAAGTCTGCGACGCGCGTACGATCAGCAAAAAGGTAAGACGACACAACAAACGCGCGACCAAATCGACTTGCTCGCGATCACGCAGGACCTTGAGACCAACAAGCAATATCTGAACACCTTGTTGCAACGGCAACGCGAAATAACTGTTGGCCAGGGCGTTCAGCAAAACGACGTAACCATTTCCACTCCGAGCCGCTTGCCGAAGACGCCGATCGGTCCGCCGCGCCTACGCAATATCATCATCGCGTTCTTACTCTCGCTCGCAGCCGGCATCGGTCTGGCATTCCTCCTCGATTTCCTCGACGACACCGTAAAGTCGATCGAAGACGTTGACCGCTATCTGCACATCCCGGCACTCGCCTTAATTCCGGCAAGCAAGGGTGACCGGGCGCGTCTGATTGGCATCCCCGGCCCGCTTTCTTCGGGTCCGTCCGAAACGACAGCGCTCGCCATGATCGACGATGCGCGCTCGCCAATCGCGGAATCCTACCGGCACCTGCGCACGTCGCTGTTGCTGTCGTCGGCTGGGCAACCACCGAAGACGATCCTCGTTACTTCGAGCCAACCCTCGGAAGGCAAGACAACGACTGCCATCAATACAGCCTTCATGCTTGCGCAAACAGGGGCCGAGGTTTTGATCGTCGATTGCGACCTGCGCCGGCCGCGTTTGCATGCGCACTTTGACGTGGCGAATACGCGCGGCTTGACCAACTGGTTGTCAGGCGATACGGACATCGAAGGGCTGTTACAAAGCTACGAGAAGCAACCCAACTTGAAACTTTTGACTTCAGGGCCGGTGCCTCCGAATCCCGCGGAATTACTTGGCTCAGACGAGATGCGCAAACTCCTCGGGACTCTGGGAGAACGCTTTGCACACATCATCATCGACTCGCCACCAGTAATCTCGTTCACTGACGCCTCGATCCTTTCAACAATGGCGGACGGTGTCGTGTTGGTCGTTCATGGTGGCAAGAGCTCACGAGCCGTTGTCCGTCGCGCCAAACAGCAGTTGCTTGATGTGGGCGCGCACTTGTTCGGCGTAGTCTTGAATAATGTGAAGCTGGAAACTCAGGACTACTACTACTCCGGATACTATTCGAGCTATTACAGCGATTCGGACGCGGATGCGAGCGCTGACGGCGACGCCACAACAGCTCCCACGCGTTAGCTTCTAGAGGGCTATGCCGGTTAATCATTCTGGAGCGCGCTGCCAAACCCAGGGGGCGCGCTCCACGCTGTTCTTATCCACTTCAATTCACGAAACAGATGAAAGTTCCGCTTCTCGATCTGCAAGGTCAGTATCAGGGACTGCGGGAAGAGTTACTTGCTGCCGTCACGAGGGTGATGGATTCGCAACGCTTTGTGCTGGGCGATGAAGGACGCGCGCTGGAAGCCGAAATTGCCGAGTACTGCCGCACAGAGTTTGCAATCGGTTGCGCGTCGGGTTCAGATGCACTCCTGCTGGCACTGATGGCGCTTGATGTAAAAGCGGGCGATGAAGTCATAACTACTCCTTTTAGTTTCTTTGCGACGGGCAGCGCCATAACTCGGCTCGGTGCGCGGCCGTTGTTCGTGGATATCGATCCACTGACGTACAACATAGATCCGGAGGCTGTGGCCCAGGCGATCACGCCGCGTACGAAAGCCATCATGCCGGTGCACTTGTACGGTCAATGCGCGGATATGGATAAGCTAAGCAAGATTGCCGAGCGACGCGGGATCCCGATTGTGGAAGACGCTGCCCAGGCCATCGGAGCGGAAGATGCAGGCCGCCGCGCCGGATCCCTGGGAGTAATTGGTTGTTTTAGTTTCTATCCCACCAAAAACCTCGGAGGCGCTGGTGATGGCGGTATTATGACGACAGAGGATTCCGATTTAGCCACGCGCTTGAGAACTCTGCGTGTGCACGGCGGCGCAGTCGAATATCGGCATTCCGAAGTCGGAATCAATAGCCGCCTCGATGAGTTACAGGCAGCGGTGCTGCGCGTGAAGCTGACTCATCTCGATCGTTGGTCAAATCAAAGACGGCAAAATGCCCAGCGCTATGACGACCTATTGAATGAGCGACAGCCGGCGTTTGCGTTAACCACTCCTTATGTTCGAAAGGAAGCGCGTCATATTTTTCATCAATACGTATTGCGGGTGCCGGAACATCGTGACGATCTCGTAAAGCATTTAGCTGAGAAGGGAGTTGGTACCGGAATCTACTATCCGATACCTTTGCATCTTCAGGAATGCTTTGCTTTCCTGGGTTACGAGGAAGGCGATTGTCCGGAAGCCGAGCGCGCCGCTCGGGAGACGCTGGCGCTGCCAATCTACCCAGAGTTCACGGAAGCGCAACAGGAATACGTCGTTGAATCTGTCATGAGTTTTCGTCCTTCTTAGAGACCGGATTCATTTGCCTGCCTCGACAAGAAAGATCGTCCGGCGTAGGCTGATCCACGAACAAAACCGAAGGTAAGCTTTGCCAGGACTTATTTTGTAATGAACGCTGTTCTAGCCATATTTGGTCTGCTAATTTTCGCCTTCATTGTGCTGGCGTTCCCAACGATGGTGGCCCCCTATTCACAAGAGTACGGGATGACTTTCACCGCCTTTGATAGTGCGAAGGCGGTATTGCTGTGCGGCGCGCTGGCGAGCTTTGCGGGCTGTATATTCTATAGGCAGCGCGAGAACGGTCTGTTTCTGCTGCGAATCTTTGTGGCGGCGCTTTTGGTTAGAGTGTTGCTGGGAACCCTGATCCTGATCTTCAACGCTCGAGATTTTTTCGGCGGCGACGCGCTCCAGTACGACTATTACGGGTTTGCACAGTTGGCAGCGTGGTACGGCGACCGTTATTTCAATGCGCTGATGGAACTTTACAACAGCGGCGGACTCGCCGGTGCGTGGGGAATGGTTTACATGGTGGCGGCAATCTACGGCTTGCTGGGAAGAAATGTCCTGGCGGTGCAAATGGTGATCTCGGTAATGGGCGCCGCGACGGCGCCAATAATTTACCTTGTTGCCTCACACGTTTTCCAAAACGCCAGAGTGGCGCGCCTATCAGCGTTCGCCGTGGCTTTCTATCCTTCGCTCGTACTTTGGTCCTCGCAAGGATTGAAGGACGGGCCCCTCGTATTTTTCCTGGCCATCGCGATCCTCGCTACCCTGAGGTTGGGTGAAACGTTCAGCGTCAAGTACATTACGATTCTAATCGCCGCCCTCTTCTGTGTACTCACGTTTCGTTTTTATGTTTTTTATATGATGGTGGCCGCGGTGGGGGGCGCATTTCTAATTGGCATGCAGAAGCTGTCGGCGTCGAACTTCGCGCGCCAGTTTGCGATTATCATTTTGATCGGTCTGGCGCTCACCTACATGGGAGTTACCCGGTACGCCAATGTCCACCTTAGTCAATATACAAGACTGGAAAGGGTGCAGCAGTCGCGTCAGGATGCTGCCGTCAGTGCCCGGTCAGGTTACGGCCAGAGTGTTGATGTTTCCACGGGTGAAGGCGCTCTCAAGACGATTCCGCTTGGTTTGATCTACTTACTGTTCGCGCCATTTCCCTGGCAACTGGCTTCACTAAGGCAAAGCATTACGTTGCCGGAGATGTTGATCTGGTGGGCTTCCTTTCCTTTGTTGACTCTCGGGCTGTGGTTCTCAATAAAGTATCGCTTGCGACAGATCTCACCTGTTCTGATTTTTACAGTGATGCTGTCGCTCGCCTATTCGATCTTCCAGGGTAATGTCGGCAACGCATACCGCCAGCGCTCACAACTGCTGGTTTTCTATTTTATCTTTGTCGCTGTGGGATACGTGTTGTTGTTGGAGAAGCGTGAGGAACGCAAGCGACGCGATCTCCGGGAGCCGGAACGTTTGCCCGCCCGAATTGCCGCTTCCGAGGTTTCTCGTCGTTAGGTTTTTCTGGGCCCAGCCGGTTTTTCTGCGTTCCGCTTCCTTGAATAGCTAATGAACGGTGTTCTAACTCTGATTTGCCTGATTGTTTGCTCGGTGATCGTCTTCGCCGTGCCGGGATTTGCGTCGCCATGGGGCGCAGAATTCGGTATTACGAGTGTCTTTGACACTGGCCGCGCAGTCCTGTTGTGTGCCGGGCTGGCAACAATCGCCGGATTGATCATTTCGCGACATCCTGAAGGCAGCGAGTTTCTGGTGCGGCTATTTGTAGCCGGCCTGCTGGTCAGGATGCTTCTGGGAACGGCGATCTTCATTTTTAGAGGCCAGGAGTTTTTTGGAGGGGATGCTTTCACCTACGACTTTCTGGGATATGCGCAAACCCATTCGTGGGCGGGTGACAGATATTACTGGGGAGTAGTTAATGCGCACATTGGTCACAGCGGGGGCACCGGTTGGGGCATGATTTACCTGGTCGCCGTTATTTACAGCATCATCGGAAGAAATCTCCTCGCGGTTCAATTTGTAAATGCCGTTGTTGGTGCGGCGACGGCGCCAATTATTTATCTGTGCGCCATGGAGGTTTTTAATAACGTCCGCGTGGCGCGAATTTCTGCCCTGGCCGTAAGCTTCTTCCCCTCGATGGTGCTGTGGTCGTCGCAGGGTTTGAAAGACGGACCGATTGTTTTCTTCTTAGCGTTATCAATTATGGCCACGCTCAAATTGAGCCGGAAATTTGATGTGAAGTACGTGGCCGTTCTGATCGTCTCTTTGTTTGCCGTGCTCAGTTTGCGCTTCTATGTCTTTTACATGCTCGCCGTAGCTGTGGCGGGAACATTTGTCATTGGTACCGGCAAGTTATCCGGGGTGAACTTTATCCGGCAGTTTGCAGTTATCGTCATCCTGGGTTTAGCACTAACGTATGTCGGGATTACCCGTTACACCAAACAACTCGAGCACTACACAAACCTCGAGCGAATTCAACGCAGCCGGCAGGATTCCGCCACTCGCGGCCAGTCTGGTTTCGCTACCCAAAATGACGTTTCAACTACGGATGGAGCATTGTCAACCATACCCATCGGTTTACTCTATTTGCTCTTCGCCCCCTTCCCCTGGCAAGTCACATCCCTGCGACAAAGCATTACGCTCCCGGAAATGTTGATCTGGTGGGCCTCATCTCCTTTATTAATTCTGGGGCTTTGGTTTTCAATTAAGTACCGCTTGCGACAGATTTCACCGATCCTGATTTTCACCGTTATGCTTTCGCTGGCTTACTCGATTTTTCAGGGCAACGTCGGCAACGCCTACCGGCAACGCTCACAAATGCTTGTCTTCTACTTTATCTTCGTAGCAGTCGGGTATGTGTTGTTGGCAGAAAAGCGTGAGGAGCGCAAGCGGCGCGAACTTGAAGATTCCGATCCTCTTCCTGCCCGGATCGCAACTTCACCCTGGACCCGCCGGTAAGCGCGACTTAAGAAACGGAACAAGTTAAATTAAGAATATATGTGTGGAATTGTAGGAATTGTTAACGGCGAGAATAAGCGCGTCGATGAAGCGTTGCTGGGGCGCATGTGTAATGCCATCAGGCATCGCGGCCCTGATGACGATGGTTTCTACATCAACGGGGCCGTTGGTTTAGGAATGCGCCGCCTGGCGATCATCGATCTTGCCTCCGGTCAGCAACCGATTCACAACCAGGATCGCAGCGCGTGGATTGTTTACAACGGCGAGATCTACAACTATCTCGAACTGCGCGCGAAGCTGGAAGACCTCGGACACATCTTCTACACCAACAGCGATACGGAAGCCGTTATTCATGCGTACGACCAATACGGCGCCGATTGTCCGACGCATCTGCGGGGCATGTTTGCCTTCGCTATCTGGGACGAGAGAACTGAAGAGCTCTTTTTGGCGCGCGACCGGGTGGGCAAGAAGCCGCTTTTGTACGCGCAGCTGAATGGTGGATTGGTGTTTGGGTCAGAGTTCAGCGCTCTGCTGCTTCATCCGGATATCAGCCGGGACGTCGACAGTGAAGCGCTGCATCATTATCTCTCGTTCATGTGCGTGCCCGCCCCGCTCACTGCTTATCGGGCCATCAGGAAGTTGGAGCCGGGGCATTCGCTCCGCTGGCGCAAAGGTGAAATAAAACTTGAGCGCTATTGGCAGCCGGACTTCTCGCACAAGCTCGACATCAGTGAAGAAGAGGCGGGCGAACGGGCTCTGGAAATTTTGCGCGACGCGGTCCGCGTGCGTTTGATGTCGGAAGTTCCCCTCGGGGCGTTTCTGTCCGGCGGCATTGACTCCAGCGCAGTGGTCGCATTGATGAGCGAAGCGTCAAGCGAACCAGTCAAGACGTTTTCGATCGGGTTCGAAGAGCAGGATTTCAGTGAGCTCCATCATGCCCGCCGCATTGCCGAACACGTCGGCGCGGAGCATCACGAGTTCATCGTGCGCCCGGATGCGATGGAAGTCCTGCCCCTTTTAGTCGAGCATTACGGCGAGCCCTATGCCGACTCTTCGGCGATCCCGACTTATTACGTCGCGCGCGAAACGCGCCAGCATGTGACGGTCGCGCTCAACGGCGATGGCGGAGACGAATCGTTTGCCGGTTACGAGCGCTACGCGGCAATGCAACTGGCTGAGAGATATCACCGCCTTCCCGCCCCTTTGCGGAAGCTGGCAATTCAACCCGCAATCGGCTTGCTCCCGTCTTCGGAAACCAGCCGCAGCCGGATTCGCGATGCGAAGCGGTTTATTCAGGCAGCATCATTACCAAAGCGCGAACGTTATCTGCGCTGGGTGAGCGTATTCGACGCAACAGCCAAGCAGGAGCTCTACTCGGCGGACTTCCAACGGCAAACTGCAAACGTGTATCCCTCGGAGATTCTCGATCCCTGGTTTGCCCACGCAAACGGATCCGGAATCGTTGATGCAGCTTTGCTGACAGATATCATGACGTATCTGCCCAACGACCTGTTGGTTAAGGTAGACATCGCAACGATGGCCGTTTCCCTAGAAGCTCGATCGCCTTTCCTGGATCATCACGTGATTGAATTCGCAGCGAGTTTGCCGGAGAAATTTAAATTACGCGGCCTGACAACCAAGTACTTACTAAAGCGAGTGCTGAAAAAACTTTTACCCGCGGAGAATCTGGAGCGTCGGAAGATGGGTTTCGGCGTACCAATTGGTCATTGGTTCCGGAGCCAGATGCAGCCGTTCCTGCGCGAGACCTTGCTATCGCAAAAGGCCCTGGGCCGAGGCCTCTTCAAGCCGGAATCTGTAAAGCAAATGATCCAGCTGCACACGAGTGGTGAACGCGACTATGCGCATCAGCTATGGACACTGCTGATGTTGGAATTGTGGTTTGAACGTTTTATTGATTGATTCGGGAACGTTGTACATAGAACTTAGAACTTTGTACTTTCAACTTGGTTCTTTAGGGCAGCTCGACGAATGCGTTAAGAAAGAGTCAACCGACGCTGATCGCCCAATCGTCCAAAGTTAAAAGTTCTAAGCTCAAAACTCACAACCACGAATAAAATTGAGTCTGTGGAGAGTTGAATGAAAGGCATTGTTTTGGCAGGCGGGTTAGGAATGCGATTGCGGCCGCTCACCGCAGTCACGAATAAGCATTTACTGCCCGTCTACGGCCAGCCAATGGTTTACTACCCAATTCAGACACTCGTGAATGCGGGTATCACGGACATCATGATCGTCACTGGAGGAAACTCCGCCGGAGACTTTCTCAAGCTTCTGGGAAACGGCAAGGCGTTCGGTCTGAAACATCTCAACTATACTTATCAGGAAGGCGAAGGCGGCATAGCCGAAGCGCTTGGTCTGGTAGAACACTTCGCGGCCGGCGAGCCGGTTTGTGTTGTCCTCGGCGATAACATCATCGAAAACAATATCGCGGCCGCGGTGCGCGCCTATCGCAACCAGCCTGGCGGCGCAAAACTTCTTTTGAAGCGAGTGCCGGATCCGCAGCGTTTTGGAGTGCCTGAGCTAGATGGAGAAAAAGTTTTACGAATCGAGGAGAAGCCGGAGTTTCCCAAGTCGGAATATGCGGTCATCGGGATTTACATATACGACGCTTCGGTTTATGACATCATTCGCACCTTAAAACCATCTCGTCGAAACGAGCTGGAGATCACCGACGTCAATAACGCGTACATCGCGCGCGGCGAAATGACGTGGGAGGAGTTGGAAGGTTGGTGGACCGACGCCGGCACCTTCGATAGCTTGCGGCGCGCTTCAAACCTCGTGGCAGAAACCGGAGCCAACAAGGAAGAAATTACCGATCGCCAATTGCCGATTGCCGATTGTTTGCGGATTGAGGACGGCAGCCTGGATGCGGAAGAGCTACAAGATCACGATACAACCAATCGGCAATCGGCAATTGGCAATCGACAATCGAAATGAAGATCGTCCGCGTTATCGCTCGGCTTAATGTGGGCGGACCCGCCAAACATGTCGCGTGGCTGACGGCCGGTTTGCAGGACCGCGAATGGGAATCGTTGTTAGTGGCGGGCTCGGTTCCCCCAGGCGAAGAAGACATGGGTTACTTTGCAGCTGCACTCGGTGTGCGTCCATTTCTGTTGAAAGAGATGAGTCGTGAGATCTCCTTTAAGGACGCCTTGACGATTTGGAAGCTCTATCGTCTATTCAAACGAGAACAGCCGGATGTGGTGCACACGCACACAGCAAAGGCTGGTACCGTGGGCCGGAGTGCCGGTCTACTCTATCGCTGGTTTACGCCGGCAACACTGATCGGCCGCCCGCGACGTTGTCATTTCGTGCATACCTATCACGGTCACATTTTTCACGGTTACTATGGAAAGCTTAAGACGAAGGCTTTTCTGATAATTGAAAAGCTGCTGGCGCGGCTGGTCACCAGCCGCATCATTGTTGTTAGCGAACAACAACGTAAGGAAATTCATGAGACATTTGGCGTCGGCCGCGCCGAGCAGTTTCGGGTGATTCCCCTCGGTCTGGATCTCGGCAGCTTCGCGGCACCTGAGAAGCGCAGGCAGGCTCTTCGCGATGAACTGGGAGTGCGAGACTCCGAAATTCTAATAGGTATTGTTGGTCGGCTGACCGAAATCAAAAACCACGAACTTTTTTTGCAGGGAATCTCAAAATTCAAAGCAGCGCACAAGAACGCGGACGCGCCGGTTAAGTTTGTCGTGATCGGCGACGGCAATTTGCGCGCGGGTTTGGAAAGAACCACGGCGACACTGGGACTTAAAGATGATGTTATCTTTGCAGGCAGTCGCCGGGATCCTGAGAATTTCTACGCCGGACTGGAGGCGGTCGCGTTATCCTCGAAGAATGAAGGCACGCCGTTGACGCTGATTGAGGCAATGGCCAACGGTCTTCCGGTGATGTCGACTGCGGTCGGCGGTGTCGTAGATTTGTTAGGCGAACCCGAGGGTGAAGCCGAACCGGCAAGTCAATATCAGGTTTGTCGCCGTGGCATCAGTGTTCGGCCGGGTGATGCTGTCGCTTTCGCGGCAGGACTTGAACGACTTGTTACCGATGCGAACCTCAGAAGGGAGTTAGGAGCACGTGCCCGGGAGTTCGTCGTGGGAAATTATTCGCGGGAGCGTTTGCTTGACGATATTCGCGCACTGTATCGCGGGTTGCAACAGACCGTTCCGCTTTCTCAAAATGCCGGAGCGACGGAAGCAGGGATCGAATCGCGCGCCGGCTGATTTTTCATAATTTCAACAGTCTAAGGAGAAAACATTTGCGAGTATTGATTACGGGAGGAGCTGGGTTCATCGGCTCACATTTGGCCGATGCCTATCTTGAAAGAGGTGACGAAGTCTATGTCATCGACGATTTATCCACTGGAACGTTTGAAAATATTCATCACCTCAAAAGCAATCCGAAATTTCACTACACGATTGATAGCGTTCATAACCAACCGGTAACAGCAGAGTTGATTGACCAGGTTGACGTTGTGTTTCATCTCGCGGCAGCGGTGGGCGTGAAACTCATCGTAGAAAGCCCCGTCCGTACGATTGAAACGAACGTTCGCGGCACAGAAGTAGTTCTTAACATCGCCAACAAGAAGAAGAAGAAGGTGCTCGTCGCTTCGACGTCGGAAGTCTATGGACTCAGCACCGATGTTCCGTTTCGTGAGGACGGCAACCTCGTTATGGGAGCGACGACAAAAGGCCGCTGGAGCTATGCATGCTCGAAAGCAATTGACGAGTTTCTCGCACTTGCTTACTGGCGCGAACGAAAGCTGCCCACCATCGTCGTCCGGCTTTTCAATACAGTCGGCCCGCGGCAGACAGGGCAATACGGAATGGTGATCCCGACCTTCGTGAAGCAAGCTCTCGCTGGTCGGCCGCTCACGGTTTACGGCGACGGCCTGCAGCGACGCTGTTTCGGTTATGTTGGTGATGTTGTGGGAGCACTGATCAAGTTGATGGATCAGCCGACCGCGGTGGGGCAGGTTTTCAATATCGGTTCAAATGAAGAGATTACAATTCTGGATCTCGCCAAACTTGTGAAGCAGCTGACGAAGTCGGACTCAGAAATCATCTTCGTTCCTTACGATGAGGCTTACGAGGAAGGATTTGAGGACATGCCGCGTCGCATCCCCGATATTTCCAAGATTAAGGAGCTCGTAGGTTTTGCGCCAACAATGCCCCTCAACGGAATTTTACAAAGCGTAATTGATCACCAGAGCGGGCGACCTTCGGTAGCGAAGTGAAATTGGCAGTCGGGTTGCCCTCGATTTCATTGAGAACCATGCACTGATTAGGTGCTCTGCAAGTAGGACTGGAAATAGCGACCGAACTCTTTGCTTACGTGGTCGAGCGCTGCTGATTATCCTGTCTTCACTTGCATGCTCCTCGCTGATCGTCTAGCTTCTCAACGCCCTAATTCAAATTACAATTCGACCGCCCAGTCTCACAGAACTATGCCCTTTAGCCCTCTCAATCTGCTGTCAGTCGCGGTGGCCTTTGGGCTGGCTCTGGGGCTGACACCCGTCGTTCGTGCTTTCGCTCGACGGACCGGACTGGTGGCTAAACCGAAAAGCGATCGCTGGCATAAGAAGCCAACAGCGATGCTGGGCGGCGTCGCAATCTGGCTGTCAGTAGTCATCAGCCATCTCCTTTATTTTCGTCCAGACAAGCTTTTTGGTTTTGACAGCAGTAATCCGAGTGTTTCCTACAGCTGGGTCATCATCAGTGCCAGCGCTTTCCTCTTCCTTGTCGGCCTCGTCGACGATCTGATTCATACCAAGCCTTATCAGAAGTTGATCGGTCAGATCATGGGCTCGGCGTTTGTGATCTACTACGGATTGACTCTGCCCTGGACCGGGTCGCATTCGCTCAACGTCGTGCTGACGATTTTCTGGTTAATCGGAATCACGAACGCAGTGAACCTGCTCGATAACATGGACGGATTGGCCGCGGGGATTGCGGTGATCGGTTCGGCGTTTCTGGCGCTCAACTTTCTCAGTACGGGCCAGCTAACCGAAGCGCTGATGATGATGACTTTTGCGGGCGCGCTGCTCGGTTTCCTGGTTTACAACTCGAATCCGGCATCAATCTTCATGGGCGACTGTGGTTCGCTCTTCATTGGATTCTTTCTGGCGAGTTCGGCTTTGGTGAACGTTGCGGGCGGCCGCTCGCGCAGCCTTTTACCGGTGCTTGCGGTGCCCATTCTCGTTCTGTTTATCCCGATCTTCGACACGACTTTCGTCACGATCCTGCGCAAAGTCTCCGGGCGCGCGGCTTCTCAAGGCGGACGCGATCATACGTCGCACCGTCTGGTCGCGCTCGGCATGTCAGAACAGCATGCGGTTTGGATGCTTTACGGTTTCGCGGCCCTGTCGGGAATCCTCGCGCTGCTGGTCCAACGAATGAAACTGGATGTGAGTCTGGCGGCGATCGCCGGCTTCACGATCCTGCTGACGTTGCTGGGTGTCTATCTCGCCGGCGTCAGAGTTTATGACCAGAGTGAAGAAGCGCAGGCGTTGAAAGACAACTCGCTTTACACCTTCCTGGTTGATGTCTCCTACAAGCGTCGCATTTTTGAAGTGCTTCTCGACGTTGTGCTGATTGTGCTCGCCTATTGGAGCGCCTATGCGATCAAGTTTGGCGCGTTTTCCGGAAGTCAGGCGTGGACTTTGTTTTTGCGCACGGTACCGGTGCTCGTCTTCATCAAGATGGCGACCTTCCTGGCGATTGGTGTGTACCGGGGTTTGTGGCGCTATACCAGCCTTGATGATCTGGTCGTTTTCGTAAAAGCAGTCGTACTCAGCTCGGTCGTCAGCGTTATGGTTTTGCTCTTTGCCTTTCGCTTTGAAGGGTTTTCGCGAGCGGTGTTTGTTCTTGACGGCATTCTCATGTTGCTGTTTTTGGCGGGGAGCCGCATGGCGTTCCGGCTGTTTCGGCAGTTGCTTCCGAATTCCAAAGTTAGTGAAGGCCGGCGCGTCTTTATCTACGGTGCCGGCGACGGTGGTGAGTTGCTTTTGCGGGAACTCCAGAACAATCGTGAATTGCGCTACATTCCCGTGGGATTCCTGGACGACGATCCGGCAAAGAAGGGCAAACTGATCCATGGGCTAAAGGTGTTTGCGGCCAATGGCGACTTGACGCAGGTTTGCAAACAGATGGGAGCCGACGAGCTGATAATCTCCAGCTCCAAAGTTTCAGAAGAAAGGGTGCAGGACATTGCGCGCACTTGCCGGGATGAACAGATCGAAGTGAAGCGCATGAAGATTACCATCGAGGACGTAACAAAGATTTAGTCGCCAATGGCCGACATCATTCAGATAGACACGACCAAAACTGCCTCGCGAGTGGGAATGTTTCTAACACTGCTGTTAGCATTCGCCTGCTCATGGTTTGTCATACGCGCTTATATAGGCAGCACGATGGCGGAATATATGAGCAGCGAGGAAGGCGGATTGTCGATGCCGCGGCGCGCTGTCGAATTCGCGCCGCGTGACCCGCACACCCATTGGCGGCTGGGCGCGATCATGAAGCGGAAACTTCCCGCCGATCAGTTACCGCAGACGCTCGCGGAATTTGAGAAAGCTGCAAGCCTCTCGCCCAACGACTATCGCTTTTGGATGGATTTCGGTACAGCGCTCGAACAGGCCGGAGACCCCGAGCGTGCTGAAAAAGCTTTGCGTCGATCGGTTGAGCTAGCCCCGGCATACGCCTATCCCCGTTGGTACTTGGGAAACCTTTTATTAAGACGCGAACGTTATCCTGAAGCCTTCGCTCAGCTGCGCCGCGCCAGTGAAGCTGATGCGATATTTCAACCGCAGTTGTTCAATGCCGCCTGGTCGATTTACAGCGACGACGTTCAAGCTCTGACCGTCGCCGTCGGATCAACGGCGCCTGCGCGCGCTGGGTTTGCCCAGTATCTGATCGGCTTTCAAAGGTTCGAAGACGGCATTCGACTCTGGAAGAGTCTGAATGAAAATGAGCGCCGCGCGAATCGCGAGGCGGGCGAGGCAATCGTTAAGAGTCTCGTCGCTTACCAACGGTTTCATCAGGCAGCCGACGTTTCCAATGATCTCGCGCCTGCTGCGGTTCATAGTACGGACGGGAAGTTTGTTGACGCCGGCTTCGAATCAGGTCTTGGTTATCACGAAGGATCATTCTTTGGTTGGAAAGTAACGTCCACGCCCCAGGCGCAGATTGGAATTGATCCAGCGCAGGGATACCAGAGCGGCCGCAGCTTGCGCCTTCTGTTTCAGGTGCGAAGCCGGCTCGATGCAGTCGATGTATCACAACTGATACCGATCTCGCCCGACACCGAATACGAACTCGAGTACGCCGTCAAGACGCAGAAGTTAGAGAGTGCGGACCTATTGTCAGTCGCGATCTTTGACGAAGTTGAAGGTAAGCTGTTGGCCAAATCAGAAGAAACTCCGGGCGGCACCAGCGATTGGAAAGTAATAAAGTTTAGCCTTAAAACCGGACCCAAGACTCAGGCGATCAGGATGCGTCTGCAGCGAAACGCGTGTCCGCCGGAAGGTAGTTGCCCAATCTACGGGACTGTCTGGTATGACAACTTCAATCTCCAACGTCGCGGTTAACGCGCCGGCGGAAGTAACAGGCGAGACCGCTGGCGCGGCGGCGGAAGCGACGATTCACCGGGTGCCCCATACACTCGCGAGTCGCTTCATCTTTCTCGGTCTATGCGGGGCGATTGTGCTCACCGCTCTCGCCTTTGGCACAAATCACAATTGGGCACTGGCGATTTTTAACCTCGGCGCTCTCGCCATCGTCTTCCTGTGGATACTGGATGGTTGGCATCTTGGGGTGCTACGCCTCAGCCGGAATCCTTTGCAACTCCCGATCTTGGGAATGTTATTGCTGGGGTTAATTCAATTGCTGCCGTTGCGTAGCGCGGAGGCTGTTAATCGACTTTCAATTCCCGCGGTTAAGTCGCTCTCGCTCGATCCTTACGCGACAACTCTGATCCTGGCCGATGTAGCAACGCTCTTCGTTTATTTCGCTGCCACTCTGGTTTTCACAGACACGCCACACCGGCTCCGAATCCTCGTGCGCACGATCACTATCTTTGGGTTCATGCTGGCAATCTTCGGACTAACGCAATCATTCACTACCAGCAAAGTGTTCTGGATACGCGAGCTGACGCAAAGCACCGCCTTCGGTCCTTTCATCAACCGCCATCACTTCGCGGGTTATATGGAACTGACGATGGCCCTGCCCCTCGGAATGCTCTTCGCGGGCTCGCTGGAGAAAGACAAGCGCTTTGCGTATATCTTTGCAGCGGTGCTGATGGGAGTGGCGTTGGTGATGACAAACTCGCGTGGCGGCGTGATTAGTCTTGTTGCTGAGATTCTGTTCCTGTTGGTGATGTCAGGCTTTCGCAAACGAAAAACTCGTGAAGTTCAGGAGAAATCCCAAAGGATCAAACGAGTAGCTTTGCGCGCCGCATTCGCGTTAAGTTTGATTGTCGTTCTTTTTGCAGGAGTGGTTTTGTTGGGAGGCGAGTCAGCCTTGAGTCGCTTTGCCGGCACAGTCAACTCGGAAGATCCCACCACCGGCCGCGCACACTTTTGGAATGTCACGCTCGACATCATCAAAGCCCACCCGGTTGTCGGCACCGGTTTGGGCGCATTCCCCACGGTTTACACGCGTTACGATTCACGGAATGGCTCGTTTCGTCTCGAGCAGGTGCACAATGATTATCTTCAGATCATGTCGGATGGCGGAATAATCGGCGCGGCGCTCGGTCTGATGTTTGTCGTGATGCTGTTTCGCTACGGCTTCGCCCGGCGCGAATCGCCTGACGATTATCGCAGTGGTGTGGCTCTGGGTGCGCTAGCCGGTTGCTTTGCCGTGTTAGTGCACAGCTTTTTTGACTTCACACTGCATACCACGGCAAACGCTTTGCTGTTTCTGGTAATGGCGGCGCTCGCGACGATGAACGGTCGCGTGGAACAACCATCCAAACGCAAGCGTCGTCGTCGCCGCCGCATGGAAGACTCGGGGCCCATAATGATTTCACCGGGCTAGCGTGAAGGCAGGAGCAGGCGGCAGGAGGCAGGCGACAGAAGGCAGAAGGCAGAAGGCGGAAAGCAGAAGGCAGTTTTTTCGGGCACTAAGATCAAAGTTCAAAGCACCAAGTTCAAAGACAAAGACGAAAGACAAAGACCAAAGACCAATTTCTGATGGTGGCTTCCGCTAAAACTAAAGAGAAAGAACTTGTCATCGCGGAGACTTCGTCGGTTCCGGCACTTTGCCTTACTGCGACACTGCGCCACGGCAAGGCTGACGCGCTCAATCATAAGGTTGGCGGCGAGTGGCTTCATACGAGCGCGGCGACTGTCGCCGAGCGGGTGCGCAATGTTGCCCTCGGACTTGCAGCTCGAGGAATCAGACGCGGCGATCGAGTGGCATTGTTATCGGAAAATCGTCCTGAGTGGTCGATTGTGGACCTCGCGATTCTCAGTCTCGGAGCCGTCAATGTTCCGATTTACACGACCCAGGCGGTTGATCAGGTTCGTTACATTCTTACCGATTCGGGCGCGCGCGTTCTCTTCATTTCCAACCGCCGTCTCTACAAGCACGCGCACAAGGCGCTGGACCGGCTCGGGTTTCTCGAGAAGCTGATCTTCTTCGACGCTGAGGGCACCGAAACCATCGAGCATTCAATGTCACTGAGCTCGCTGGAGGAGGCGGGGAACCAACAGCATCGTGAAAAGCCGGCCGCGTTTTCCGACTTCCTTAGTGCCGTTCAGCCGCAAGATCTGGCTACGATCATCTACACCTCGGGTACCACTGGCGAACCCAAAGGCGTGATGCTCACGCACAGCAACTTCATCTCTAACGTACTTTCAATCACCGGCGCGCTTCCCATTAACTCGAGCGACACGGCACTTTCAGTCTTGCCGCTCTCCCACATTTTCGAACGCACCGGCTTCTACATTTTCTGTTACTCCGGCGTCTCGGTTTACTACGCAGCGTCGTTTGATCAAGTGGGAGAGAATTTGAAAGAAGTTCGTCCCACGGTAATGACCGCCGTGCCGCGTCTATTCGAAAAGGTTTATCACCGCATTGTAAAGAAGGGCATGGCGGAGAAGGGTTGGAAGCGCAAGGTGTTTCTGCGCGCTCTTGCTGTGGGCCAACGTTATGCGGAATTAAAGGACAAGCGCCAGCGTGTGCCGGCGGGTTTGGCGCTGCGACAAAGGATCGCCAGCCGGCTAGTCTTCTCGAAATGGCGCGACGGTGTCGGCGGCAAACTCAGATTTTTTGTCTCAGGTGGCGCGCCGCTATCTCCGGCACTTTCTTATTCATTTCTTGCTGCCGGAATTCCTGTGCTGCAGGGTTACGGCGCAACAGAGACTTGCATCGTTTCCGCCAATCGGCCGGAAGACAATCATGTTGGTTCGGTGGGCTTGCCGTTTCCCGGCATCGAGGTGAAGATTGCGGCTGACGGTGAAATCTTGTTGCGCGGCCCAAACGTGATGAAGGGTTACTACGGTCAGCCTGAAGCCACGGCGGCAGTGCTTCAAGACGGTTGGTTCTCTACGGGCGACGTCGGCCATCTCGATGATGCCGGCCGGCTTTACATTACGGATCGCAAGAAAGACCTTTTCAAACTTTCGAACGGGAAGTATGTGGCGCCGCAACTGATCGAGAGCTTCCTCAAGCAGAGTGAGTTCGTCAGCCAGGTTGTCGTTGTCGGAACGGGCCGAAAACAACCCGCTGCTTTGATCGTACCGGAGTGGGAAGCAGTGAAACAGGCACTCACAGAAGCGGAAATAGAGTTCCCGACGGACCGGCGCGAACTTAGTGAATTCCCACCAGCGATCAAGATTGTGCAGTGCGACGCAGCCACTTTGACGGCCGAGCTGGCCGATTACGAACGCGTGCGTCGCGTCGCCTTGTTGCCGGAAGAATTCAGCATCGACAACGGTGAGTTAACGCCTACTCTCAAAGTAAAGCGTCGCGTGATTGATGAGAAGTTTGGCGAGTTGATTGAAGAACTCTACTCCTGAACCGGGTACGCGCGCCGCAGGAACGCCGTACAGCTCGGATTATGTGGACAGCGTTCTTCGCGCTTTGTGCTCACTGCGGGCGAGACGCCAGCGATCCAATACTCTTCACTTTTTAGCCCACTGATCCGGCATCCGCGGAAATCTACAATTATCTGTGGCCGATCTTTTCGTAGCCTTAGATAATTGCCGATGGGCATCGCCGACCTTCACATAAACTTAACATCACGTTAAGTTTGAGTTCACTCGTCATAACTAAGCTGGCGTTCTCTATTTATCCTGCGGGAGGACAACATGAAAAACTTTCTGAGGTGCAGTCTTTTGCTGTTCGCCGGCGTGGCGATCTGTTTGATTAGCGCGCCTGGAGTTTTCTGTCAGGCAGTCGGCCCGATTGCTCCTGCGGCTTCGACGCCCGCAGCGCTGATTGCGCACACGCCCGCACGATCGAACGAGCCAAAGGATGAGGCCGCCCGTCTGAGCGCGCTTGAAGAAGCCGTTCGCGATCAGCATAACCAGTTGGAAGCGCTGCGCAGGTTGATGATCGAGCAACAGGAAACGATCAAACTTTTGACAGCAAGACTGGTGGCGCCAGGCAACGCTAACGCAGAGACGGCACCCATGCCTCCCGCTTTGAATCCAAACAATTCGGAAGTCTCAGTTGCTGCTGCGCAAACGCCTTCAGTTGAGGATCGGTTGAAGAAGGTTGAGGGTCGCATCTCGGAAATTGGAGCGATCAAGTTCAGCGGCGATATTCGGCTGCGTTCGGAATCGTTCTTTGGTCTCTCCAACAATCTCGCGAGTGGCAACAACCCGGCGGCCCTCGGAAATGAGCTGAGTGCACGCCATCGGATGCGGGTACGCGCGCGGCTGGCGATGCGCGGTTCGATAGGCGATGAATTCGATTGGGGACTCCGTGTCGCAACCGGCAGCTTCGCCGACAATATTTCCACCAATCAAACACTTACTGACTTTTACAACCGCAAGCCTTTCGGGCTGGACCAGGCTTTCATCACTTATAAACCCAAAGCCGCGCCTGGACTGCGATTACAAGGCGGCAAATTTGAGCCACCTTGGAGTTTCACGGAGCTGACCATCGACAGCGACTTGATGATCGAAGGCTTCAACGAGTCGTACACACAAAACTTCAAGGGCTCAAAGTTAAGGGAGCTCAGCTTTGTTGCCTGGCAATCGCCGTTTCTCGAGCGCAATTCCGCATTCGTACGTAATGCGGATGGCACTGTTAACATTGAACGTTCGCGACGTGACGGACGGGACCTGGCGCTTTTCGGCGGGCAGGTCCGAGCGCGATTCGAGCCGAGCTCAAAAGTCGCACTCACCCTCTCACTCGCCGACCTTTATTTTTCCGGCACACAGTTCATTTCTCCCGTCCAGGTCTTTGGCAGTCAGTTACAGCTTCCGATCACAATCACGATTCCCGCGACAGCTAACACGCCGGCGCAAACTATCACTACACAAGTTTCGATTCCGCGCGACTTCCTCGTGGCGGGGAATGCAAATCTCGGCCTCACCAACGCGAGCAACAATGCTACTAATCGCGATGGACGGCTCGCTTCCGGTTTCAATCTGGTCGACCTGCTCGCCAAACTCGAGTTGAAACACAGCAAGCGGTGGCCGGTTACGGTGTTCCTTAACTTTGTCACCAACACGCGCGTGCGCGACGTGGTGACCGCAGGGCCGGGCGGCGCTGATTTAATCTTGCCGAACAATGAACGACACGGCTTTTGGGGTGAAGTGCAGGTGGGCTCAACGCGCGCGCGCGGCGACATGCAACTTGGTTACACGTTCATGAGGATTGAGAAAGACGCAGTGCTTACGCCTTTCAACATGTCTGACATCACGCAGCAATCAGACATGCGCGGCCATCGGATGCAGTTTTCCTACGCCGCAGATCCGCGCGTAACTTTCTCGGTGATTGGAATTGTGACGCAGCGCCCGAACGGCGTGCTGGGTGCGTTTGGAACGACACCGCCGGGCTCGTTGAATCGGGCGACGACCCGGCTGCAGTTCGACACCGTGATCCGGTTCTGAACGGGATTGAGTGATAGGAATTGAGTCATCGGGTCATTGAGTCATTGAGAATTGCCAGGCTAATCACCCGATGACCCAATGACTCAATGACTCAATGACTCAATCACTCAATCACTCAATGACTCAGTGACTCAATGACTCAGTGACTCAATGACTCATTGACTCAATGACCCGATTACTTAAAGGTCGGTGGCCAATTTCGCTATGACTGCCTTAACTCGCGCTTCGATCTCGTCCCGCACCATGCGAAAGGCGTCAGGCTCCATGAACTTTGGATCCGGAATCTCCCAGTCTTCACGCCATCTAGCTCGGATAAAGGGACACTCGTCGCCGCAACCCATCGTTGCGACATAGTCGTATTCGATGTCAGGAATATCTAACAGAGACTTTGAGGTGTGCGCCCTTAGGTCGTAGCCGAGCTCGAGCATCGACTTCACCGCCCGCGGGTTGATCGTTCCTGAGGGTCGTGAACCAGCGCTGAAGGCTTCGACTATCTCGTCACCGTGAATTCGCGCGAACGCTTCTGCCATCTGGCTGCGATTGGAGTTCTCCACACAGACGAACAGCACTCGTTTCTTTTTTCTCGCACTCATAATTTGTTTTGGTTCTTAACAAGCGTTTTCCTGCGCGGCGCAACGACAACCCGCCGGTCTTATCCAGCGGCAGAGCGGGACTGATAAAGCCGCTCCGATGAGCGGTGCAGTTAGATAAATCCAAAGGCTTTGCAGATCATTTGCAGCAAGCGCGGGGCCCAGGGACCTTGCAGGATTCATGGAGGCGCCGGAAACTGGGCCGGCAAGTAAGGCGGAACCCGCAACCACTGCACCTATTGCCACTGCCGCGGTGATACCGCGTTCTTTCGCCCCGAGTTGACACTCCGAGAA